>JAILRZ010000185.1 GCA_024697845.1 Eubacterium sp. | reverse complement strand
GAAACACAATATAATATTATTTCCAGATTTGTGAAGGAAATTCCTGCTAAAATTGTGAATAGTAAAAATGTTACTGACCGGATTGCTGCAGGAATGGAAAGAACAAAACCTGCGTTCAGTAATTTTGGAGGATATGAAGGTAGTCTTTCTCATTCCGGAGGAAGTGGTTATATGGGCTCCGGAAGAAACTATGGAGGGAACAGAACCTTTGCAACCAGCGAGCACAAAGGCGCTTTTAAGGCAATGTCAAAAAAACCTGCCTATGGAAGTCCTTCTTCGAAGCCAAGTTTTGGAAAAGAATTTACTGTGCAGAAATCAACAGTAGATTATGGGGTAGGAGATCGAGTAGAACATCAGAAATTTGGAGCGGGAACAGTTCTCGGAATTGAGGATGGACCAAGAGATTATCAGGTGACCGTGCAGTTTGATACAGCGGGTCAGAAAATGATGATGGCCTCCTTTGCAAAATTGAAAAAATTGTAGTAAAAATGCCTTAACAGTGTTATAATAACACTATTAAATCATTAAGGAGAGGTGACAGTATGGACGAATTTATTAAAGGTGTGAAAATCGGAAAACTCATTACCAAAGACGAAAAGAAAGATACAATAAAAATTATCGCAATTATCGCCGGTGTGATTGCAATTATTGCTGCAGTTGCCGGTGTTGCATACGGAATCTACAGAATTGTGAATCGTGATGATTTTGATGATTTCGAAGATGATTATGATGATCTTTTCTATGATGATGAATATGACGATGAAGATGACTTCGTAGCAGAATAGGCGTGAACAACGAGTCGCATAAAAAAAGAAGCAACGATTCTTGTGCTTGCACAAGAGAATCGCTGCTTCTTTTTTTATGCGACGACTGTCGCGCCCCCGAACACAAAGTGTGAGGGGCGACTCGTTGTTCACGCCTATTAGTGTACTTGTTGAGAAGATAAAACAAGATTTAATTGATTTGGATTTATTGGAATATGGAGATCTGACAACGAAAATAATCTTAAATACAAAAGGAACAAAAGGGACGATATCCAAAGATTTAAAGACGTTTCTTGCAGCCGTAGATGGAATTTTTCAAAATAATGATTTTTCTAACACAATTAAGGAAGAATATGATAAGATAAAGAAAAATACAGAATTGCGGAGGGAGTATATGACACTAGGGTTGGAATTGTTAGAACAATATCAACGAGGAAAGAAGGAAGGCAGAGAAGAAGGCATTCTTGTTGGGCAGGAAATAGGTTTTAATGTAATTGAGGCTTTAAAAAGTGGCATATCAGTTCGTGAGGTAGCTGAGAAGTATGGTATTGACGAAGA
This sequence comes from Eubacterium sp., assembly GCA_024697845.1. GTDB lineage: Bacteria > Bacillota > Clostridia > Lachnospirales > Lachnospiraceae > Eubacterium_G. Next base: position 11,409 of record JAILRZ010000185.1, on the reverse strand, counting down.
AACAGTTCTGAAATATCAGAAAGCATTATCAGAATAACAAATGAGAGGCAGTTTGCTATAAGGTAAACTGCCCTTTTAATGAAATACAATATAGATTGGAGAAGAAATGAAAAAAGGTGTTGAATATACGGGCGTAGTAACAAATGTTGCATTCCCAAACAAGGGAGAAGTAGATTGTGGTGAAGAAGGAATTGCCAGTGTCAAAGGAGTTCTTCCGGGACAGAAGGTTCAATTTGTGGTGTCAAAGAAACGGTCCGGGAAAGCCGTTGGTCGGTTAAGAGAAGTATTGGAAAAATCGCCTATTGAAGATGTAAAACCAAGATGCCCACACTTTGGCGAGTGTGGGGGATGCAGTTATCAGACATTAAGCTATGAAAATCAAAAAGAATTAAAAAGTAAAATGGTTCAAAGCATTCTGGATAAAGCAATCCAAACAGAATATGTTTTTGAAGGCATCGTAGGAAGTCCGGTGCAATGGAATTACCGCAATAAGATGGAGTTTTCCTTTGGTGATGAATATAAAGACGGACCACTTGCATTGGGAATGCATAAGAAAAACAGCTTTCACGATATTGTGACAGTGGATCAGTGCCAGATTGTTCATGAAGATTATCAAAAAATTCTTCGTTGTATTTTGGATTATTGTACAGAAAAGGAATTGCCGTTTTATCATAAAATGCGCCATGATGGATATTTGAGACACTTGCTTGTACGTAGAACGACAAAAACAGAGCAGTTATTAGTAGGATTAGTAACAACATCGAATCCAGAGTTTGAAGAAAAAGCAGAATTGACAAAACTTGTGGAATTGTTGAAAAATCTGGATTTAGATGCAAAGCTATGTGGAGTAATGCATATTATTAATGATGGTGTTGCAGATATTGTTCAAAGTGATGAAACAAGAGTATTGTTTGGAGAAGAATATATTTATGAAGAACTGTTAGACTTAAAATTCAAAATCTCAGTATTCTCATTTTTCCAGACAAACTCCCTGGGAGCTGAAGTGCTTTATACAAAAGCGAGAGAATATATTGGAACAACAAAGGATAAGCTGATTTTTGATTTGTATAGTGGAACAGGAACTATTGCACAGATTATTGCGCCGGTAGCAAAGAAAGTAATCGGTGTGGAAATCGTGGAGGAAGCCGTTGAAGCAGCGAAAGAAAATGCCGCGTTAAATGGATTGGATAATTGTGAATTCCATGCCGGTGATGTGTTAAAGTGTATTGATGAAATAAAGGAACAACCGGATTTGATTATTGTGGATCCGCCAAGAGATGGAATTAATCCAAAAGCATTGCAGAAGATTATTAACTTTGGAGTGGAACGGTTGGTTTATATCAGTTGTAAGCCGACTAGTCTTGCACGAGATTTGGAAATATTACAGAATCAGGGCTATCGTGTGGAAAGAGCCTGCGCCGTGGATCAATTTCCTTGCACAAATCACATTGAGACGGTTGTTCTTCTTTCCAAGGTTTCTTAGGCGACAATATATAGAAGTTTCTGGAGAAAACTAGAACCAATAGAGGAAAAATCACCGCAGTCCGGTATGAACTTTGCTATGTTTGCGGTATTCTCCAGGTGTCATATTAAATTTTTTCTTGAATAATCTGTTGAAATGTTCAACGTTAATATAGCCGATATCTTCACTGATTTCGGCTATTGTTTTGTTTGTGTTACTCAAGAAAAACATTGCCATTTTGAAACGAATCTTTTGAAGGAGTTCTGTAAAGGATTTTCCGGTATTTTTTTTGATAAGTCTGGAACAGTACCCTTCTGAAAAATGAAATTGTTTGGCTAAAGTTTTAAGAGTTACTGATTCGTAGTTGTTGCTTATGTATGAAAGCATATCTGAAAATTCATTGGAATTGTGCGAATTGGCTTTCGAGAGCTGAATATGATCTTCGTATAGTTGAAGTAACTTGGAAAAAAGTACAAGAATGAATCCGTCCAGAACATCTTCATAGTATTTCTTTTTTTTCAGGTATTCTTGCAGTATGGATAAAACCAAATTCCTAATTTGCTCATCTTTATTGGTGTCGATTATTAAATAAGTATTCGGGTTATTGGTGTATAAGCTGTTGTTAAAAAAAGTTGAAATCGCATTGGTTTTTCGAAGAACGTTATAAAAAATATCCTCAAAAGTGCTTTGGCGAATAAGAATATTGAGGATGATGCTATCATCAAATACTGAAATTGAGTGAACAGAGTTTGGTGCCACCAGACAGAATTGTCCTTCTTTGAGCTCGATATCCGTATGACTAATGTGCTGCAGGCATTTCCCCTTTAAGACATAAATCATCTCAAATAGCAAATGTTTGTGAGCAAAAACGGGTGTGTATCTGTTATGTTTGGTTATCACAATGTTATTTGCGTCTTCGCCCTGAAAAAAATTGGCATCAGAAATAACGGTTGGAAGAAATCCACCCTGATTTTCAGGAGTAATCTTTTTTAAATAGTATTCATAGTCTCCATGAAGGTCTTTAATCAAATCGCGATAAGTTTTCCCTTTTTTCTGGTATTCATAGTACTGTTTGTATAATAATTCATCCTCATTGTAGTCATAGAGAAAGGATTTTAAAATATCTTTCATAATCGACTCCTATTTATTTTTTCTACAAGGTAAGTATAACATTTCAGGTCATAAAACATCAATAAAAATGATTATAAATGTCAATGCGAGAATTGATTTTTACAAGTAAAATGAAAATAAGATAGTTGATGTAAGCTGAAAACGTGAGAAAATGGATGATAAAAAGGAGAAGACAATGAAACGAATTACAGCAATGATAATGGCATGGGTTATGGTTATTAGCTCCTTCGTTGGGATAACAGATAGGGAGGCAAAGGCAGTGGAAAAGGAGTTTAAGTATAGTGTAGAGATAACCAGGGACGGAAACACGCTAAAACTTCAGTGGAATGAAAAAGAAAATGCGGACAATTATGAAGTATGGAAAAGTTGTGGAGCTTATAGCAACTTTGAAAAAGTGAGTACGGTTACAACTACAAATTATACAGAAGAAGAGTCAGATTCTGTGTATAAATATTACTTTAGGATCGTAGCTAAGAACAATAATCAGGAGATAGAAACTTCAGATGTTGTTTCCATGGATCGAGTATTATGGGGAGATACTGTAGATATTTTTAGTCCGGACGATGACAAGTCGAAGATTAATAATAGAATCAAAAGTATTTCCGATAAGATGATGAAAGCATCAGAAGCTGAATGGAGTGATGACAGATATGTATTAATGTTTAAGCCGGGCAACTATGATATCGACAAAATTAATGTAGGATTCTACACACAGGTCTTGGGATTGGGAGCGACACCATATGAAACATCTATTCCTAATGTTAATGTAGATTCTGCTGCGAATGGAAATGTTCTTATTAATTTTTGGCGTGGCATCGAAAACATTGCAATCGACACAGGCTCTAAAACGACTGAGGTTAAGTGGGGAGCATCCCAGGCTGCACCTATTAGAAGATTATATATAAATGGAAAACTTCATTTGGACGATATAGGAATGTCTGCCAGTGGTGGATTTGTTGCAGATACATTGGTTGAAGGACAGACTGGTTCCTGGTCTCAACAGCAATTTTATCTAAGAAATAATCATATGAGTGATGGTTGGTATGACGGTGTGTGGAATATTCTTTTTCAGGGATGCTTCAATGCTCCGGAGTCTTCTGAGGACTGGGCCAATACCAAATATCATGGTTATACCAGCGTGGAAAATACAGCCAGAATCAGGGAAAAACCATTTGTGTATATGGAGGATGGGGAATATAAAGTATTTGTTCCTTCTCTTAGAGAGGATGCTTCAGATATTTCATGGTCCAGAGAAAGCATGGGAGACGGCAGAAGCATAGGAATCGAGGAGTTTTATGTTGCTAAAGCGGATCGAGATACTGCAACAACAATCAATCAGGCCTTGACGAATGGGAAGCATATTATTTTCACACCCGGGATATATAGAGTAGACCAACCAATCAAAGTGACGAATCCGAATACAGTTGTTTTAGGATTGGGACTTGCAACAATTATTTGTGATAATACAGATACTGCTATTCAGGTAAGTGATAATGATGGGGTAACCGTTGCAGGGTTAATAATAGAAGCAGGAGCCAGTGAATCAGAGAGTTTAATTCAGATCGGTGAAAGCAAAAATGCCATAGGACATAGTGAAAATCCAATTCTTTTAAGTGACATTTTCACAAGAGTTGGAGGAGCTCGGGTTGGCAAAGTTCAGAGTACAGTAATTATTAATTCTAATGATGTTATCGGAGACCATTTTTGGCTGTGGCGAGCCGATCATGGAACAGGGGCCAGTTGGAACGAAGCAACAGCAGATTATGGACTGGTTGTTCATGGCGATGGAGTGTCAGTTTATGGACTGTTTGTAGAGCATTTTCAAAAATATCAGACTTTGTGGAATGGTGAAAAAGGGAAAGTATATTTTTATCAGTGTGAGCTTCCATATGATGTTCCTACCCAAGCGGATTGGATGAGTGATAAAAATGGATATGCAGCGTATAAAGTCAGCGATAGTGTAGAAAATCATGAGGCGATAGCACTAGGCGTGTATGAAGTATTTGTTCACACGAATGAGTATATTAAACTGGAAAATGCAATAGAAGTTCCAGTGACAGCGAAGATAACAAATGCTTGTACGGTCTCTTTAGGAAATGTCAGTGGTGAAATCACGCACATAGTGAACGATCAAGGTGAAGCTGTAGGCTCGGGAATTAGTCCGCAGGGATTAAAAGTGGGACTGAATCTATATCCGCCAGATCCTTATGCAGATGTGAAAAAAACATCTAAGAAGGGTGTTTCAAGTTGGTACTACGCTAGCGGAAGTAATGCAACGCAAAGAGATGTTAAGATTCTTAACAAGATAGGTGCCACATGGTTTTATAATTGGGGAGCTACGGATGAGGTGGCCAGAGAGGCAAAGGAACATGGTCTGGAGTATGTGCCGATGACTTGGGGACAATGGTCTGTTAATGAGGCAGAAATGACAAGATTAAGACAGGGAAAAGAAGAAGGATTATATGATTGTCTTTTGGCTTTCAACGAACCGGATTTGTCGGATCAGTCAAATATGAGTGTAGAACGGGCTATTGAGTTATGGCCACAGCTAGAGTCTACGGGACTTCGATTAGGAAGCCCTGCAGGAGCCGCAGTTGAGGATCAATGGGTCGACTCGTTTATGGCCAAGGCTAAGGAGAAAGGATATAGAGTTGATTTTTTGACCATTCATGTTTATCAGGATTTTACACATCCATCATCGGTTAATTCACTTAAATCGGCTTTGGAGCGACTTCATAATAAATATGGCATTCCTATTTGGATTACAGAAATTGGAAATGTAGATGTTTCAACGCAGTGGTGGGGTTATCATTTATATCAGGATATGAATCATGACATTGCCGGGAAATATATCAGAGAGGTGGGTGAGATGCTGGAATCTCTCGATTATGTTGAACGGTATGCGTGGTTTGTGGATTATTCTGATAATATCGATGGAACTGCTTACACAAGACTTTTTGACATCACAAATAATTCACTAACCCCTGAGGGTGAGGAGTATAAACGAATTGAGGAGAAAAAGGGAGAAACGACCACTGAAGAAGTAACCCATAAACCTACGCAACCACAAACAGAGGTTTCAACAACTTTGCCACCAACAAAAGTGGAGACCACTGCAGAAGCCGTGAATGATCGGAAGAATTACCCGAGTCAGCAGGAAACTCAAGGACAAGGAAAAATTAGTCGGGTGAAAATAAAAAAGGTTTATGCAAAGAAAAAAACAGCAAAGAAGCTAAAACTAAAAATCAGGAAGATATCGAAAATAAAAGGTTACCAAATCGCTGTATTTAAAAGCAAAAAGAATGCGAAGAAAAATAAAAGGGCATTGTTTAGAAAATATATCAAAAAGAATAAGACATTCCTTATTGTAAAAAATAAAAAACTAAAAAACAGAAAAAAACTGTATGTAAAGGTAAGAGGATATGTTAAAAGGAACAAGATTATTGTGTTTGGACAATGGTCCACGGTGAAAAAAGTCAAAGTGAAATCGTAGATGGAAGCAGGAAAAAACCTTAAGGGCTCGCAGCATGAAGCTGTGGGCCTTTTTCATATATTAACGCTAAGGATATGAATAATAGAAGTTCTTTGTTTTTGATGATGTTGATATGATATAAAAGAGGATATTGTTTTGAAAATAATATTATAGTTTCTGAAAAAAGGTCGAAAAAAGTCGAAGAATGTATTAAAATAAAATTGAGTTATTCTATGCATTTTTATTATTGGGGTATGGATTTTTGAATAGAGAATATTATTACAAATATCGCACAAAACTGAATATCTCTCATTCTATGGGAAGTAATCCGCGCCATCATCATACGTTGGAAATCGAAATCCTGGTTCGGGATTTTCAGAAAGAATTTGCAATGTTTAATGATAACGAACGGATCATTGAAAAATACTTTAGCAATTATGAAGGAGTATATATCAATGAACAGGAACAATTCCGGAATACAGAAGCTACGATAGAAGATATGGCATATGTCTTTTTTCAGGAATTGAAGGAAATATTGGCAGGCGAGGATTTTGTAATCGATAGCATTGCCGTAGGAGAAACACCTTCGCGAAAATACATTGTATCGGATTTTTTGGCGACGGGGACAGTTGAGGAAGAAACCAGTGAGTATGAAAGAAAACTGAGACAGTTCATTCATGAAAGAAAAGATGATGTGCTGGAGAAGTTTTCAGAAAATCAAAAAAGAAAAGTGAAAGAACTGTGTGAGAAGGAAGCCGTTAAGAAAACCAAAAAGGAAAAGAAAACTTCGGAACAGTTCATTGATGAGGAATACAGCTCTGAAAGAAGCAGAACCGTTTACGCATTGGATTCCTATGGTTTTATTAAGAAGAGCGGGGTCAATAAATTAGAGATTCTAATTTACATTTTCTCAACAATTCTTCTTTCTATTGGTGTATTCTTTCTTTTAAAACAAACAAAAATATTGGAAAATACGGAAGAACTATTTATTCATTTAGGAAAGGCGCGATATTTACTTTCTCAGTTGGAAAAAGGAATTATCAGCCCAATCTATATGAAGTCCTGGTATGACGGATATATGATGTTTATGCATAGTGAACCGTTGACCTACTATTTACTGGCAACAATCGGATTCCTGTTTGGAGGAAATATGATTTTAGGTTATGTTGCAGCGTTATCAGTAGTATTTTGTGTTACGGTTTGTGGATTTACATTTTGGGGAAGAGTATACGATAAAGCGCAAATCGGATTTTTCTGCGGAATCCTTTGGTTTTCTTTACCGGAGATTAGCAGACATTATCTGATTACCGGAGATGTTAAGGTTTTGGTGGCATTGTCATTTTTACCATTTTGCTTTGCCTACATTTCCAAATACTTTCAAAATCGTGGAAAACTAATGCCGCTAAAAATTATTTTTTCCATGTGGCTGATGGTTTTGGCGGACTTGTCCGTTGCAATTGTTGCATTTGCAGGGATATTCATTATTTTCCTGGTCAAAGTATTCTACATCAAGGAAGACAAGAAACTGATTATGACCGTGGGATGCATGATCATGGCCTTGGGCTTATCAGCAGGATGGTTATATAGTGCTTACAAAAACGGAAGTATTCCGGAATTTTATACGAATAACAATGGTTATTACATTGGAATCACACTATTCTTTTTGATGGTAGGATGTATGTTTTTTTCATACAAGCAGATTCGGATGTATGCTGTAATTGGGATGATTGCAGGATTGGTTGCATTATATCAATTGCCTGTAGCGGTTATCATTATGTATGTTGCAATTATTTTTATTCTAATGGAATGGAAAAAATGCAGTCATAAAGTTTTACTGCTAATGCTAATTGTTTTGGGCATCAGCAATGTTTATCGAATGCAGGCAGTGTTACATACGAAAGATACGTCTTTGTATGAAGAAAATGAAAGAATCAAGATTGCAACAGAACAGGCAGAGCAGACTACGACAGATAACCTGTTGTATATCGATATTGATAAGGAAGCGACATATCCGGGATATTATATGGTGAGCAAGGGGAAGGATATTATTTTTTCCAATAAATCCTCAATGAAATATAATGTGATTACCGATAATATTCAGATGCTGAAATATGCGGTTTACACGAAACGCTTTGATTACATTTTTGATCGAAGCATTGAGATGGGCTGTGACACAATTCTGTTTAATCTGAGAGGTTTGATTATTTCTCAACAGGATAAGGAAAAGCTGGATGAGGCAAGCAAAAAACACGGTTACAAGCAAATCGAAGGAAACTATAAACAAAAATATTTGATTTTCCATAAGGATATGAATCGTAATATGGGAAGCGTAACCCGATATGAAGGACTGGCCATAGGAAAATCTGCCAGAAATGTTTCTTTGATTTATCCTTATTTTGAAGATGGGGAAAGTAACGATTTGGATGATTATTCCCTGGAACGGTTGAAAAAATATAAAAAGATTTATCTGTCAGGATTTACCTACAAGAAACTGGAAGATGCACAAAATAAAATCAAAGCACTGGCGGAACAGGGAATTGATATTTATATCGATATGGATTCGCTACCGGCCGATCCGTTAACCAATCGGCAAAAGTTTTTAGGGGTAACGGCACAGACGGTGTCTTTTAAAGAATGTTTTCCGGAATTTATTTATAAAGACAGAAAGATCGTTCCGAGGAAATTCTATAAAGATTATCGTGAGTGGAATACGGTGTATGTAGAAAATCTTGAAAAAGTGGATGGTTATTGCGAAATAGCCGGAAGAGTTCTTCCTTATGCAGGAACCAAATTGGAACGCGTGCATTTTATGGGACTGAACATTTTGTATCATGTGATTGAGGCAAATGATATTTCAATCCAATTTATTCTGGATGACTTTTTTGGATTGGAAGAAGGAATCTGTCCTATGAGGGAATTAAAAAGAATTCAGGTATCCTACCGATATAATCAGATTGAAGTGGATAGCGAGGAGGATTCTTTAATCGTTCCGATTTCATACCAAAAGGTATTTCGCGGTAGTGAAAAAATGCGAAATGTAAACAATATGCTGATGGTTCAGAAAGGAAAAACCAAATTGACATTTGATTATTACAATTTCAAAATCGGTGTTGGAATCAGTATATTTATGATGTTTGTGATGATGCTGAGCTTTATTATATATCGGCGTCAATTATCTGGCAAAGAAGCGTGAGGGGAATTGCTTCGGCAATCCTATAAGTGAGGAGATGATAGGATGAAAAAGAGAGCAGGATTGAAATTATTTGGGAATATAATTACAGGATTATGTTTGGGAATGTTATGGATTCTTCCGGTTCAGGCTGCCAGTATTGAAATTGATGGGAATTTCAGGGATTGGAATAGCATCGAGAAAACAGCCATTAACAGTGATTTCTATCAGGAAGTTGCATTCGTTCGAAAAGATAATAAGTTGTATATGTATGCAAAGGAAAAATCCAAAAACAGTTGGGAAACCTACTACGCAAATACGATGCCAACATTGATTTTAAAGAACGGTGAGGAACATGTGCTGGTAATTACTCAGTCGTCTTCCAATGGAAATCAATCAGATTTAACTATTAGAAAACAGAATGGTTATACAGAAGTTTCAGGGGCGCATGGAAAGCGTGATAAGAATGGAACCTATCAGTATGAACTAGTCATTCCGCTGGATGATTTTGGAGAAGTCGATTCTGTGCGATTCTTTACGGATTACAGTAATACTCAAACGCTTCAATTAGGTTCCAATGAAAATGAAACACCGTCTGTAATTGAAGAGACAACTATTCAGCAAGAAACGCCGGAGGAAATTGTAATCCATTCCGATACAGGAAAAATAACCATTGATGGAAATTTCGATGACTGGAAGAATTATCCTCATGTGTTTGTAACAAACTGGAATATGCCGGAGGATCAGAGGAATGAATCAAATTGTCGTTCATTAAGTATTGCAATGGATGATGATAATATTTATTTTCATGTGAAGATGATTGGTGGCTGGAATGATCCGATGAATGGAAATGAATATTTATTGTCAGTTGGGGATTATGGAGTATCAATCAATTTGACAATGATGGATGACCGAACATTGCCACAATATAACCTTTCACCAAATCAGTATGATTTAAAAGTTTATTACAAGAATCGAACGGCTCCGTTAATTGATAATACATTGATTCCTGGTGCGGCTGCAAAATTAGCAGTGTATTCCAATGGACCGGATGAAGTAGAGGTTCAGGTGCCGAAGGAAATTTTTAAAACTGTTTTTGGAATTGATGTAAATGATGTAAAGGAAATCACTTTGATGAATCCGAATCTGTTTGACCACGGAATCAGTAGTACGGCAACTTCAACAATGCCGTTCCTTGGGATTGGGATTTCCGTTGCAAGTGTACTGCTTGCAGTATTTCTCCTTAGCAGAAAAAAAGTTACACATAAAAGGTAGAAAGAGAAACGAAATATGTTATTGTTAGAAATTTTGGCGTTTCTGGTATGGCTGTATATCGTATGGACGCTAAAACGTGCAAATTTAAAATTTTTCAGATATATAACAGGAACTGTTGGAACATTTATTTTTATGTTGCTGTGGATTGAGGGATGGATTGTAGTTCCTATGATGCGGGCAGTAGCTTATGTATCCGGTCTGGTTGGGGAACTTACGGGATTATATGATTCTTATTACCGGTATTGTATGTTATTTATTCCAAAGAATACGGCATCCATTTCTTTATATGTGGATTTTGAGTGTTCCGGTGTCATTGAAATCATGGCCTTTTTGGCTCTGTTGTGGTTCTTTGAAATTTATAGTGGAAAAGAAAAAATTAAATATTCCATTTTAGGTGTGTTATTTATTTTCGTGGCAAATGTAGTTCGTATTTTTACAATCTGCATCATTATCTATTATGGTGGAAATGATTGGTTCTATTTTGCTCATTCCATTTTTGGAAGAATTGTCTTTTATGCATTGACTGTATATTTATACTTTTCAGTGTTTACAAAGCCACATATCGAAAGACAAAAAGTGGGACAGTTTTCATATGAGAAGGAGGAAGAAGATGAGTGATTTGTTACTAATGCTTTCGAAGTCCTTCATATTTTGGCTGACGTGGATTATTATTCCGATTATTATGGAGATAATTCCGGCGTTTTTAGGATTCTTTATTCTATTGTCAAAGGGACGAAAGAAAAAAGAGGTGGAAATTCAGGGGAGATATCCGGAAATTACAATTATTGTTCCAATTTATAATAGTGAAGCAACGTTATTTGGATGTATCAAGTCCATTGCAGAATCTACATATCCTTCAGAATTGATTGAGATTTATCTGGTGAATAATAAATCCCGGGA
>JAILRZ010000171.1 GCA_024697845.1 Eubacterium sp. | reverse complement strand
TACACCGTTTACTTCTTCTGTCTTACGCTCTCCGAAGTAAAGACCACCGGTTAATTCTCTTACAATAATCATATCAAAGCCTGCATCCGCAACTTCTGCTTTTAACGGACAAGCATCCTTTAATTCTTTGTAAAGATATGCCGGGCGCAAGTTTGCAAAAAGATTTAATCCTTTACGAATTGCTAACAATCCTGCTTCCGGTCTCAAATTTGGTGGCAAATCGTACCAGCTGTCTTTTCCGACGACACCGCCGACAGCTCCTAATAATACAGCATCATTTTCTTTTGCTGTTGCCAAAGCTTCATCGGTTAATGGAACACCATGTTTGTCAATGGAAATACCACCCATATCAACTTCTGTATAGTTGAAAGAATGTCCAAACTTCTCCCCTACGGTGTCAAGAACTTTCTGTGCTTCAGCGACGATTTCCGGTCCAATTCCATCCCCTGGAATCACTGCAACATTAAAATTCATATGAGTTCCTCTTTTCTATTATAGATTGTACTGTTTTTAACAATTTCAAATCCATCAATGGATTTCAACGTATAAAAACCTACAGTAACTGTTAAATTATACAGCAAATAAAGTCACTTTTCAACCGCTTACCTCAAAAAAAGACAGGTACAACTACCTGTCTTTCATAAAAAATGTTCAGTTCTTATGCATCTGCCTTTTCCACATCCACAATCGCCTGCTTCTGCATTGGAATACGACAGTTTTTATTATTTCCAAATTCAACAATAACTGTATCATCCTGAATATCAATAATCATTCCGTAAAATCCACTGGTTGTCAAAACACTGTCGCCGATTTCAATACTATCCATTAATTCTTTTTGTCTGCTTTCCTGTTTCTTCTGCGGTTTAATCATCATAAAATACATCATTCCGATAATCACTGCAAACCAAACAATTCCAACAATCCCAAAGCTTCCGGCACCACCGGACTGACTTGCTGCTAATAACATTTCACTTCCTCCTAGTTCTGTGCATTTCCTTTAAAGCCTTCGATTTTTGCGGCTTTATAAGACTGATATGTTCCGGAAGCAATCGCCTCCCGAATTTCTTCCATCATTGTATTATAAAAGTATAAATTGTGCAAGACACATAACCGCATGCCTAACATTTCCTTTGCCTTTAATAAATGTCTGATATAGGCTCTGGAATGCAAGCGACACGCAGGGCATCCGCAACCTTCTTCAATTGGTCTTAAATCTTTTTCGTACTTCGCATTAAAAAGATTCATTTTCCCATGATTGGTATAAACATGACCGTGCCGTCCATTTCTAGACGGATAGACACAATCAAAAAAGTCTACGCCACGATCTACCGCTTCCAAAATATTGGTCGGGGTCCCAACCCCCATAAGGTAAACCGGTTTATCTTTCGGCAAATGAGGTACAACCGCCTCAATTACTCGATACATTTCTTCATGACTCTCACCAACTGCCAAGCCACCAATCGCGTAACCTTCACAATCAATCTGAGAAATTGCTTTGGCATGTTCAATTCGGATGTCTTCGTAGATTCCTCCTTGATTGATTCCAAAAAGCATCTGTTTCGTATTAATCGTGTCCTCTAGTCCATTCAATCGATCCATTTCTTTCCGGCATCGTTCTAACCAACGGGTCGTACGATCTACAGATTTCTGGATATAACGTCTATCTGCTACACTCGATGGACATTCGTCAAACGCCATAGCAATCGTAGAACCAAGATTTGACTGGATCTGAATACTTTCTTCCGGCCCCATAAAGATTTTTCTACCATCTACATGAGAATTGAAATATACTCCTTCTTCTTTGATTTTTCGAAGTTTTGCCAAGGAAAACACCTGAAACCCACCAGAGTCCGTAAGGATTGGCCGGTCCCAATTCATAAACTGATGCAAGCCACCCAATTCTTTAATAATTTGATCTCCAGGTCTGACATGAAGATGATAAGTATTTGATAATTCCACCTGACACTTGATTTCTTTCAGATCCTCCGCAGCAACAGCTCCCTTAATAGCGGCAGCTGTCCCCACATTCATAAATACCGGTGTTTGAATATTTCCATGAACTGTCTGAAATTCTCCACGCTTTGCTTCACCGTCTTTATTGATTACTTTAAACATAAATATTTCCTTAAGTCCTATCCCGACAATGAATCGACCCAGCGATTAGTGTACGATGACAGGCATCCCTATATATCCTTTTTCGTAAATTTTCTTCATCGCTCCCAACGGTGTATTTACACAACCATGAGATCCATTTCCCTTGTAAATGCTTCCGCCGTATGCAGAACGCCATGTGCTGTCATGAATTCCCTGTCCGTCACCGGTAAATCCTAACCAGTAATTAACAGTAACATCCCAGGACTTTCCAGCATAAGAACCAGTCAGTCTGGATGGAGATGATTTACTCAATACATGATGATGTCCCTTTGTTGTAGATAATGCACCGGCATTTCCTGTAACAACCGGAGTCTTTACATATAACTTTCCATGAACATACATATAAAGCATCTGCTTTTTAATGGATACTTCTACCCATGTTCCATCCATAACGTCACCACTATAGGCATCAACCTCTGCAGCAGCACTCTTGAATTTTTTCTTATGCCATTTTCTTACAGCTTTTACGGAGTACTGAATTGTTGCAGCTTCCCCGTCATAGTTATCTGTATATTTTGTCTTTTTGGTTGTCTTAATTAATTTACCATCCCGGTATACTTCGTAGCAGGTTGCATTCCGAACTTTTTTCCATGTCAGTTTAATTTTGTTATCAGAAGCTTTTTTCTGTTTTATTTTTTTTGGAGCAGTCAGATTCGTAATATCCTTTACCCCTTTTGCACTACTGAAAGCATTTAAAGAGCCAGATGTTCTCTTTGCTACAACCTTGTAACCATAAAGTTTACCAGACTGTAATTTACTGTCATCATATGTAGTATGTGAAGCACTTACAGACTTAATCAGCTTGTAAGAGCTCATTTTTCCGCTCTTTGTTTCCGTTGCACGATAAATATCATAACGGTTTGCCTTGGAATTTTTTGCC
>JAILRZ010000126.1 GCA_024697845.1 Eubacterium sp. | reverse complement strand
AAAGATCTTTTATTTCGAATTGCATTCACTTATGTAAAAAACAGAGAAGATGCGGAAGACATTCTGCAGGAGGTTTTTTATAAAATGTATATCCATTCGGAGAAGTTTGAAAGTGAAGAACACGAAAAACGATGGATGATAAGGATTACAGTGAATCACTGTAAGAATCATTTGAAATTGCATTGGAATAAAAACAGGGTTGAAGTGGAAGACTTGGAAGCCTGGGGGATGACAAGAGAGGAATGCAAAATTTTAGATGAAGTGCTGTTATTGCCGAAGAAAATAAAAGCGGCAATGTACCTGCATTATTTTGAAGGATACAAGTGTGGCGAGATTGCTGAGATTCTTCAAGTAAAAGAATCAGCGGTAAAAATGCGATTGAAAAAAGGTCGGGAACTATTAAAACTTGAACTAGAAAAGTAGGGAGAATGTCTATGAAATTGGAAGAATATAAAAGCATATATGAAAAAATGGAGACATCAAAGGAGATGGATCAAAGAATCTTAGATTCAGTACAAAATAATGAGAAAACCAGAAAGATTTCTTTCGTGAAAGTGGCCAGTGTGGCAGCAGTGTTTGCCTTGGTTGTTGGTGTATATCAGATTCCGGCAGTCAATGGAGCGGTGAATGATTTCATTAGTGGTTTTACAAGTAAATTTACAGTGAATAATGAAACGGTGGAAATGGCAGGCGATTATAAGACAATTTCTCAGAAAGCTGCTAAGCAGAATCAAAAGTTCGACACTCTTGCTGATGTGGAAAAAGAGCTGGGAATCAGCTTGTTAAAATCTAAGGACGCATATGAAGATGAGAAAAATCTGATTTCATATAATCCACATCTGACTGGCAAGGGAGAACTTTATGGTGTCCTTTTGATGGATGATTTTTATGCAGTTGGAGATTTGAAAAATGTTGATACTGAGGTATTTGAAGAATGGGATGTGAATAATGGGATTCAATTTGAATCCGGTGCTAAGTATCAAACACCGATTGCTGCTGAAATCACCGTTCGCGGAAACAAAAACACAGACCAATCTGATGACGGGGAAGTGAACTATAAAGGATACAAGGAAAAATTTGACGGAGTATCCCAGGTTTATGAGTTGAAAAAAATTCACACAAAAGCAATCATTACAACGATTAAGAATTCGGGTATGCCGGTAGAATGGGAAGACCAGGTTGGAGAAACCGGAGATATGACAGAAGCAGTGATTGTCTACGAGGGAGTGGAATACCATTATTATGGAGTGGTTTCTCAGGATACAATGAAAGAATTTCTTGAAAGTTTAAGTTATTAAAAGGGCACATCTTTGCGGTGATTGCGTGGAGAACGGTATATGGTGAAAAATATCATCTATACCGTTCTTTTTTTGAACTTCGGAAGCTTGGTGAGCAGTATATATATAAAAGTGAAATCCATACCGTACTGTTTTTAAAATCCGAGAGCTTGATGAGCAGTATATATAAAAAAGTGAAATCTATACCGTACTGTTTTTAAAATCCGGGAACTTGATGAGCAGTATATATAAAAAAGTGAAATCTATACCGTACTGTTTTTGAATTTCGGGAGTTTGATGAGCGGTATATATTGAAAAATGAAATTTATACCGTATGATTTTGGAGGTTTAGTAACTCGGCGAACGGTATATATTGAAAAATGAAATCTATACCGTATGATTTTGAAGATTTAGAAATTCGGCGAACAGTATATATTGAAAAATGAAATTTATACCGTTCAGTGCGGTAAAATTGAGCGTTTTATATGCAGTACAAAATAAAAAAATCAATATATGCAGTTCGGAAGTGAAAAGGCAGCAATCCTTCGCAAATCGTTAATCATTATGTTATACTAGAGAGAGTTTATTTATGTTTGGAGATTAGGGAATCATGGAAAAGAAGATTTATTATCATCTTCCGGGATTATTTGAATTTTATGGCTTGTATGAGATGTTCCTTCCACTGTTTCGGGAACATAGGGAATATTTCTATGAGTGGTGTGAAATCGGATCAATTTATGGAGCTCCACAGGAATGCTTGTGGGGAGGCGGAAGAGTAGGATTTGGCGATGAACAACCTGAGAAGGTCTTAGAATTAATAAATGAATATGATATATTTGCACGACTTACCTTTAGCAATTCTCTTTTGGAAGAGAAGCATCTTTCAGACAGTGAATGTAATCGGCTGTGCAGAATGTTTGAAAAAGGGGGTAAAAATGGAATTATTATTCATTCGGACTTGCTTTTGGACTATCTAAAGAAAAATTATCCGGAGTTTTATTTTGTTTCTTCCACTACGAAAGTTCTGACGGATTTTAAGGCGTTTGAAAAGGAACTGAATCGGGAAGAATTTACGTATGTAGTTCCGGATTTCCGATTAAATAAGAAGTTGGAACAGCTAAGAGGGTTGACGGACAAGCAAAAGAAAAAGGTCGAATTTCTGTGCAATGAATGTTGTTGGTTCGACTGCTTTGCCCGAAAGGATTGCTATGAAAATGTTAGCAAGAAGAATCTTGACTTGGACTGCGACGACCACATTTGTGTTTCACCTAATGCACAGAGGGGATATCGTTTTTCTGATGCAATGAACAACCCGGGATTTATTGGAATCGATGAGATTCAGAACGTCTATGCGCTGGAAGGGTTTGAAAATTTTAAAATTGAGGGACGGAGTCTTGGGAGTGCAATGATTCTTGAATTTCTGCTGTATTATATGACGAAACCAGAGTATCAGTTAAAGGTACGGGAAGAAATCTATTTGTCCAGCTCGCTGGATTTATTTTGATTGAAGGAGTAATCGTATGGAATACACTATTAAAACAAACTTAAAAAAGCGAGAGTGTGTGAGTTACACAAAAAAGAATGTGGTGAAGAATGGCTGGAAAGATAAAGCAAAATATCTAGGGAAAGTCAATGAAAAAGGATTTAAAATTACGGTAAATCCAAGTACGGAACATTTTTATAAAGTGAACTCTTTTTCTCCAGTTAATGTTGGAACCTTTGAAGAAACAGCCGAAGGAACGACGATTCATGTAAAACAGCGTATGGATGTTTCAATTATTATTTTTTCGATATTTTGGATTGTAGTATCATTAGGAATAATGACATTGTTGATTCGTGAATGCCAAATGGAGAATGATTGGTCAGGGATGTTATGGTTATGTGTTCCAATGATATTTCTTTTTGGTTGGTTTGGGGGAGTGATTCTTGGATTCAAACTGTCTGAGAAAAAAGATATGGAGCAGATTAGAAAATTGTACGAAGATTATGAATGTTAGAATTAGAATGAGAAAACTCAACTGGGAATTGAATTGATGTAATAAAGCGTTGATTGTGGGGCAGGATGCTAAATGATATATTCTAAGTACGGTACCGAGATAAAAGAAATGGAGGAAGCCAGATACTTGGCGAAAAGAAATATGGAATCATTGGGAAATAATATTAGAAGAATCAGAAAACAACTTGGATTGACGCAGGAAGAATTGGCACTTCACGTCGGTGTGACACCACAGGCAGTAAGTCGTTGGGAAAACGGAACCGGAATGCCGGATATTTCGTTAGTTGTTCCCCTTGCAAAGACGCTTCGTGTTTCCACAGATGCACTGTTTGGAGTGAACGAAGACCGGTATGATAGTCGGGTGTATATCGACCTGAAGCGAACTATCGAAGAAATTGAGGCAGAAGCAGAAAATCAGGAAGAAGCGGCATTGGCAAAATGCCAGTTTATGTTAAAGAAAGTTTATGAAGATCCGGACAATTACATTTATTCGGTATATTATGTTGAACAGGTTGCGAACTTAAGTCGATTTGTTCATTTCAATCATTTTGCCGTGGAACGATGGCCGGAGTTTAGAGAGCTTGCAATTAAATACGGTTCCAATGCAATTCGCTTTGCAGATGAGAAGGAATGGAATGAGAGAGCACACTTTGCACTTGCATGGATTTACATTCACGATGGAAATTATGCCTACGCGAAAGAGCATATTGACCAACTTCCAACCATAAAGTCAAATCGTTTGCAAGAAAGCATAATGGCACAATTGGCGTTGTTCGAAAACGGATTCGACGCAATGGATCAAGTGCTGACAATGAATCTCCAGAATTTTGTCAGAGCTGTCAATAAGGAAAATTTATATGCAGTTCAAAGTTACGCATGGGGACAACCGGAAAAAGCTGTTTCTCATGGGCAGTGGGCACTTTCTTTAATGGAAACATTTTGCAAGAAGAAAGAATTGAAATTATATTGCAGAGGTTTTATGCGAGACATTTATAAGTTCATTATATTCGCGTTGATTCGCTTGGATCAAATTGATGAGGCAAAGAAGTATTTCGATGAGTTAAAAGAACAAATGGAAATTATGTATGCATATCATCAGGAAGTGCTTGAATCTACAGAGGAACGAGAGAAATACAACGAACGCGCCATTGGGCATATGGAAGCTTATACCAGAGAATTTATGACGCAGCAGTTACAGGAGATTATTGATTTTGTCATAGGCTGTAATATGGATAATAATGGACAAAAGTTTGCGGATGCATTATAGGAGAACAAGGAGCATATCATTTAGATGTGCTCTTTTTTTTTATATTTTAAAAAAAAGATTGACTATCTTTTTCTATCTGATAGGATAGAACAGACATTTTACAAAAAGTTTTAAGTGTTGGAAAAACATACCAGTGTAGAAGAGGGGGAAATTATGTTGAAAAAGAGAAAAATTTTTCAGAAGGGAATGTCATTTCTTTTGGCAACAGCCCTTGTAATCACAGGGATTACATTACCAATGTCTAAGGTTCATGCAGATGAGCAGGTGACAGAAGTAAGAGTGAAAACAGATGCATTTACTGTTGAAAAAATCTCAAACAAGGACAGAGGACAGGGAGAATTCGACGGACTGATTGAAGGTGGAGATATCATTTCTTACGACAGAAAGACCGGAGAAATGAAAGTTCTTGCTACGGGAGAAGTAGGAACATCTTATCGTATGGCGATTAATTATAATGGAGATATTTATATTGGTTCATATGCAGGGACCACAAATAATATTTTCAGAATTGACCAGGATGAAAATATCGAAAAAGTTTACGAAGCAACATCAGGAACAAGTATGAGAGCAGCCTGTGAATATGAAGGAAACTTATACTTCGGTGGTGTAGATTCTACAGAAGAACTTACAGAGGAATACGAAAACGCTGCAAAATTAGCAATCTTAAAGATGGATAAAGAAAATCCTTCAAAATGGGACAGAGTTGCAGATTTTAGCGATTTTGATCCAATCTATGCAAAGGATCCTGCAGTAAAGAGTCAGATTACAAGCCCAATCTGGGATATTGTTTCATATGACGGATATATTTATGCAACACTTCCATATAGCCATGGATTTATTGTTTATAAGGGACGTCCGGCAGTAGGAGAAGAAAGCCAGAATACAATGTATATGACTTTAAGTCATCCACAGAGTCTTTGGGTATTAGACAAGGAAACAGGAAAATTTGAAAAAGTTGAAAACTTCTCAAAATTGATGGAAGGAACTTGTAATGAATATCTGTGGCGTACAGCTGAATATGATGGAGAATTATATATTACTACAATGGATTCTTCAGTAATTTACAGATATCTGACACAGTACACAGATCTGGGTGTTGACAAGGAAAATCTTGAAGATAAATCAAAAAGCATTGTAAATATTGCTAAGGTAATGAAGGCATTTAACTTAGATCAGAGCGAAGATGAAAGAGTTCAAAGAATTGCAAACATTGTAATTGCTTTGGCAGAACTGATTGAAAAGTCTTCAGAAAAATTAGAACCGGAAGAAGTTGAAAAGGTTAATAAGGAATATCTTGTTCTTTCAAAACAGCTTGATGACAAAGCGGAAGTGTATTTGGAAGGAAACGAAAAAGCAATTCCTGTGGTAAAAGCTCCGAATGACAGTTTAATCAGTCGGGAAAATATTGAAAATCTTGTGAGAAGTGTTGTCATGGCATTAGGAGAAGTTGACTGGCAGACATTATATATGTACAACTACATTGCTTCTCGTGTAAACAATGAAGTACAGGGATTTGATATGTTTAAGACCGCTGATGGTGAAAACTTCACCGTTGTAACAAAGGATGGATTTGGTGATCGCTATAATTATGGTGGACGTACTTTGCAGCCAACTGAAGAGGGGCTTTATGTAGGAACTTCTAATCCATTTTACGGGGCTCAGCTCTTTAAATTGACAAATATCAAAGAAGAACCGGAAACTGAAGCTTTCTGAAAAAGTGAAAGCCAGTACAAAGATTGTTGTGAAATAATAATCTAGTGAATGAAAAGCAGTTATGGTTTTTAAGGCCATAGCTGCTTTTGGTGTTTGTGCCGAGCAATATGGTTTGGTAACATGTGTAGGGCAAGAGCCAATCGGCTTTGTGACCTGGGATCCGCGGAAGAAACCGGAATCTGTGGAAATCGGACATAATGGAATTCGAAGGGCATATCAAAGAAAGGGGTATGGACATTTGCAATTGCAGGAGAATATTTGTATTATGAAATAAGACTACAACCAAAAATAGAGAATAAGGGGAGAGAAGATGGAGAGACTTTTTGAAATAGACTTGAAGGATTATAAGGAAACTGATGAGGTTTTTCGAAGACCGTCAGCCAGGGCGATTATTCTGCAGGAGAACAAGATAGCTCTTGTTTACAGCAAAAAAGAAAAGTACTACAAATTTCCCGGTGGTGGAATTCATGATGATGAAAATAAGATTGAAGCACTGATTCGTGAAGTCAGAGAAGAAGTCGGGATGATAGTTATCCCAGAGAGCATTAGAGAATTTGGGAGTGTACTTCGCAGACAGAAGAGTGATGAAAGTGAGAATAACGTTTTCGAGCAGGAGAATTATTACTATTTTTGCACGGTGGAGAATCAGCTTGCAAGTCAGGAATTGGACGATTATGAGAAAGAAGCAGAGTTTGTCTTAAGAGTCGTTGATATTGGGAAGGCAATTCAGGCGAATCGTGATTATCAGAGTGATAACTTTTTTGACGAAATCATGATCAAAAGAGAACTTCGTGTGCTACAAATGATTCAACAAAAACTGAAGTTCAGAAATGTTTATTTTGTGATTGGAAATGCTTATGCCGGAAAGTCCACGTTAGTAAAAAATCTGGCGGAAAGATATCAGGGAATTGCATTGGAAGAAAATTACCATGATCAAAAATTGCCGAAACTAGATAGCAAGGAATTTCCGAATCTTACCTATACCAGGGACCTTCAGGATTGGCATGAATTTATTCGAAGAACACCGGAGGAATATGTCCGGTGGATTAATGATGTTGCAAAGGAATGTGAAATTATTGAACTGCAGATCATTGAGAAGTTACTGGATGAGAAGGAAGCACGGGATAAGAAAATCTTTGTGGATACCAATATTAGTATTGAGACATTGCAAAAGATATCAGATAAGAGTCATGTGATTGTGATGCTGGCAGACCCGCAGATTTCTGTGCGTCGATTCTTTGACCGACCGGATTCGGAAAAGCAGTTTCTTTATCAGCTGATGTTGGAGGAACCCGACCCACAGGCTGCACTAGACAATTATCGTGAAATCCTAACAAGGATTAATTCTAAGGAGAATTATGAGAAATTCGAAAAGTCCGGATTCCAAGTGATTTACAGAGATGAGGAGAGAAGCCAGGAAGAGACGATGGGGCTTGCGGAAGGTATCTTTACTTTATAAGGAAATTAAACCACAAACAATAAAAAATCGGCAGCAGAATCTAGTTTGGAACCTGATTCGCTAACAGAATTTGTCTTTCTCGTTCCATAATATCATGTTAGTCTCGGGACGGAAAGGGCTGAGGCTTCCATACCTCGTGTACCCCCAAAATTTTATATTCTAACAAATAAAAACCACCGTTAATCAGTGGTTTTTGTTAATGTTACAAATCATTACAGAGCCTTGCAGTAGAAGTACCCGGATAATTGATTTTTTCCTTTCACGACAATATCTTTGTGAACTGTAATAATCAATGAAAAAACAGTTGTTGACATACTACAGATATGGTAATCTGAAATTAGAAATTATTTAAGAGCGGATTACAATTGAATAAGAGTAAGGTCAAATAATTATTTAATTATTGGTCGGATAGCAAAGGAGGAGAAATATGATGAACAGAATTAAAAAATCAATGGCTTTTGTGTTGGTACTCGCAATGATTGTCTCTACGATGACTGCATATGAACCAGCCAGTGTATATGCGGATGATATAAGTAATTATAGGGAATATTGGAGTAATGTTAATACAACACAGGTAATGTCCGGTCCATCACAAGCGACAACTTTTATAGTGCCTAGTGGGAAAAATCTTAGTCTAAAAGCGATAACGCTCTATCACTATAACAACGGAGTCGGAGCTACTCCGGGAACAATTACATTGAAAAAGGGCACACAGACAATCGGAACGTGGAATGCAGTGGGGCGTTACAATAATCAGTGGTGGGATGTATTCCCTTCAAAGGTTTTATCAGCCGGAACTTATACGATTACTTGCTCAAACAATGCAACCTGGAGCTGCAATGGGATATCAAATTATGCCGGTTTTGCAGCAGTATACGGAACTTATTCTAATGCAACTAAAAAGACAACAAGTAAACCATCAAAGAAAATTAGGCTTAGTAAGAAAAGTGCAAAATTAAATGTAGGTCAAAAGTTAAAGCTTAAGTTAAAAAACGCAAAAGCTTCAAAAGTTAAATGGACCTCTTCGAAGAAAAAAGTTGCAACTGTATCCAAGAAGGGGATTGTGAAGGCAAAGAAAAAAGGAAAGGCAACGATTACTGCCAAGTATAAGGGGAAAAAATATCGTTGTAAGATTACCGTGAAAAAGAGCGGTATGACACGAACACAGGCATTTAACAAAGCAAAGAATTACATTAAAAAGAACGGATTTAAAGAAACAGACGGAGTATATCGAATAATTCTTGGAAAAGATAATGCAGGTTTTGAGTATAGCTTTTTATATTATGAGGAAAAAAATTGGATAGCATGTTGGGCTGAGGCGAATAAGAAAGCGATAGTACTCTGTATTCCAAAAAACAAGAATAGAACATTTTGCGAATT
>JAILRZ010000074.1 GCA_024697845.1 Eubacterium sp. | reverse complement strand
AGAAATAATCCAGCAAAATGATGTAATTGGGGAGGTACTATGAAGTTTACAAAAATGGAAGGCTGTGGAAATGATTATGTTTATGTTGATGGCTTTCAGAATAAAATTGATGACCCAAATGCTTTGGCTATAAAAATCAGCGACAGGCATTTCGGTGTTGGTTCTGACGGCTTGATTGTCATTAATCCATCCGAAGTGGCTGATTTTAAAATGAGCATGTACAATGCAGACGGATCCGAAGGGAAAATGTGTGGAAACGGAATTCGTTGCGTTGGAAAGTTTGTGTATGACTATGGAATGACAGATAAGGAAGAAATTACTGTAGAAACTCTTGCAGGAATTAAAACGCTTCAGCTTCATGTGAAGGATGGGAAGGTTGAAACCGTCAGAGTGAATATGGGGGCACCGGAACTGATTGCAAAAAATGTTCCTGTAATTTCAGAAAAGGAACAGGTTATCAATGAACCAGTTTCTGTTCTCGGAAAAGAATATGGAATTACCTGTGTGTCCATGGGAAACCCACATGCGGTAACCTTTATTGAAGATACAGACGGTCTGGATATTGAAACCATCGGACCGAACTTTGAAAAGCACTCAATGTTTCCGGATCGTGTAAATACGGAATTCATTCAGATACTGGATGATACACATATGAAAATGCGTGTTTGGGAACGAGGATCCGGAGAAACTTTTGCCTGTGGAACAGGAGCATGTGCCAGTGTTGTTGCTGCGGTAATTAACGGAAAATCAAAACCAACAGCTACCGTACATTTATTGGGCGGTGATTTATTGATTGAATATAACAGGGAAGAAAACACGGTTTATATGACCGGACCTGCTACAATTGTATTTACCGGAGAATATCCATGGTAAGATAGAGCCGCTATTGGCGACAGAATGGAGTGAGATATGAAACTAAAAGATTTATTGAAACAATTGACTTATGAAATAATTTCCGGAAGTGATGAAATTGAAATAAATCAGTTGCAGAATGATTCCAGAAAAGTAGAAGACGGTGACGTGTTTGTTTGTATTAAAGGTGCCGGCTTTGACGGTCATCAGTTTGTATCCCAGGTGTTTGAAAAAGGTGCAACGGCAGTTGTTGTAATGGAAGAAGTGGAAATTCCGGAAGGCTTAACAGTGATTCGAGTGGAAAATACCAGATATGCTTTGGCTTGTATGTCTGCTGAATTTTTTGGAAATCCTGCGAAGGAGTTGAAAACCATTGGGATTACCGGAACTAAAGGAAAGACTACGACATCCTACATGGTTCGTTCTGTTTTGGAAAGCATTGGAATTAAGACTGGTTTGATTGGAACCATTGAAACAATTGTAGGAGACAAGGTGACTCCGGCAAATAATACAACGCCGGAATCTTTTGTTGTTCAGAAAACCTTTCGTGAGATGGTGGATGCAGGATGCCAATGCGTGGTTATGGAAGTATCCTCTCAGGGACTGATGCAGGACCGCGTTTCCGGATTTATTTTTGATTACGGTATTTTTACAAATATTGAACCGGATCACATTGGTCCAAATGAACATAAGGATTTTGATGATTATCTGAATTGTAAGAAAAAATTATTGCGTCAGTGCAAGCATGGAATTGTAAATATGGACGCTGATTTTATTGAACAGGTTTTGGATGGACACACCTGTGACTTGGAAACCTTTGGTGTAAATGGTGATTATGATTTTACAGCCAAAGACATTCAGCTGTTTACAAAACCGGGATGTCTGTGCGTTTCCTATGACTTAAAAGGAAAATTAAACTTCCCGGTGGAAATCCATGTTCCGGGAACTTTTAGTGTATACAATTCATTATGTGCCATTGCAATTTGCAGTCATTTCACCAATGATGTGGAAAAAATGCAGAAGGCATTGGAAGAAGTTCGTGTAAAGGGACGCGTGGAAATTATTCCTGTTTCAAAACGATTTACATTGATGATCGATTATGCTCATAATGCTATGAGTCTGGAAAGTCTTTTGCAGAGTCTGAAGCAATATGAACCAAAACGCTTGGTGACATTATTCGGTTGCGGAGGGAACCGCTCCAAGGATCGTCGATTTGAAATGGGAGAGGTATCCTCAAAATTATCGGATCTGACTATCGTAACTTCTGATAATCCGAGATTTGAAGAACCAATGGATATCATTGAAGATATTTTAACGGGAGTACATAAGGCGGATGGTGAATACGTAACCGTACCGGATCGTAAGGATGCAATTCGCTATGCAATTTTAAATGCTCAAGACGGAGATGTGATTATTCTTGCAGGAAAAGGGCATGAAGACTATCAGGAAATTAAAGGTGTGAAATATCCGATGGATGAAAGAGTTCTGATTTCGGAAATTATTTCAGAACCGGAAGTGCAGAAGGTACTATAAAACAAAGTATGAAAACGCAAGACTGATGAAAGAAGGAAAAAAATATGTGTGGTATATGTGGATTTTTTGGAGAAACTGAAAACAGCAAAGAAACGTTAAAACGAATGATGGACAAGATTGCCCATCGTGGTCCGGATGACGAAGGAATGTACGTGGACAAACTAGCGGCAATCGGTCATCGCCGACTCAGTATTATTGATTTGAATCACGGTGCTCAGCCAATGTACAATGAAACCGGAGATTTGGCAATTGTATTCAATGGTGAAATCTACAATCATCTGGAGTTGCGTAAAGATTTAATTGCAAAAGGACATAAATTTTCCAATGAATCAGATACGGAATGTTTGATTCATGGTTATGAAGAATATGGTGTGGGCTTGCTGGATAAATTGAGGGGAATGTTTGCTTTCGTAATCTGGAATGCGGAAAAGAAAGAAATGTTTGGAGCCAGAGATCATTTTGGAATCAAACCGTTTTACTATGCCCAGATGGACAACCATTTGATTTTCGGATCTGAAACAAAAGCAATTTTGGAATTCCCTGGATTCCCGAAGGAAGTCAATGAAGAAGCATTGGAGCAGTATTTGAGCTTTCAGTATTCTGTTTTGCCGGAAACATTTTTTAAGGGAATTTATCGACTTCCGGCAGGACACTACATGACTTACAAGGACGGAAAACTGACCATTGAACGTTATTTTGATCCAATGATGGAACCAAAGGAACAGGGCGACCTGGAAGAAACGGTTTCAAAAATCGAAGAAGTGGTTCATGATACCGTAGATGCTCATATGATTGCTGACGTGGAAGTAGGTTCCCTGTTATCCAGTGGAGTGGATTCCAGCTATGTTGTTTCGGAATTCCCGGGAGAAAAGACTTTTACGGTAGGATTTCTGGATAAAGAAAGCAAGTACAATGAAATTCGTTACGCAGAGTCCCTAGTGGAAGAATTGGGGAAAAAGAATTTCAGTAAAAATATTGACAGTGATGAATATTTTGACTCCATTGAAACAGTAATGTATTACATGGACGAGCCTTTGGCGGATCCATCCTGTATTGCTTTGTATTTCGTGGATCAGCTTGCCGCAGAACAGATTAAGGTTGTTCTTTCCGGAGAAGGAGCAGACGAATTCTTTGGTGGTTACAATATTTATCATGAACCATTGTCTTTGAAAAAATATCAGAAACTGCCAAAGGCTCTACGAAAAGGATTGGCTGGTGTTGCAAAAAAAATGCCAAATGTAAAGGGAAAGAATTTTGTAATTCGTGGAAGCAAGACTGTAGAAGAGCGATTTATTGGTAATGCTAATATGTTTTCTGTTGAAGACCGAGAAAAACTGTTAAAGACAAAATTGACACATCAAAGCCCACAGGAACTGGTGGCATCTACTTATGCCAAGGTTCAACATCTTAATGATATTGCCAAGATGCAATACATTGATACCAATTTTTGGCTTCAGGGAGATATTCTATTAAAGGCAGATAAAATGAGTATGGCTCATTGCCTGGAATCCAGAGTGCCGTTTTTAGATGTTCGGGTTTTTGAATATGCCAAAACTCTTCCAATTGATTTTAGATGTGACAAAGAAGCAACGAAAAAAGCTTTTCGAATCGCTGCAAAACGTCATATTCCGGAGGCAACCGCCAACAAGAAAAAACTGGGATTTCCGGTTCCGATTCGTGTCTGGTTAAAGGAAGATAAATATTACAATAAAGTAATGGAAACATTGACTAATGAAAATGCACAGCGTTTTTTCAATACTGAGATTTTAGAACAGTTGATGAAAGAGCATCGAGAAGGAAAGGCAGACCACAGCAGACGAATTTGGACAGTATATGTATTCCTTGTTTGGTACGGTGTTTACTTTGAACAGGAAAATTTTGTGCCAATAAATCAGGCATGGTTAGATAAACGACTGAAAACTGTTACAAAAAATTGACAAAAAAAGATTTTTTTACTTGATATTTGACCATAAAAGATTTAATCTATATATGGCGAAAATTGGCAAGTGCCAAAATGCCCTAATGGAATAATCCATTAGGGCTTAAAATAAGTTAATGGAGGACTATTTTATGAGTACGACATCAAACGTTATAGCAAGAAAGCGTATTGATATGCTTCTTGATGATAACA
>JAILRZ010000151.1 GCA_024697845.1 Eubacterium sp. | reverse complement strand
AGAGCGTTCTACTTAAATATAGAAAATCCAGCAGATTATGATACTGCTTATGACATTTTCTTCAAACAGAAAAATGAAAAATATGAAGGAGCCGGATTAAGAGCTAGAGAAGAACTTCAGTCATTAGGCTATGACGGAGTAATTGCTTTTGATGAAGATGATCCAGACTATGTAGAATATATTGCATTTAGTCCAGAGCAGATTAAACTCATTGAGAACGAGGAACCAACAGATAACCCAGACATTAGATTTTCTATGAAAATTGAAAATGAGTACAAAAATGCTGTAGAACAAGATAATTATGACAAAGCTAAAGCGTTGGTTGAACAGTATGCAAAGAGCAAAGGATTTACACAAAAGGTATATCATGGAACAGAAGAATTTGGTTTCACAAAGATAGATTTAGGGAAATCAGATGATGGCTTTTCATTCTGGGCAACTGATGATGTAAACTTGGCACAGACATATTCTGGTGCAAGTGATACAAGAGAAATTAATGAAGAAGTTGGAACGGATGCAGAAGAACTTTTTAATCAAATAATTAATAGAGGGTTGTTCAAGGATAGTGAGTTACTAGAAAAAGGTGATTTAGAAGGAAGAATGTACGAACTGGAAGTGGAACTAGGAAGATTGCATAGAATGCAGCAGGAGAGTTATTACACACTGAAGGAAAGAGGTTTCTCCACAAAGGATTATAATGAACTAGATAAACTCTACAATGATATGGTGGCGGAGTATTTGCTATTTAAAAATGCCAGCTCCGGAATGGAAGTGGCAAAGAAAATGAAACCATATCTTGAAAAACTCAGTAACATTAACTATGTAATTAGCGATAATGCCCAAAGAGCAATTAGATTAATCGAAACTCTTGACCGATTAGATGAAGATTTGTTTTATCTTGATGGGATTGTAAGAGACACAGATTATGTAAGGAAGATAATCAAGGCAGGAAGTGGAAATTATGAACTGTTTGCAAATATAGACAATTTAATGGAGATAGATGCGAAGGGGGCAAACTGGAATCATATTATGTATGATTACGGACCAAAAGAATATTCTCCTGAAGAGTTGGTTAAGATGTTGGAAGAAACAGGGTATTATGACAGTGTTTCCTACTCAAAAGAGAATGGGAATTATTTGATAGCATTCAATGGAACTGAAAAAGAATATGATGAAGGATATGTTAAGCGTGTACTGAAATTGACAGAGGAACATAAACCGAATCAGAGAAGTATTAGAACTAGAGATATTGCAAAGGATGCATATGAAAAAGGATATCAGGGCGTAAAGATAAAGAATGTTGTGGATGATGGTGGAAGGGATATGAGAGGATATTCCAATCCGGCTAATGTATACATATTCTTTAAACCTCAGCAACAGCTGAAGTCAGCTGATCCAGTAACATATGATGACAATGGAGATGTAATCTCTTTGGAGGAAAGATTTAGAAGTGACAATCCGGATATTAGATATTCATTAAGAATTGACATTGAAAAGGAGGTTAATTCTTTTGCTATTGACAAATTAAATGACTATATTGCTGTTCAAAAGAAAGTTCTTCCAGCGCTGGAAAAAGAAAAATATTATGGAGACTATACAAATAAAGAAACGGGGATGGTTATAACCTTAAACAAAAAAGGAATTAAAGAAACACTGGGAAGCGGAAAAAGATTTAAGACGTTGCCAAGAGCTTTAAAAAAATTGAAAATCGCGACATTGAGAAGCCTTCCGGAAATACTTCAAGAAGCAACGTTGAAAGATGATAATGTGAAGAACGAACATGGAGATAATTCAGAGTTTGCATATTTTAAGGTTAAGACAACAATTAATGGAGAACCATGCACTATATCTTTTGATGTTAAAAAGACGGTAGCGAAAAATAAATTTTGGATTCATCATATAGATATAACAAAAGAGAGTTCTGAATTACTCACTTCTGCTAATAAGCAGAAGATCAATGAGACTCAAAACTCTCTTAGAGAGAATATAACACAAGAAAATAAGAATGGCAATAGTGGTGAACCACAATTCTCTATGCGAAATATCTCAGAAGCAGACTATGGAACACTTCTGGAGGAAAGAGATTATCTGAAGGAACAGGTGGAACTGCTCCGGAAGGAGTTTGAAGTAACCAAAGGTCATTCTCCAAAGATGGAAGATATCCAGAAAATGGGAAAGAAGATTCTGAAGAAATACAATTCTACATATCCGATTGAAGATTTTAATCACAACATGAAAGAAATCCTCGAATTCACAAAGAATTCTAAAGTACAGAACTATTCTGCAGTGATGAATGCAATGATGAAGATGGGACGGAAGATTGCAGAGACATCACAGGAAGTAGATAGTAGTATGTATGATCAGTATGCGGAACTGAGAAAGACACTTCGTACTACAAGGATTATGTTGAATGATGTGCAGAAGGAAGCTGCAGCAGAACAGTACGGAACCTATAATGACTTCCGGAAGAAGATGATGGGTAAACTTCGATTGGTTAAAGAAGGAATTCCATTGGATGAAATGTGGCAACAGTATGCGGAAATGTATCCGGAGCTGTTTAACAAGGAGACCGGTGATGCGGATCAGGTGGATGAACTGCAGGATATCATTACAAATATCAGTGCAAAGCAGGTTGATGTAATGGGTGGAATGGATGTAGATAATGCTGCAAGAGATATTGCACAGGAAATCTTCCAGGAATATTTTGAACTTCCATCTGTTCAGACATTTGCTGATGCACGTATTCAAGAACTGAATGAAGCAAGAGAAGAATACAAAGAGAAACTGTATGAGGCAAGGAAGGACTATAAAGCTAGGTATGACAAGAAGGTGTACAAAGATAAGATTGTAAGACTTAGAAATAACTTGGCTGCAAAGATTACACAGAAAAAGAGTGTACCACTTGAAATTGCTGATAAGGTTATCGATGTACTGAATGAAATCTACCGGGGCAACATGAACCTTGGCCACGTAGAACGTGTAACACAGGATGCGTTGATGAATCTTGGAATTAGTGAGAGTGTTGCAAAGAAAATTACTGATAGATGTACGATTACGTTCCTGGAAGACTACAATGAGTCTGTTGGACGTTCTGAGAACCGGTTGGAGCGTTGGTTGGCCGAGAGTGAATTGGATCTCAATAAGGTTGAAATGCGACAGATTATGAATACCGTCCATGATAATTACTTCTCAGTGGCAGCAGTCAATAAAACAGAAAAGGCACTCCATAAAAAATTAAAGGTTGTACAAGAAAGCTATGCGAAGTTTAAGGGACAGAGTTATGAATGGAAATCAGAATATGATGAGAGACTTGATGAACACCTGAAAAACATTGCAGAGATTACAGAGGATAAGGCACTGGTTAGTCTTGATAATTATCAGTTGGAACGATTGTATGAAAGCCTGAAGGAAGTATCCCATATTGTCATTAATGCAACCAATCAGGTAGCACAGGACCGGAACGAAGAAAATATGAAGATTGCACAGAAGGTCATTGATGAGAATGGAGATGTAAAACAGAGGAACAGATTACAAAAACTTGCTCATTCCGTAAATGTGTATGCAGAAAAATATCTGTTATCAGATGTTCGTTATGTAAGGTCACTAACCGGATATAATGAAGATAATACATTGTGGAAACTGTATAGTGAATTGTTTGATGCAACAAGGACCTATGATAAGTTCAAAATGGATGCTTCAAAGCCATTTGATGCATTGACCAGTCAGAAGGCTGAATATGATAAGTTCACTGGAAAAGAGAAAGGAAGTCTGATTGAAAATGCATTCTATGATATTCATGGTAAGCCGGTTACAATAAGCCACAGCCAGTTGGTACAGATTATTATGTCATGGGAAAGACCGCAGGGTAGAACACATATGGAAAAAGGTGGTCTTACAGTATATGATGCAAAAGAACTGTTGAAGGGTGATTTGCTGAAGGCTAAAGATAATTCAAGGAGAACGGTCAATGTAACAGAGAACGGAATTAACCAGATGAGACAGAAACTCACTGAGTATGATAAGCAGTGGATGAGCACAGCAAGACATTTGTTTAATGTGGTATCTACAGATGCAACGAATGAGGTATCAGTCGTTACAAGAGGTGTTCCACTTGCTACAGCCAATAACTATATCAGACTATATGTGGATGATAACTTTGTGAAAACGGAATCACCGGCAGTGAAACTGGATGCGACACTTCAGGGACATGGATCCTTAAAGTCAACAACAATGAATGCTCCACAGCCACTTAGAATTATTGGAATTGAAAAGGTTGTAAATGATAACATTGATTTCACATCAAGATATTATGCATATACGATTCCGGTTAGAAATCTGCGAAAGATTCTTAATTATACAATGCCTGGAGGAGTGGAATCAGTAGCGCAGACAATTCAGGATTCTTATGGATCTGAAACATATCAGAGACTTACAAGGATTGTGGATGAAATAGAAACCGGAAGGGCTATGACTGTAGACAAGTCCGGCGCAGATGACTTCCAGAAGCAGTTTGGAAAACTTCATTCGAACTTTGTGGCTGCAGCGCTTAATACAAACTTATCTGTATCGATTAAGCAGTTTGCTTCATATCCTACAGCTATGGCATACATCGATGCAAAGAACCTCACTAAGGCATTAGTGGGAAGAACGAATATTGATGAAATAGATGAGCATACCGGAGCACATTATAAGAGAAGATTGGGATTGTCCCACATTGAGATTGAAGCAATTCAGAAAAGTTCTAAACTGCAGGATCTACTTGATAAGCTCCCGGGCATTCTAAACGGAAGAAGTTGGATTACAACCGTTGACTGTTTTACAACAGCAAAACTATGGGATGCTGCAAAGTACCAGGTAAATGATGAAATCAAAAAGACAAATATCAAGAAGGGTTCTGAAGAATATTGGAAGAGAGTGACTGATCTTTATAATATGGTCCTAGAAGATACACAGCCTATGTATTCCGTACAGTACAGAGCAGGAATCCAAAAGAGCAATAATATCCTTGCTAAAACATTGTCCATGTTTAAGACACAGCCACTTCAAACCTTTGGAATGATTTATGATGCACTAGGAGAGTATAAGGCTGCAGAAGACAATTATAAGAAGTATAGGACAGAGACTAACAAGAACAAGCTGAAGAACGCTAGAAAGAGATTCTACATGAAGGCGGTACCGGCATTGATTAATTCAGCAGGCGTGTTCACTCTGATGACATTACTGGCAAACTTTGCGATTAATAAAACAAAACCTTGGAGAGATGATGAAACCGGAGAAATTGATATTTTATCCAATTTGCCGGAAGGATTTGCATCTTCAATGGTAAGTATGATTGCACCAATCGGTGGAAGTGAACTGTATGATATGATTAATTCCATTGTTGGAGATGGAACATTCTATGATATTGAATCACCGTCACTCAGCATGATTAATGAAGCGTATACTTCAATTAAGAAAATTGCGGAATATGGAAAATCAGTGGCAGCAGGAGAAAAAGAATTTACTCCACAAGGATTGCTGGAAGTAACAGAGAACCTTGCTTATTCCATCGCGCAATTAAAGGGATTGGAACTAAAGAATATTTCAAACATCCTGAAAGCGGATGTGTACTACATTGGTAAAGCATTTGGAAATCAGCAGATTGAAAATTCATTAGGATACCAGTATAAGAATTCGCAGTTGTACTCCGGATACTATGAAGCATTGAAAGAAGGAAACACTGAAGATGCAAACCGATATATGAATATGTTGGAAAAAGCAGGTGTGACTTATAAGACCATTGATACACAGATTGCAAATAGGCTGAAAGAAGATGATCAGAGAGTTACGGAAGCAGCAGAAGCGTATATCAATAAAGACTATCAGGCATATGAGAGTTTGATTAATGATATTACCGGTGATGGATTTAAGAAGGATGTTGCAATCAAAGCAGTTAAAGGAATTGTGAACCGGATGAATCCGAAGGAGGAAAAAGAAAACGTAGATGCAGATGGAGAGAAACCACTGTATGGAACCAATGAATTGTATGACAGTATGATTGCAGAAAATCAGGAAGAATTTAATCACATTATGGAATATATGCTTCAGTCAAAGGACCAGAAGACAATAGACTCCGGAATTAAGAGTAAATTAAAGAATGATTATTTGAGTGGTAGCATTTCAGAGAGCAAGGTGGATACATACTTAAAGAACTATCTCGGAATGACAGAGCTGGATGCATATGAACTGAAAAGCAAATGGTCCGGTAAAAATAGTTATACAGATTTAAATGAAGCAATCAGAACCGGAAATATGAATGAAGCAAAAGAATATCTGGAACTATTGTATGACAGAGGAAATGGAAAGAGTGTTGATACCATAAAGAATGCAATCAATAATGGACTTAAGGGAGAATTCATTTATAAGTACTACACGAATAGCGATTGGCAGACACTTGGCGGAAATCTGATGACTGTAGCAGACTATTTGGGATTGGATCTTACAAAGTATGAGGAAACAGTACTCAATTGGGTAAGCTCCTCAGATGATTACATGAATATGAATGCTTACATTGCTTCAGGAGACGTTCAATTAGCACAGAATGAAATTTCAAATCTTTATTACAATGAAAAGAAAGATAAATCAACAATTTTGAATGCAATCGAGAAGACCTACAAGCCAATGTACATTTATATGAAATCTTCCGGAAAAGATACTTCTTCCTTGGAAAGAATGCTGTTGTCACTAGCAGTTTATCTAGGAGAGAACCAGGAGAACTACAAAAACAGAATAAACGGATGGAAATAATCGAAAAGGTGCGTGTTAGAAATAACACGTGCTTTTTTTGTAGAATTATATAAGAACAGGAAAGGAGTGACTTGATGTACATAGGAGCGCAAGAGGTTATAACAGCAGCAGCAGTTTTAACAGCAATAGTAACAATAGCCGGATTTTTTATTCATATGCATAATTGGTGGCTAAAGCAAGAAAAACAGGACAGAGATATTGAAAAGATGAAGGACGAGCAGTGCTTGTTGACCTTTGGGGTTTTGGCTTGCTTAAAAGGACTAAAGGAGCAAGGGTGTAATGGTCCGGTAACAGAAGCAATCAACAAGATTGAAAAGCACCTGAACCAACAGGCGCATGAATAGGAAGGAGTGATTGGATGAGTAGTAAGTGGTGGAAAGCAGCAGGAATCAGAGCGATTAAGACTATGGCACAGACGGCAGTAGGAACAATCGGAGCTGCAGCAGTTTTAAGCAGCGTGGAATGGAAGGTAGTGGTATCAGCCAGTGTACTTGCAGGAATTGTATCATTATTAACAAGTGTGGCAGGATTGCCAGAAGTGGAGGAATAGAAAATGAAGTTTGATGAAGCAATGAAAATTATGAAGCAGGGTGGAAAGGTTAAGTTACCATCTTGGGCAGGATATTGGAGATGGGATGATGCGAAACAGACAATTGTAATGCATTGCAAGGATGGGAATGTGTTAGATATCCGAGAAACTGTTCGGGTTGAATACACATTAGACAATATTATGTCTGATGAATGGGAGCTAGCAGCAGATAGTAATACTCCGATTCTTGGCGGTGTAGCTAGATTCTCTTTCTCTGATGCTATCAAATATATGAAAAGAGGAATGAAGGTAGCAAGAGAAGGATGGAATGGAAAGAAGCAGTATATTGAATTGGCATCCAATATTAGTTACGTCAATGCTGCAGGAGAAAGTATTAACACTGAGCATGATGCTATTGGGAATAGGGCAATTGCATTTGTTGGAACAAGCGGAGTGCAGATGGGATGGCTTGCCTCTCAGGCAGATATGCTTGCGGAAGATTGGATGTTTGCAGAATAGGAGGTTACTATGAAGATTATAGGAGGTTACTATGAAGATTAATGTTCATGCTGGTCACAATCCAGACGGAAAGATAGCCTGCGGTGCTTCTGGATTCCTTAAGGAGTCTACTGAAGCCAGAAAAGTGAAAAAGTACTTAATCAAGTACCTGAAAGCAGCAGGTCACACGGTCTACGATTGTACTTGCGATAATGGAACTTCACAGGTGGATGTTCTTAATCGAATTGTGAGAAAGTGTAATGCACATGCAGTTGAACTGGATGTAAGCTTACATCTAAACAGCGGTAGGAACGATAAAACTGGAGATGGAAAGACCGGGGGAGTAGAAGTCCTGGTATATTCCAACACCGGAAAGATTAGTGCTGTGGCTGCTAATGTATGTAATGCTGTGGCTAAGTTGGGTTACACCAACCGAGGGGTTAAAGAAAACAAGAGCTTGATGGTTCTTAATTCAACCAAGGCTCCGGCTATGTTGGTTGAATGTGCTTTCGTGGATGATAAGGACGATGCGAAGTTGTGGAATGCAAAGAAGATGGCCAGAGCTATTGCTGTGGGAATTCTTAATACATATTCACCCGAAACATATTACACCAAATCGAAAGTATCATTATTTGATTCAACAGGAAAAAAGACTGGAAAAATCAAAACTAAGGGAACAAAACTGCAGATTAATCAGTATAAGTTTGCAAAAGGAATGTTCCTGGGAAAGATTACCGGAACAAAGAGCTGGGTGAGAATATCAAGATTAGCCAGATAGGATAGGTGGCTGTTGCATTTTTTGCAACAGCCATTTTCTGGTTAAAAAGAACAGTTTATCAAGGTCATACGTTATTGCAATAACCACCACCATATTGACTTATTATAATCTGCGCAATTTTCGGATTTCTCGTTTTAATATTTACCGGATACTGTAGCATTCTGTCATAACTATACATTAGCAGTTCCCTCCTTCCCAAGGCCATGCTCGCTGATTCCAATCCCAATACTCTCGATTCGTTACATCCTCTGCACTAAGCGAACCGTAGTTTTCCGTATATTCATTCCAGGCTTTATCTCTGAGTTTTTTCATTTCATGATAATAATCTAATGCTTCTTGACAATTTGGATGGGTATCCAAAAACAGTTTCGTATCGTACACAGCAAAACTTGCCTTTTGAATTAACTGCATCAACTTTTCCTGATTCATGCTTTCACCGGCCTTCCTAAATATGGTTTATCCAATTCTTCAAAAATTGTTCCTCGCTTCAATGCTTCATCCAGATCATAAATGTTCTGCCATTTCTGCCAAGGAACATAACCCATTCCAATCGTCATCTGGTCTACTGGTGCACTTGCCGGGTTACAGGTGCCTCGTCTTCCGTTGGATTGCCCGCGAGTGTAGTACATGTTTCTGTTATTCCCCGGCATGTTCCGTCGCTCCATTCCCGAACGATATCCTCTGCCATTTTGATTGCAATTACAATCCATCTTTCTCTCCTTGATTGTGTTACATTATTACTTTATGCCCTGATTCTGCAAGAGTGACAAACCGCCGGAAATTATTCCTTCTTCTTTCAAGAGAAATGTGTTACAATCTTGTGATTTGTCGGAATGTGGGCTATACTGTAGAAAGAAAGATTTAGGAGGATATAATTATGCATAATTGCTTAGTTGCTCAGTCCGGTGGACCGACTGTAGCTATAAATTCCAGTTTGGCCGGTGTTATTCAGGGGGCTATCAACAGTACTTATTTTGATACGGTATACGGATCATTGAACGGTGTACAGGGCCTGCTCAACGGACGTTTAATGGATTTGACGAAAAAGGTGGAAGAAACACCAATGTTTATTGATTTATTACAGAAATCTCCGTCGATGTATCTTGGTTCCTGTCGTTATCAGTTGCCAGATTATTCAGAGGATGACGCACCGTACGCATACATTTTCAATAAATTCGAGGAATATGATATTGATGCATTTTTCTATATTGGCGGAAACGACTCTATGGATACTGTAGATAAATTAAATGCTTATGCACAGAAGATTGGAAACCCGATTAAAATTGTTGGAATTCCAAAAACAATTGACAATGATCTTTGTGTTACTGATCACACCCCAGGATATGGTTCTGCAGCAAAATATGTTGCGTCTACTCTATTGGAAATTGGTCATGATACCTCAATCTACCCAATTAAAAGTGTTACTATTGTAGAAATTATGGGACGAGATGCCGGATGGCTGGCAGGTGCTTCCGTCTTAGCAAGAAATGAATATAATTTTGCACCACACTTGATTTATCTTCCGGAGGTTGCCTTCAATGAAGAGGAATTTATTGAGGATCTCCAAAAAGCATTAGATCGCTACAATAACGTTGTTGTTGCTGTATCGGAAGGAATCAAGGATGCTGATGGCAAATATATCAGTGCCACAACAGCAGTAGAAGATACCTTTGGACATAGCCAGCTCAGTGGTACCGGAAAGTGTCTGGAATATATTGTGAAGGAACGTTTGCAGGTAAAGGTTCGTTCCGTGGAAATTAACATTCTGCAAAGAGCTGCAGCACATATGTCATCCATTACCGATATCGGTGAAGCGTTCCGTCTTGGAATGCATGCAGTGAAAGTTGCCATTGAAGGAAAATCCGGTGTCATGGTTACTGCTATCAGAAAATCCAATGATCCTTATGCAGTAGATATGGGCGATACCGATGTGAAGAACGTAGCCGGTCTGGTAAAACACGTTCCAAGAGAATGGATTAATGAACGTGGAAATGATGTAACTCAGGAATTTATTGATTATGCTTATCCATTAATTCTGGGTGAGCCGGTTGTGAAGTTCCAAAGAGGAATTCCGGATTATTTGGATGTCTCTCATCTTTATCCGAAGCATTAAAATCTTTATCGTAGTTTTTAGGCATAGTTTGGATCATAGAATAATCATTGCAGATAGAAAAACGATAAGAGTAAAAAATACCAAAAGGTCTTTCGATTTCAAATCGAAAGACCTTTTGGTATATGTATAGAAAGAGAAAAATCGCTGATACGCATATCAGATAGTAGTATTTATTGACATAAATACTACTAATAAAAGAACTTGTCTATCTCTTTATGATAGAAAGTGCGCGGCTGAAAATTTCACAATTTATATGCAATGAGATTTCGAATTATAAATTGCATTATTAAAAAGGAGGACTCATTATGAAAACTTGGAAACTTGTGTCTGGAATTTTATCAATTATCTTATTTGTATTAGTATCATTTCAATCCTGTGCTGCAGGATTAGGGAATGCTATTGAAGAAAATGGCGAAGTGAGTGGAACTGCCGGATTATTTGTTGCGATAATGTTACTGACTGGAGGCATCGTTTCTATTGCAACTCGTAAAGGTGGCAAGGGGGGAAATATCGCCTTGATTATTCTGTTCGGAATTGGTTCCTTGCTTGGTTACACAATGGCTGGTTCGTATGCAGATTTGAAAGTATGGGCTACCTGGTGCTTAATATGTGTAGTCTTAGCAGTTGTATCTCTAATCAAAGGGAAAAGGGCTGAATAGCAAATGCTGTTCAGCCCTTTTCATTATATCATATAAAATATTAATATCCGGTACTTACAATTTCCCATCCATCATCTTTTGTAAGACCTAACCACCATTGGTACAACTGTTCTGATTCAAGTATATTAAAGGAATAAATCATCGTCAAGGGATTAAACATATTCAAAAAATTGACATTCACAATTCCATATAATAGTATGATAAAAGATGTAATAATCGCTTGAACATTTTCTCGAGCGGTTATTGTATATTTTAGGATAAAAAGGAATTGGCTATGCAATCACTAAAACATATGGATGATTTCGATGATGAAGTAAAGAAACCGGCTCAAAAAAGTACTTACGAAGCTAAGTGGGAAGGGTTGGATAATTTAGACAAGAATATTGCAATAAATATGAACAAGAACAAGGAATTGGTTGAAGGAAAACAGTCTTATCCGGAATTAAAATGTACACCATTAAGTGCGTCAGTCACCGATAGAGTTGCTGGAGGGGGTATCGCAATTGGATTTTTTCTTGTTGCGGCATTGCTGATTGGTGTCGTGATGGAATCTCCAAAAAGAGTAGAGGGGACGGGATCACAGATATTTTTTTGTGTGATAATAATGTTTTTACTTTTTGCGGGATTTTCTGTTGTTATGGCATCCGGTAAACAACAACAGCTACTTCGCACAATAGAGTTCCGTGGAGAACTAATGGAGGGTGTTGTTTTAGGGTATGAAATTGACAAAAGATTTGTGAATTCGGTTAGTAGACATCCATTAAAGGCCTGCGTGATAGCCATTGAAACACTAGAAGGGAAAAGAATTATTAAATATACCATTCCGAATTCTGGGAGGATGTTGGAGGATGGAGGCTTATATAATTGGGAACCGCCATATGCACTGAATGAAGTAGTGGATGTCCTGAAATATGGGGATTATTACTATGTTCAGAAAAGAAAAAATCACTATTAAATATTGAAAAAAACAGGAGATATGGTAAGATTGTTGAGGTGAAAAACATTAATAGAAAGGATATGAAAAACTATGAAGAAGAAAATTGTAACATTATTAACAGTAATTAGCGTGGCAACAGTAATGTCAGGATGTGGTGAAACAGCAGAGACAACTCCAAAAGAAACAACAACAGTCGCAGAGACCACCACAGCAGAAGAAACGACTACAGAGGAAATTACCACTGTCGTTGAAACAACTACAGAAAAAGAAGAAGTCAAAGAAGCAGAAGTTGATTATAATGTTTGGTCCAATCCGGATACTCAGGATGAGGTAACAATTACAGGGATTAATGCTTCAGAGGAAAGGATTTCGTTACACTTATTCTTATATAGATTAAACGATGTTGATCTTGATGGGGAACTGGTTAGTAAGGAAGCGACGAAGTATGTGTACTCTATTAGTGGAGATAAGAATACAAAAGGTC
The DNA here is from genome assembly GCA_024697845.1 of Eubacterium sp. GTDB lineage: Bacteria > Bacillota > Clostridia > Lachnospirales > Lachnospiraceae > Eubacterium_G. Next base: position 10,094 of record JAILRZ010000151.1, on the reverse strand, counting down.
GTTTTATTGTTGAAGGGGATAAAGTTTCCTTAGAAATCGATAGTACAAAAGTTGAGTTTTTGGAAACTCAGACGTATGAATTTACAGAATGTAGAAGTGCTGAATGCAGTGAAAAGGATGCGGTAACAACGGAAAAATTAATCAAGAAATATCTCAATAAAAAGGTTAAGACTGCATATGGTAGTGTGACGATTACCCAAATTGAAGAATTACGAGGAGACATTGATTCAACAAGTGCTACGATTGAAGGGGAAATGAATTTAAAATATGGTGGAAAGAATTTTAAAAATGTATCCTTCAATTTGATTTACCCATATTATAAGACCGAGCGTTTGCAGGGACAGATTTTATCAGAAAACATTGAAGGAAATATCACTGTAACGAATGATACTATAGATGTTGAAGAAGTAGTATACAATTAAAAAGTGAAAATCCAAATGAACTAGGAGAAAGGATAAATAGTAATGGGGAGACGTTATACAGAACTGGTAGATCAATTTCTTTCTCAGTTAAAGAACTATTTTTCCAAAGAAACGACCTTAACAGCTTTTACAGATGAAAAAAGCTATGGAATGGAATTGCAAAAGCAACGACTTTCAAAAAACGGTTTGCGATTGGAATCAAAATTTGAACAGAATACGGCATTTGTTGATGATTCACATATTCATGAGTGGACAGATGGAAAATATACAGGGGTAACGAATGTTCGTTATTTGCACTGGGAAGACACCATCTATAAAGGGGACGCTAAGATATATCATAAGAAACAGAATAGTATGGTATATGGATCCGTTATTGATGCTCAAAAACCTCTCGGTACCTATATCAATGATACATATGCCTGCCCAAACTGTGGTACTCCCAGCAAAGTCGGAGAACTGAAAAATGGTTGTAGTTACTGTGGAACTCATTTTGAACTAACAGAATTATTCCCAAAAATCAGCAACTTTTATTTTGTTAGAAATCCAAATCCGTTAGGATCGATTCGCAATAAATTATTATTTATGGCACTTCCGATTGCTGCGGCAGCAGGATTTCTTGTATTTGCTATAAGCAAGAACCCGTCTATTGGAAAAGGAATCGGTGGCATTTTACAGCTTTTGTTTGCGTTTGTATTTGCAATGTTTTACTTATTCCTTCACCTTGGACTATTGTTTGTAATAGGATGGGTGATTTTTTCTTTAATTGCGTCAAAAACAAACTTTAAGATGGTTAAGGCAATATGGAAATCTTCCAAGCGATTTGAAAATGCAATGAAAAAATACAGTTCGGAATTTTCTTACGACTATTTTTCAACCAGAATCGCGTCCATTGTAGAAATGATTTTGTTTTCTGATAACCCGGATGATTTGCCGATTTATTGTGGGGAACCATTGAACCACAAATTTGACGATATTGTTTATTCCAGATATATGGGAGCAGTTGATGTGGTTCATTTCAATGTCGTTGAAGATTACTGCAATATTCAGGCAGATGTATATATGACGAACTATCATTACGATGGAAATAAAATCAAGCGTTCTGATGACGTGATTGCCGTGAAGTTATCAAGAAATATTAAAAAGGATATTGACTTAAACTTTTCAATCAAGGCAATTCAATGTCCAAATTGTGGCGGAAACTTTGATGCATCCAAGCATGCAATTTGCCCATATTGTGAAACGAAATTTGATATTCGGGATGAAGACTGGTTTGTCACTGCAATCAAGAAAAGATAAAAAATGATTGTGTGAAAGCGCAGCAGTTTTTTTCTGGGACTTATTATATGGAGAGATGAAAAAGTCGGATTTCCGACTTTTTGTTTTATCTGAAGAAAAAATTTGTTAAAATAAAGGGGAATTGTACTTAAGAAAAGGAGCAACTTGCATTCCAATGGTATAAGGACAATCAGCAGGATGTTGATAAGAGACCGTATATTAATTATATTGAACAACAAAGGGAGAAAAAAGATGAGTAAAAAAATTTTGACAATGATTTTAATTGGGGCAATGATTTTGAATGTGAATTTTTCAATGAAAGGTGTGAATGCTCAGGAAAAAGAGGAGTATGTAATTAATAACTTTACTTACCAACTTGACGAAAAAGGTGTCATTATAAAAAAGTATACTGGAACGGAAGAAGAAGTAACGGTTCCTGAAAAAATTGATGGAAAGACCGTTTATAAAATTGGAACAATGGCATTTGTGGACAATAAGACAATTAAAAAAGTGCATTTGCCGGAGAGTATGGAAATATTGGGAACTGATTCGTTTGCATGTAGCACGGTTGAAGAAATTAATTTCCCTTCAAGTTTGAAGGAAATAGATGGTGCATTTGGCGGATGCAAAGAGTTAACAGAAATTACGATTCCAAAAAGTTTGGAAAGGGTTAGTGGATATCCGTTTTCTGATTCGGGATTAAAAAAGGTTATTTTTGAAGATGGATGTACTGACGTTTTTCCGAATATGTTGATTTGGACGTATAACCTAGAGCAGGTTGTCCTTCCAGACACCATTGAGTTTATCGGAACAAGTGCATTTAGTGAGAGCGGAATTAAAGAAATTAAACTACCTAAAAATATTAAAAAATTGGGGACGGGAGCATTTAAAGAGTGTAATAACCTAAAAGAAGTGTTTATTCCTACAGGTGTGGAAACAACTGGTTGTCCTTTTTGGGGCAGTGGTTTGAAAAAAGTTGAGTTTGAAGATGGAATGAAAAAAATTCCGGATGATATTTTGCGGGGAGCGAAAAAAATAGAAAAAATTACAATGCCGGATTCAGTAACGGAAATTGGTGAAAATGCATTTGCCTGGTGCGAAAAATTAACAGAGGTTCAATTTTCTAAGAATCTAACATATATCGGACCGAATGCATTTGCTGGTAATCTGAGTTTGGAACATATAGAATTGCCGGATTCTTTAAGAAGTATGAATAGAGAAGTGTTTTCAGGCGATATAAAATTAAAGGAAATTTTTATTCCTAAAGGTGTTACAGAGTTATTCTGCACATTTTACGAAAGTTGCGTGGAAAAAGTGGTTTTCGAAGATGGAATGGAATATGTTCCGAGCGATGCGTTTGAAAGGGCAGAATATTTGAAAAATGTTGTATTTCCGAAGTCTGTTAAAAGTATTGAAGGTTCAGCTTTTAACGGATGCAAATCTTTGGTAAATATTCAGTTGCCTAGTGACCTTCAGAGAATTAACTATTCAGCATTTAAGAATTGTACAGGAATAACATCCATTTCAATTCCTGATAAGGTTAAAGTAATTGAATCAAATGCATTTGAATCTTGCAAGAATCTGACAGATGTGAAGTTGCCTAAATATCTGGAAGAAATTGGGGAAGAAGCTTTTCATTTCTGCAATTTGAATGAGATTGTAATTCCTAAAAAAGTGAAGAAAATAAGAAGAGCTTTTTGGTGTAGCGGAATTAAGAAAATAGTTTTTGAAGAGGGAATTACTGAAATACCGGAATACACGATTGGTTCGTTTGGTGCAGAGACTCTTACAGAAATTGTTTTACCGGAAAGTGTTACAAAGATTGGAAGATACGCATTTGACGGATGCAAAAACATTAAGAATGTATATTGGTCAACAAATATAAAAGAAATTGGGGAAGATGCATTTGATCGTGAATTGAGCGGAGCAACAGCTTATGTGCTGAAACTTGGGGAAGCTTCAAGCCTGGCTCAGTTAAAGGGATTCAAGGTGGTTGTATACGAGCCACAGACGGAAAAGGAAGAATTTTCAACAACAGTTCCTAAACAAGAAATTCAAAAAGTTGAAAACAAGAAAAAAATAAAAATTGCCAGAGCGTCTATTAAGAAAATTAAGAATAAGAAGGGGAGAATAATCCGTCTGGTAATCAATAAAGCTAAAAATGCAAAAGGATACCTGATTCAATATTCTACAGACAGAAAATTCAAAAAGAAGAAAAGTATTTACACCCAAAAACTTAATTGTAAAATTAGAAACTTAAAAAAAGGAAAGAAATATTGGATTAGAGTTCGGGGCATAAATGGTAGCAAAAAAGGAAAGTGGTCAAATGCCAAGAAGGTTTTAATTCAATATTAAAATAAAGGAGAGGATTATGTCAGATAAACGAATTGCATTATTGATTGATGCAGAAAATACCAGTTATCATTATATTGAAGATATTTTGAAGGAAATTAATGAGTACGGAACGGTAACTTATAAGAGAATGTACGGTAATTTTACAGATGACTCTTTGAAACCGTGGAATGATATTGCAGTAAAGCATGCGATTGTTCAGATTCATCAGCCGAGATATTCCAATGCGAAAAATGCCTCCGACATCATGTTGGTAATTGATGCTATGGACATTCTGTTTGATGGGAAAGTTGAAGGATTCTGTATTGTTTCCAGTGACAGTGATTTCACTAGATTGGTAAACCGTTTGCGGGAATCCGGAATGGAAGTTATTGGAATGGGAAAAGGAAATGCGTCCAAGGCGTTGAAGGCAGCCTGTACTACTTTTAAAAATGTGGAAATCCTGAAGGACAATAATTCCGGTGATAATGAAACGGAAATCGCGGAAGAAGATAATAAATCAAAGAAGGCAGACATTACACCGATTGAAGAATTGATTGCCTACATTGAAGATATTATCGGGAAAAATGAAAATGCAGGAAAAGATACTGATTTGGGTGAAATTGGCAATCGCCTGATTAAAGCATATTCTGACTTTGATGTGCGAAACTATGGGTATAAATCCTTATCAACGTTCGTGGAAGATATGAAACGTTTTGAAGTGAAGAAAGAGGGAAAGAGTACGTATGTGACGAAAGCGGTCATTAAGGTTTCCAAACGCGACATTGAAAAATTCATTCGCAAGCAGGTGGAACACGAACCAATGCACTTGGGCGCTTTAGGTCAGGAAGTACATAACCAGTTTGAAAATTTCAATGTGAAAGATTACGGTTACTCTAAGTTTGAAAGTTTCATTAAGAGCCTTCCGGGAATTGAAGTGAAAAAGAAAAAACTTCAGAAATTTGTTAAAAAGAAATAGAATTAAAAATCCATTGCTCTGGGAAAGCAATGGATTTTTTATGCTTATTTTTTCGTTAACTGATAACTTACATTGGTTTCTTCCAATTCATAACCGGCTGCCGTGGCTTCCGAAATGATTCCGTCAATATCCCATTTTGATGTTTTCGGAATGTAGATATATTTTGGAATTTTGTTTGGATTGATTTTGTAAAATTCCTTCAAACGTTCAAGTCCGGTCTGGTTTTCTCCGGAAAGCCATGCGGAAAATGTTCCATACGGATAATCATTTAAAATTAAATAACACCAGGTTTTTTCTGAAAGAATCAGAATGTTTCCTTTTTCTTTGGATTGATAACTCTGTAAATCCTGATAATAGGATTCATATTCTTTAGCTCGTGGCTGAGTAGTTGAAATACCCTTGGCCGGTCCAACCGTGATTTCTGTCTGTAAAGTTTCCGGTGTATTTCCGGTTTCCCAGAAACAATGCTGGGTTTTTACCTGTAACTGCCAGTAAGATAACATAATTAGCATCGCACTGACCATTACGATGGAACCATATTTCAATCCCTCCCCATAGGCTACATCATCCGGATTTTCACGAATTTCTTTTAACAGTGTTCCGATAAAGATGACACTGGAAAGATTGGTAATCGCTGAAGCGGAAGAAATAATGTAAAAATACTGATTGGATGTGAAGAATACGCAGAATGCATAAAGCATACCCAACACAAAGAATCCGTAAAATAATTTCTTTGGCTTGTTTTTGCACAAAATATATGCAGTTAATCCCGTGAAAATAATTGGGAAAATAATTCCATTGTAATAAATAGAAGTTGCTGTTGGTATGAACAGGAAGTAACAGAACATTGTAATGCAACAACTGCAAATTAAATAAAAACTTCTGTGAATCTGTCGTTTCTTGTCAATAATCATTGCCAACAAAAGAACTCCATAGCAGCGAACTGCCAGATAGAAGTTTGGATGACATTCGTCGATTGCCTTGAAGAACTTTCCGGCTTTTTCTGTAAATGCCTGTTGAGGATGTTCCGGATCACTAAACATTCCGGTCAGGTTTTCCTGGATACCGCTGATACCGATTCTGGAGAATACAAAAATCAGGAAGATTATTGCCAAAATGGTAGCACCGCCGGTAAACAACAGAAATACTTTTATATGGAAGAAACTTTCTTCCGAATCATCCTTAAGGATGTCTGTTTTGATTAAGAAATGTCTGATAAAGGTTGTGATACCGAAAAGCACATACACAAACATCAGGTATGGACAACATAGTACTGCCGCCGCAAAAGTTAATCCGGCAAGAATTGGATATTTAATTTTCTTTAAGTCTGAGGTGGACAGTAAAATTCCGGTTAATACGAGAAAATCCAATGCCATTGTATTGTAACTGAGAGCCATAATATTGTACGGTGTAAATAAGAAGTACAATACTGTTGCGAAAACGGAGAAGTAACCGTATTTGCTTAATCGCTTATAGGCAAAGACAGAAACTGCACCGTGAAGAATTACGTATAAGTAGCGGGTGGCCAGAAGAATCCCTGTGGTACCACCGGTAACAAAACGGAAAATAGCAACCCAAGGAAGCAATAAAAATCCAGACATCTGGGAAAGGTGCCATTCGTCACGAATTAGAGCATCTCCTAAGGATAAGCGGTGTGGAATTGTTAGATAAAAGGATTCATCAAATCCGCCAAATCCAAATCGACATTTCCAAAGGGAAATAATTGCAGCAATCAGGAATAACCAGAAAAAGATTAGAGTCTGATTGTTGATTGAAGAATCTTCCTTAATGGATTTTGCAATTTTCTTGATTTTTCCACAAACCTCGTAAATGCATTCTTCAATAAAAGAAAGAACCAATCCAAGCAGTAATGAGCATCCGAAAATCAGAAATACTTTTTGGAAATAGTAAGGGACTCTGTCTGTCATTACCGGTACATCTAGCGTAAATGTTTTATAAAATTGTTTATCAAAAATAAAAGAAACTAAATAGATATATAGGGCAACATTAGAAACCTTGCATAAAACGTATTTACCGGCTGTAGGTATTTTTTCTCCGGGAATACGGCTCAAGAGAATAAATAATAATACGGTCAATACACATGGTTGTAATCCCTGCCAGTTTGCATATGCGTAAGTTTTGAAGCCGACGCCATAGCTGCGGTGGAAATTATAGCTGGTAAAAATAATCAGGGACATACCAAACAAAAGAAGTAATGTTTTTGTTTTTAATTTATTTCCAAATTCATGTAAATAACATCCGATAAAGTAATAGGTAATCGGATAAAGTCTGCTCCACCAATCCGGTAAGACTTTGGAGAATTCCTCAGACGAGAGGGGAGCGCCCCACCAGGAAGCATCATTTAAATTGTATACATTAAATAATGTAGGAAGTACTGTAATCACAACCATAGTTGCAACTAAAATCAGTTTTTCATTCTGGGTTTTCAATCCATTATAAATCAGATTTAAAAACGGAATGATTAAAAACAGACCGATATACATCTCAATATACCAGGCATATGGTGCAGCACTAAAATTGAGAATATCCAAAATGCCTTTGAGAAGGGTAACTTCTTCATTCAGATAATTCGCTTTGTAAATGAGACAGGCAATACATGCTAACAAATACATTAATAATATTTTGCGCAGTCCAAGATAATAACGAAGAGATAATGTTTTCTGGCTCATCAGATATCCTGATAAAACCATAAATAATGGGACACATACACCGAATAATGTACGCATCATACATGCAATGTACATTACATTTCCAGTCATTGGTTCGCTATAGAAGCCGTTATATAAAAAGAAATGAACCGATAATACGGTAAAAACAGCAACAATACGAACAATGTCCATGGAGGTGTTTCGCGCCTGAAGTTTCTTTACATCCATAATAGTCTCCTTATAATAAAGTAATCGTTTCACAACGTTTCTATTTTATCACATGTAGGGGAATTTGAAAATAATCTCGAAGTCCCCTGTTTTTCTTTCCAGGGTGCCACATTTTTGGTAAAATAAAAAGGATAAGAAAGATTAATGAATTAGGGAGGATAAAAATGAAAGGGATTACAAAAATTTTCGTAGGAGCTGTGGCAATAGCAGCGACTGCAACAGCGATTTCTGCACCAATCAAGGCAGCGGATGCAAAGCCGTACAAACTGATATGGAGTGATGAATTTGATGGTACAACACTTGATATGGATACCTGGAACTACAACACCGGTGATTGGGGCTGGGGGAATAATGAATGGGAGAACTACACGGAAGAAGAAAGAAATATTCAGGTGAAAAACGGAACTCTTATAATTACACCAAGAGCAGATAAAAATGAAAAGGGAGGAATTGATTATACCTCCGGAAGAATTAATTCCAGTGGAAAAGCTTCTTTTAAATATGGAAAGATTGAAGCAAGAATTAAGCTTCCAAGCAAAAAAGGATTATGGCCGGCATTCTGGATGTTAGGTCAGAACCAGCCGAAAGGATGGCCTTATTGCGGCGAGATTGACATTTTAGAAACCTGGAATAAAGGTACTTTTGCTCAGGCAGCATTACATTTTGAGAATGAAATCGACAGACCGGGAAAGGATACCTGTCTGGTAGGCTCCAAGCAAAATGTTGATAAAACCCAGTGGCACATTTATGGAATGAACTGGACTCCGAAGAAAATTGAATTTTATTTGGATAATGTTGTTTATAAAACCTTTGAGATTAAAGAAAGTTACAAGTCCGAATTGCGCAATGATGACTATTACTTTATTTTAAATTGTGCGATTGGCGGGAACCTTCCGGGAGTGGGACCGGATGATGATTTCACAGCAGCACAGATGCTGGTGGATTATGTTCGAGTTTACCAGAGGGAAAACGAAGGTGCTACGGCAAAATATAAAAACAATGACAAAGATTTGGTTGCAAAGCATCAGGCAACGTTCAAGAGCATTGGAAAGACGGTTTCTTCCCAGACAGTACAAAGTGGGGAAACATTGGTGATTCCTACAGCAAAGCGAGCAAAATATAAATTCCTTGGATGGTTTAATACAAAGACCAACAAAAAGGTAAAGGCGACTTCCAGAATTTATAGTGATACAACCGTTCAGGCAAAGTGGGAAAAAATTAAACTGAAACGTGCAAAAATCACCAGCACAAAGCAGAAATATAAAAAGGCGCTTACGGTAAGATTCAAAGCTTCCGGAAAATATGATGGATTTCAGGTGAAAGCTGGAAAGAAGAAAGATGAAACCCCGTCCAAGATTATTACGATGCTGAATTTTAAATCCGGAAAGACTTACAAAGTGAAGGTTCGTACCTATGCAATCGACTCTCTTGGGAAGAAAAGATACGGAAAATGGAGCAAAACTGTCAAGATTAAAGTAAAATAATGTTGGCATTCCTTGAAAAATCGGGTATACTAGTTATGTTTGAGATTAATTTTTAAATTTTATGGAGGTACATTATGTTAGTATCAGCTAAAGAAATGTTAGACAAGGCAAAAGCAGGACACTATGCTGTAGGTCAGTTTAATATTAACAACCTTGAATGGACAAAGTCTATTCTTTTAACAGCACAGGAATTAAACAGCCCTGTAATTTTAGGTGTGTCTGAAGGTGCTGGAAAGTATATGACAGGATTTAAAACAGTTGCAGCTATGGTTAAGGCTATGGATGAAGAATTAGGAATTACAGTTCCTGTAGTACTTCACTTAGACCATGGTACATATGAAGGATGTTATGCTTGTATCAAGGCTGGATTTACATCTATCATGTTTGATGGTTCTCATTATCCAATCGAAGAAAACATTGCTAAGACACAGGAATTAGTAAATGTTGCACATGCTTTAGGATTATCAATTGAAGCAGAAGTTGGTTCAATCGGTGGTGAAGAAGACGGTGTAATCGGTAAGGGTGAATGTGCAGATCCTGATGAATGTAAAGCAGTTGCAGATCTTGGTGTAGATATGCTTGCAGCAGGTATCGGTAACATCCACGGTAAGTATCCTGACAACTGGGAAGGTTTAAGCTTTGAAACATTAGATGCTATTCAGCAGAAGACAGGTGTTATGCCATTAGTACTTCACGGTGGTACAGG
>JAILRZ010000097.1 GCA_024697845.1 Eubacterium sp. | reverse complement strand
AAAAACGTTTTTTTAATCACTTACTACTTTTTAATTTTTACCTTCTTAACATTAGACCACGCACCGTATCCAGCGGTATTTTTACCTCGAACTCTAAAGTAATAAGTCTTTTTCTTTTTCAAAGATGTAATTTTGATAGTTAATTTTTTTGCATTCTTTGTGTTCTTAGTCTTTAATCCCTTTGTAAATTTACTGTTCAACGCATATTGAATCTGGTAAGTCTTTGCGCCGACACTCTTCTTCCATGTTAACTTCACTGATTTTTTCTTAATATTTTGCGCTTTGCTCAGTTTAAATTTCTTTGGCTTACTTACCTTAGAAGTTGTCTGAGCCGGCTTTGTTGTGGTTTCAGTTTTCTTTGTTGTAGGTTCTACAGGTCTATTTGTTGTAGGTTCTGTTCCAGGTTCCGGGCGTTCAATTTCAAACGCTTTCTTCTTATTAAATAGAACTTCTCCACCTGCGTCGCACATTTCTACCTGATAAGAATGTTTTCCTTCACTCAATCCACTAACGTCAATTGTTCCACCATTGGTTACATTGTATTCTTGGTCGTCAATCATCACTTTGTATGAAGCAACATTTAATGTTCCTGTATACCATGTCATTGTAACCTGGTCTGTGTTTTTATCATATGTTGCGTCAGATCTAATTCTGTTTGCCCAAACAAAATCCGGAGTATCCTGAATATTTACCGCATTATACCCTTCTGGATTTCCGATGGAAGAATACAACTTACCTAATTCTGTATAGTATCCTGTTGCATATTCAAACATACTTGTCGCACCGGAACCATCCCATGCATCAATATCATTCGTACTATCAATATCATAAGAGAACCAGCAATATCTTTCTACGTATGGACAAGCATCTAATAATTCCACGAGTCCGCGAACGTAATCTGCCATTTCTTCCTTGGCACCTTCACGGTCATAACTATAGTTAACAGATGGAATGCTTCGCGCTCCCATAATTGAAATTTCAGTAATCCAGATTGGCTTGTGGTAATAGTTCCAGAGGTTTTGAACTGCCTGTCCCAATCCTTCCAGATTAATCGCGTTTCTATAATAATGTAACACTACAGAGTCAACATCTTCTCCGATTCCATCTACAAAAGTCTTTGTTGCATCATCTTTGTAATCTCTGTACAATCCCCATTCGCCTGTTCTTGGATTGATACATTTTTCTCCACCTTCCATAAATTCTTTCAACCAGCCGGAACCACCATTTGGATCTGCCGGTGCAGGCGATACTTTTCTCATATTTAACGGGCTGATGTACTGTTTCCAGATATCAATTGCATTGAAAAATAACATATTGGCCTGGGAACCGATATCCGGTTCGTTAAATCCAAGAATGTAATTGGCAGTTGTTTGCAAATTCTCCATGCTTTCCTTATTGTCATCACCGCCGCCCCACATCATTGGTGCATGGGAGACTTCCCCAAAAGCATCCAGTTCATTGTTGAACGGTTCTGTTGCCCAGTTATAATACCATGAACAATTCAAATCTTTCATGGAGATTTTTTTACTCATATCTCCACCTAACGCCATACCTTTTTTGGAAACATAAAATGTACGAGTATTAGATACAACCTCTTCACTTCCTTTTACAGCCTTTACAGTCAACTCATGTTTGCTGACAGTAGTTGTATATACTTCTGTCTTTGGAGTATCCTGTGAAGAAAAAGTCTTAATCACTGAACTTTGTGTTTTTTCTTCGCCTAATTCTGTACGTACAATGTCATCTCCGTTCCAATACATTGGCTTTCCATCCAAATATACGGTATATGTATAACCTTCCATAGAATTATCGAATTCCACATCAATATAACCGGCACCAATCAACTTGCCCTCTCCCGGTGTTTTTACGGCATTCTGTTTCCATTCATCCACAGTTGTCGCAGCACTTACACTGTTTGTAAAACTTACTCCGCTCAAAGCCATTGTCATGGCTAGGGTCACGGATACTACTTTACTAAATACTTTTTTCATATTCTCTCTTTCTCCTTCTCCGGAGCTTCAAAAACGGTCTTTGAAGCAGCCCATAATTATGTGTAAATTTTATCATAAAAAAAAACGCCCCTCAACAAAAACAATTTTATTGAAGGTGCGTTTTTTTTATAGGTATCATTTTTTATGTGTTATTTTTTATTCTTCCAAATATTCCAATTTACTGACTGATACTTCGTAAGCAGTATGTTTTTCGGTTTCTTCTTCATTGATTTTCTTCACATATTCACGACTCTGCACTCTGCCCCAGATTTGAATATGACCACCCACCTCAAAGCTTGAGGCGTATCTGGCATTTCTCCCCCAGGCAATGCACGGAATATAATCGGACTTTCCATAGGGTCTGTTCACTGCCACTAACAAGTCTGCAATTTCACGCCCCAATGGAGTTTTTCGATAGATTGGCGACTTGCAAATATATCCATCCAGAAAAATCTGATTGGTTTTTCCGGCTTCCAAATTTTCTTCTACTTCTTCCCATTCTCTTACAAAAATAGATAAAATCAATTTGTTCTTCGTGCCCTCATGACGATTATAAGAACGAAATTGTCCGGACACTTCCACCAGTCTGCCTATGTAGTCTTCTGAAACATCTACCAACCGTTCTGATACCATCAGCGGAATCACATCTGTCAGATCACTCAATCGCTCTACAGAAATATCCACCGTATAAAAACCTTCTCCAAATACTTCGTGGCTATATCTGAATTCAGATACGATTTCTCCCACCATGCTCACTCTGTTGTTTTCAATCACTTTGTCAATCATTGTATTTCCCCCTTTACCATTACTTTGGTTTCTTATTTTTTATCATTACTATTATATTCACTTTTTACTAAAATATGTAAAAAATCGTTCGCCTTATTTCGACCTTTTTTCGACAATTACATTTCAGATTTATGGATATCTCAGAACGCAAAAATCCCCCACAGAATTCTCTGTGGGGGATTCATTTACTTTTTAGTTATAATTATTTAACTTTAACCTTCTTAGCTTTGCTCCAAGGTCCGTAGAACTTCTTATTCTTTGAGTATGCTCTTACCTTAACAGTAACTTTCTTACCACTCTTGAACTTCTTGTTCTTTAATGTAACTGTTGTTTTGTTCTTGTTAACTTTCTTTGTTCCAATCTTGAACTGATATCCTGCAACTGACTTCTTGATACCAGTAGTAGCTTTCTTAATTTTAACCTTTACAGTATTCTTCTTTGTAGACTTTGCACTGGAAATCTTAACCTGTGGAAGAAGGCTGAAGTTAGAAACTGTGATTGCTGTAGCAGCTGTGTAATCACCGTTTGCATCATCAGCAAGTCCTTCTACAGCGTCAACCTTGAAATCTTTCTTGAATACTGCATATCTGATTGCTGCATCATTATCAGTAGTAACATTTTCACGGTCACCTACGTCACCGCCCATACCAAAGTATACAGTGTTAGCGTTTGCTTTTGCCTTAAAAGTTTTCTTAACAGTTTTTCCCTTGGATCCTGCTGGAATCTTAACCCAAAAACTTGTTGCTAAAACTTCATCTGTTGCAACCTTCACGTAAATATATTTATTTACATTAGAAGATGTTGCTTTAAAGTTAATTGTATATGTCTGTCCTTTTTTTACATTAACAAGTTTAGTTGAAGCATCAAGGAATACCTGTCCTCCCCAGATACCACCCCAACCAACTGTGTTAAGGTTTGCCTTAAATCCTGTAACATTGTTTGCGTTAATTAATTCTCCTGAAGCTCCTTCGTACCAATCCTGGTCTGCTCCAAAATAACTCTGCCATGTCACGCCTAAACATGATGTGCTAACAGCGAATACTAATGAAAGTGAAAGTGCTGCTGTAGCAATTTTCTTTGCAAATTTTCTCATATTTGCTCTCCTCCTTTAATATAAATCAAAATAATTCACGAAAAATCAAAACGTTTTCCGTCTCCTTGAAATCAAAATGTCTCGACTTCAAACCCTTGTTCCTATTCTATACATATTTAACACTTTCTGCAACACATTTTTCAAAAAAAATAGTTTTATTTTTGTTTTTTGCACAATAAATTCCCACACATTGCCATTCTTTTTGACAAATGTCACGATATGATTTTTCCACTTTCCATAACTCCCCATCATTTTTAACAGTTTCCCAAACGAATTCTCTGACCATCTTCTCAGCGCAACAACAAATATCTTTCAAAAAAAAGGCTCTGGCATCTGCCAAAGCCTTTTTGAAAATTCAATTGTCTTATCCTACTCTCTTTGAGTATTCTCCTGTACGAGTATCAATTACAATTGTTTCACCCTGTTCTACGAACAATGGAACATAAACTGTAGCACCTGTTTCTACGATTGCAGGTTTTGTAGCATTCGTTGCTGTATTTCCCTTGAATCCAGGTTCTGTTTCTGTAATTACAAGTTCAACTGTAATTGGTGGTTCAATAGCGAAGATGTCTCCGTTACATGAACAAATCTTAACTTCTTCGTTTTCCTTAACGAATTTCAAAGAATCTCCTACATTTTCTTTATTGATAGCAATCTGATCATATGTTTCGCCATCCATGAAGTAATATAAATCTCCATCATTGTATAAATACTGCATATTCTTTCTGTCGATGTGAGCATTTTCAAACTTTTCTGTAGGTCTGAAAGATGTTTCAACCACACCACCATTTTTGATGTCTTTTAATTTTGTTCTAACGAACGCTGCGCCTTTTCCAGGTTTTACATGCTGAAATTCTACGATCTGATAAATCTTTCCATCGTATTCGATTGTAATACCATTCTTAAAATCGCCTGCTGTT
>JAILRZ010000084.1 GCA_024697845.1 Eubacterium sp. | reverse complement strand
TGGCTTAAAAGATGTTGTAAAACGTGTATATGAAAATGTACCTTTTTACAGGAAAAAAATGGAAGAAGCAGGAGTAACTCCTAACGATATCCAAAATTTAAAGGATATTTCTAAACTTCCGTTTTTAACAAAAGACGATTTAAGAGATGCCTATCCTTACGGATTATTGGCTGTTCCTTTGAAAGATTGCGTTCGTATCCACTCTACCTCTGGTACTACAGGAAAAAGAGTTGTGGATTTTTATACACAAAAGGACTTGGATAACTGGAGTAACGGCTGTGCACGTGCGATTGTAGCTGCAGGCGGAAGCGATGAAGACGTCTGCCATATTAGTTATGGTTATGGTTTATTTACCGGTGGTTCAGGTCTTCATGACGGTTCTCATAAAGTTGGATGTCTGACTGTTCCAATGTCTTCCGGAAACACCGACAGACAGTTACAGTTTATGATGGATATGGAGTCAACAATTCTTTGCTGTACCCCATCTTATGCAGCATATCTTGCAGAGTCCATCCACGAAAGAGGTATCAAAGATCAGATTAAGTTAAAATCCGGTATTTTTGGTGCTGAAGCCTGGTCCGAAGAAATGAGACATGATATCCAGAATAAATTAGGAATTAAGGCCTATGACATTTATGGATTAACAGAAATTGAAGGTCCTGGTGTTGCTTTTGAATGTCAGGAACAGGATGGAATGCATATCTGTGAAGATATAGTAATTCCTGAAATCGTTGATCCTGAAACATTCGAACCATTGCCGGATGGCGAAATAGGCGAATTAGTATTTACAAGTTTTGCAAAAGAAGCATTTCCTTTGATTCGTTATCGTACAAAGGATATTACATATATTACTCATGAACGTTGTAAGTGTGGACGTACCCATGCCCGTATTCACAGATTAATGGGACGTTCCGATGATATGTTAATCATCAAGGGTGTAAACGTTTACCCATCTCAGGTAGAAGAAGTATTAATCAAACATGGTATGCCTTCAAACTACCAGTTAATCGTGGATCGCGTAAATAACAGCGACACTTTGGAAGTTAAGGTTGAAATGACACCGGAAATGTTCTCTGATCAGGTCGGCGTTATCGAAAAGAAGGAAAAGGAAATTGTATCCGGATTAAAGAGTATGCTGGGCATTTATGCCAAAGTTTCTCTGGTTCAGCCAAAATCAATTACCCGTTCCGAAGGAAAAGCTGTTCGTGTAATAGACAACCGAAAGATTTAAGGAGGTGTTCTTATGTATATTCATCAGATCTCTGTCTTTGTTGAAAACAAAGCAGGAAATTTAGCTAAACTCACGAACTTCCTCGCAGAAAAAAATGTGAACCTGCGTGCTTTGGAAGTATCTGACGCCGGCGATTACGGGATTATCCGACTCATTGTGGATCATCCAATTACAACTCTGACCGTATTAAAGGATAATAACTGGGTTTGTAATCTGACAGAAGTAATCGGCGTAAAATTTCCGGACGAACCGGGTTCTATGGCAAAGACCGTCACAATGCTGGCTGAAGAAGGCATCAGCGTTGAATATTGTTATGCTTTCCTTGCAAAGAAATCCAATGACGCTTTGATGATTTTCAGAGTGAAAGACAATGACAAGGTTGCTACTATCTTAAAGAAAAATGGCATTAAAATTATTGCGCAGGAAGATTTGGAAAATATTTAAGTAGAATTTCTAAAGATAAGCTCGTATCCTTGCGGGCTTATCTTTATGGAAAATATATTTTGAAAGGGATTTATTTATCATGTTTAAGAAACTAGTAACAGGCACTTTGATTCTATCATTAGTTGCCTCTTCTTTTGTTGCACTTCCGCCAACAAAGGAAACAAAAGCAGCGGAAGAAGAGTGGAATCTCCAGTGGAGTGATGAGTTTAATGGATCTTCATTAAACCGAAATGTATGGAACGTGGAAGTCAACGGCTATGGTGGTTGGAACGAAGAACATCAGTACTACAAAGATGGGGACGACACCATTCAGGTCAGTGATGGGACATTAAAAATTATCGGTCGCAAACAAACCGTATGGGGAACCGATGCAGCGGGTGTTTACAAATCTTATGATTATACCTCCGCACGTATTAACACTGAAAGAAAAGTTGCTTTAGGAAACGGTCGTATTGAAGCACGAATCAAGCTTCCGATTTTCACCGGTACTTTCCCAGCATTCTGGTTAATGGGAAATAATGGGAAACAATGGCCGGAATGTGGTGAAATTGACATTATGGAAGCGGTCAACAAAGAAAACATTGCCTATGGTACTGCACATTGGCCAAAAAATGTTGGCACAGGAAGTGACGAAATCAATAGCAACGGTGGTGGAACTTACGGTTGGAACTTAGATCTTACCCAGTGGCACACCTATGGTGTCGAGCGAAGTGATACTGAAATTAAATGGTACGTTGATAACCGTGTTTATCATACACTGGATTTGACCACAGATGCCGCTAATAAAGCTCCATTAAAATTGGATGCATATATCCTTTTGAATCTTGCTATTGGCGGAAGCTGGCCGGGACATACCATTGATAATTCTGCATTTCCTGCAACTATGGAAGTCGATTATGTTCGTTATTACAAGCGAAACGAAAATTATACTCCGATTTATTCCAATGAAGATATTGTAAACACTTCCGGTTCTACTTGGTCTACGCAGGTAGGTTCCTGGGCAAACGCCAGCGGAAACTTTACAACTTATAACCTTCCTTCCGATGGATTTACTGCAAATCTTTCCGCAGTAGGTAATTCGGAATGGGGAGCGCAGGCCTCCTTGCAGAATTTAAATTATCGACCGGGTTATACTTATACTTATAAATGTACCCTACTCTCTAACATCAACAAAACAGTCTTCTTGAAATTACAGGGGGAAGGTACCGCTGAATTAGCTGCTGAATATATTAACTTAAAGGCAAATACACCATATCAGTACCAGACAACCTATACGGTTCCTGAAAATTATAATCAGCCATTGTCCTTATTCTTCGCCTTTGGTGGTGGTGCAAATGGTGAATCCTTACCACAAAATACTGCAATGAATTTGAGAGTTTCTAATGTCTCTTTTGCTACACAGGTCGAAGGTGAGGCAACTACTGCAGAACCGACCACTATTCCGCCTACTACAAAGGCTGAACCGACAACAAAAGAAATCACGACTGCAGAGCCGACCACAAAGGAAGTTACTACAAAAGAAGTAACCACACAAGAAATTACTACAAAAGAAGTAACTACAGAAGTTTCCTCCAACAATGGATTGAAGGTGGAAGGTTTCCAGATTAGTACAACTCACGAAGGATTCCGTGTGGTAGCCTCAGCCGAGCCAAAAATTAACAATCGTTCCGTTCAGGAAAAGGGAATTGTTTTTGCCATTTCCAATTTAAAAGGAACTAGTGAAACCGGCGTTTCTACGTCTGATATGATTGTAAATAGCACAAACCCTTACGTTCGTTCCTTTGCCGCAACCAGCGAAGGTGAACTTTCCACCCAGATGGGAAGTTCCTCTACTGCTTCTTATTACGCAATGACAATGAAGTTCGGTGCTAAAAACGCCGGAGCTTTCAAAACGCAATATGCTGTAAGAAGCTATGCAAAACTCTCAAACGGAACTTACGTGTACAGCGACATTTCCACATTAAATGTTTATGATGTTGCTTCTTACCTTTATGAAAACAAGAAGATGAATACGGAATCAGCTCACGATTATTTATACAATAATATTTTAACAGTGGTGAATCCTTCTTATCAAAAAGTGGATTATCCAACCTGGAGCGTTTTAGTTCCAACAAATTTCTAACACAAAAATAAAAAAGACTGCGACTGTAGGGAACATTTCCATCCACTACAATCGCAGTTTTTTTATTCTTTATTTTTTATCATTTTATCAAAAATTCGATTAAAGATAAACGAATTAATTAATGCCGTTCCGGAAAACCATCCAATGAACATTCCTGCCAAAACCACACTGTACATCGTCGGAAAAATCATCAGCATCAAAACCGGAGACAAGGTCGTCAACAAAATCACTACCGTCCATGGCAATTGTGCCAACATCAGAATTGTGGCATTTTTAATGGTATTTTTGGTTGTATTCTCAAATCCGCTTTGTAACACCAATGCATAAATACAAATGGCTAACGCCAACAAAAATGAAACAAGAAAAAAACCGATTGCCATACTAAAAGATGTGGAATTCCCCATATTTTCTTTTACAATTCTTAAATCAGCATAAATCAACACAAACAGTATGAAAAAAATCATCCAAATAATTGTTGATTTTTTCATATTTTCTTTCAGTGCTTTGAAATAATTCCTGACTAAATATCCTTCTTCCTTCTTCACTAACTTTCTCATTACCGTATACATTGCAGAAACTGCAGCACCTATAGTAATAATAGGAATGCATGAAATAATAAAAAGAATATTAATTACAACTACATCTCCAACAACCCCTGCTACACTCCAAAATTTACTGTCGTATCGAAACATTCCTGCCTCCCTAATCCGCCTTTTTTATTTGTTTTACAGAATCCCTTTCTAATAAAGCAGCCTTTAAAAACAGCTTTTGGTTTTTCTTCTTTCCTTCAATTTCATCGACCAATAAATTGATGGAAGTCCGAACCATTTCTTCTCCCGGCTGCTCCATTGTGGTTAAGGCCGGATAAAAATATTTTCCGATATTCAATCCATCAAATCCCATGACAGAATAATCCTCCGGTATTTTCTTTCCGGCATCATAAATTGCTTTGTATGCACCAAATGCAGTGATATCCGAAACCGCATACAGGGCTGTAAACTCTATTCCGGATTCAATCAATTCTTTTGCCACTGCATAGCCATTCTCAATAGAATATTCCTGAATGTTTTCTTTCATAAATCGAACTAACTGCGGATCAAAATTAATCCCATTTTCCTTCAATGCCCGTTCATAGCCTTCCAAACGAAGACGTCCTACTGCATAATCTGCTTCACGTCCGGTAATAATCGCAATTTTTTTATGTCCCATCTTGCAAAGATAATCTACTGCCCGGAAACTTTCCATTTCATCATCAATTGATACTGAAGAACATTGTCTCTCCGGTGCATTCTTATTAATTGCTACCGTACAGAGTACGTATGGAATTCCAATATATTTCAAGCGTTCATCAGCTCGATCAATCAATCCTCCTAGGAAAATAATCCCCTTCAGCCTCTTTTCCTTTGCCAGTTTCAATGCTTCATAAACTTCATCCTCATCCTCTGCAACAGCATGAATCATAAAAGAGTATTTGATTTTCCCCAATTCCTCTTGGAAGATTTTCAACATTCCCTGAAAGAACTGATTATCAATTCCTTTAATCAGCAACGCAATCGTATTCGACTCCGATCTTTTCAAATTTCTTGCGCTATTGTTAGGCACGTAACCGCACTCTTTAATAACACGTAAAATCCGTTCCTTTGTTCTTGCATTAATCCCGGGATCATCATTAATCGCTCTGGATACTGTTCCAATTCCTACATTACAGATTTTGGCAATATCCTTAATCGTAATATTTCCCATTTTTTCTCCCTCGTATTTATTAAATCGTTTCCAACTTTCTTCATTCTATCACAGAACACTTTAAAAACATACTTTTTTCTATGCAAAGGTTCAACACAAATCAATTTCGTCCATAACGTGTCATATAAGTCCCGATTCTTCTCGCCAATTCTGGTGTCAATTGCCCTTCTCTCAGTCTCCACTTCCAATTTCCACCTAATGTGGATGGCGTATTAATCCGAGCTTCATCGCCTAATCCTAAATAGTCTTGGATTGGTATCACACAAAGCTTTGCAGAGGAAGCAATGGCTAGTCGAAGCATTTCCTCAACAACCTCCTGATAGGTCTTAAAATGTTTTCCGACATAATCCTGAATTTGTTTTACTTCCTTCTTTTGGATTGTTTTACTCCAGCTCATCAATGTTTCATTGTCATGGGTTCCTGTGTAAACAACACAGTTCGTATCATAGTTGTATGGAAGATATTCTTTTGCCCCATCCGATTCTCTGGAATCAAAGGCAAACTCCAACACTTTCATATTTGGAAAACCGGTATCTCGAACCAATTTTCGTACGGAATCTGTGATATATCCCAAATCCTCTGCAATAATATTGACCGGTCCTAAGCAGTATCGAATTGCTAAAAACAAATCATTGCCCGGTCCATTTTCCCACTGTCCATTGCAAGCATTCTTATCTCCAGCCGGAATCGCATAATACTGGTCAAATCCTCTGAAGTGATCAATTCTAGTAACATCATATAATGTCGCACATTTTTCAATCCTTTTAATCCACCAATCAAAGTTACTGTCCCGGTGGTAATCCCATCGATACAGTGGATTTCCCCAAAGTTGTCCGTTTTTTGAAAATCCATCCGGTGGACAGCCGGCCACTGCCTGCATCTGTAGGTCATCATCTAACTGAAAAAGTTCCGGCCTTGCCCAAAGGTCTGCACTATCATAAGCCACATAAATTGGGATGTCACCGATAATCTGAATCCCTTTTTCATTAGCGTATTTTTTCAGCGAAAACCATTGTCGATAAAACTCATACTGCAGATATTCATAAAATTCAATGTCATAATACAGATTCTTCTGATAGTAATCCATGGCATATCCATATCTTTTCCGTATATCCTCCGGCCACTCAATAAACGGTACTCCATGAAACCAATCTTTCAATGCCATAAACAGGGCATAATCTCTCAACCAGTATGCATTTTCTTTTTTAAATTCAAAAAACTCGTGCTTCTTATAAATTTTGCTACGCACATATGCTTTTCTCAACAATCGAAATCGCCCTTCATAAAGTTTTGCATAATCAACCTTTGTTTCGTCATCACCAAAATCAACACTATCACATTCTTCCTCGGTTAATAATCCCTGTTCAATCAATGACTCCAAGCTAATAAAATAAGGATTTCCAGCAAAGGTTGAAAATGATTGATATGGTGAATCCCCAAAGCTTGTTGGTCCTAACGGGAGAATTTGCCAATATTTTTGTTTGCTTTCTGCCAAAAAATCCACAAATTCATATGCTTCCTTTGACAAACATCCGATCCCATATTTGCTTGGCAAACTGAATATTGGTAATAAAATTCCTCCAGCCCGCATAGAATCCCTCCTATCCTTTCACAGCGCCTGCTGCTACTCCTTTAATAATATACTTCTGACATACTAGATAGAAAATAATTACCGGTATAATACTAAGAATGATCAATGCCATAATTGCCCCCAAGTCTACAGCACCATAGCTGCCCTGAAGGTATTGAATATGAATTGGAATCGTACGATACTCGTTCATATCTAACGTCAGATATGGAAGCAAATAGTCGTTCCAAATCCACATAATTTCCAATATTCCCACTGAAATCAGTGTTGGTTTCAGCATTGGCAAAATCACAATAAAGAAGGTCCGAATCGGTCCACATCCATCAATTGCTGCCGCTTCTTCAATTTCTAACGGAAGTCCTTTAATAAATCCCGTAAACATAAACACTGCCATTCCCGCTCCAAAGCCAAGATATACAATCGGTATGGTCCATGGCGTATTGAGTCCTAGATTGTCCGCCGTTTTGGACAGTGTAAACATAACCATCTGAAAAGGAACAACCATTGAAAACACAAATAGATAATAAGCAATTCTTGCAACCAGACTATCCACTCGCGCAATGTACCATGCTGCCATAGAGGTGCAAAGCAAAATCAAAAATGTCGATAAAATTGTAATCATAAAGCTGAATATAATTGCCTTATAAAAAGGATAGTTTCCAAATGTAAAGCCCTTAATATAATTTGCAAATTTTACAAATTGTTCTCCCTTTGGCCACTGGAACGTCTGGGTTTTTACTGCTGAATTTTTCTTAAAGGAATTCATCAAAACAATAAAGATTGGAGAAATATATATTAAACTAATTGCCGCAAAAATAGCAGTTAAAATTTTTTGACTAAATTTTGCGTTTTCTTTTTCACGCTGTTTCATTATTGTTGCACCTCCTTTGATCTGGTTGCCTTAAGCTGAATCATTGAAATTCCTGCCACCAGAATAAAGAAAATTACTGCTTTTGCCTGTGCAGTTCCTTTTGCTGTTTTATTATTTCCATAAAAGGTGTTGTAAATATTCAGCGCCAGCATTTCCGTAGTCTTTACAATTTTTCCAGAGCCATCTGTGGCGATACTAAACGGTTTTCCCCCACCATTCAATGCCAGGTTTTGATCAAACAGCTTAAATCCATTTGTTAATGTCAAAAATAGGCAAATGGTAATCGATGGCATTATATTGGGAATTGTCACATGAAATAGCGTCTGAAGAGAAGAGGCTCCGTCAATTTTTGCCGCTTCATTTAACTCTTCCGAAACTCCTTGTATTCCGGCAATATATATAATCATCATATATCCAACCTGTTGCCAACACATTAGAATAATCAACCCCCAGAAACCATATCTTGTTTCCTGCAAAATAGATGTTCCATATTTGCTCAATACTCCATCAAAAATCATACTCCAAATATATCCCAAAACAATACCTCCAATGAGGTTCGGCATAAAAAAGGCGGTTCTAAAAAGATTTGCTCCCCGCATTCCGGATGTTAATGCGACTGCAACTGTAAAAGCTAACACATTAATAATTAACAACGAAACAATTGCATACACCGCCGTGTACCAAAATGCATGAATAAATGTGGGATCTTGAACCGCTTTTACATAATTGTCAAATCCAATAAACTCTGCATTGCTGGTTGTTACAAATTTGCAGAATGACAAATAAATTCCTTGTAAGAACGGCCACAAAAATCCAATAACAAATGCTCCAAAAGTGGGTGCTAAAAATAAAAGAAAGCACCTTTGAATCGGCCTTCTTAGGAGTTTTGAATTGACAGCGGTTCCACTGTAATTTCCTTTTTTACTCATATTGAATCCTCCTAGGTAAAACAGGGGTGTAACTTTTTGAAACACCCCTGAAATCTGTTCTTTCTATACTAGTCTGCATTTGCTGCCTGATATTGTGTTGCCCATCCATCAACAAAAGCAGCTTTAACTACATCGAAGCTTCCACCATTATCGTACTCATTCATAGCAGATACCAACGTTGCTCTCCATTCATCTACATTTGGTGTATAGTTAAATGCCCAATCAACGTTATATTTTCCTGCTTCAATTAGATTCTTTGCGTCTTTCAGGAATATATTGCCGCTTTCTGCAGCTCCCTTATAAGGAATTTCTCCAAACTGTTCTGCCATCATCTTGGTTCCTTCTTCAGAGCTTACAAGCCATTTCATAAAGTCTAGTGTTGCCTGAATATCTTCTTCGGAAGCCTGACTATTAACTGCCCAACAGTTTTCTGTACCGGAACAAAGTCCTGCATTTTCTTCTCCGTCAGCTCCGCAATAAATTGGAATCATTGCTAATTCTTCATCTTTATATTTTGCACTTAAATTTGCGTATTCCCAAGTTCCATTCTGATAAAATACTGCTTTTCCATCCAAAAACTCTGCTTCTGCATCATAACCACCAGTTGCTAAAGTCTTAGGATCCTGTGCTGCATCTGTAATATATAGATCCCAAACATTCTTAAATAAATTGAGATATGTTCCTTTAATTTCAGCAGGTGCTTCCT
>JAILRZ010000005.1 GCA_024697845.1 Eubacterium sp. | reverse complement strand
AAAAGAAAAAAGAAAGAATAAACATGAAACTGGAACAATAATCCTAAATGGAATTTTTGATTTATTAAAAGAAACAAATTCAAACAGAAAGGAATACTAATAGATTTAATAACATATTAGTATTCCTTTCTGTTTGAATTTGTTTCTTTTAATAAATCAAAAATTCCATTTAGGATTATTGTTCCAGTTTCATGTTTATTCTTTCTTTTTTCTTTTTCAAGATCTATTTCCGCTTGTCTTCTAGCATTCTCTGCAATAATCCTTTCTCGAGTTACATCTGCTTCATTTTTATCCATTTCTGAAGCAGCGGCAACAACAGCAGTTCCTAAAGCAAGTATTGCACCTATCATAAAATTCAATCCTCCTTATCAATTTTCTAAAATATCTTTTTAGCAATATCCTATCTAAGCCACTTAGTAATTTTTATTATCTTCCTGACTCCCCGATAGACTTTCCAGATATCTCTTAACGTTGCACTTTTGTTTTCCTCTTCATGACTTTCAAACGATTCCGGATATCCCACTCCTTTATGATAATTTCTTTTCATTTCACATATAATAAAATAGTAAAAAGATATCATAATCAATGTTATGATTCCGTATATAATAGCATGGTTCTTATGTAACCAAATATAAAGTATGTATTGTAATCCTCCATACATTTCTAATGCTACTAAAGAATTTGCGACCACATCATTATAAAGGCTAAACATAAACTCTGTTACCAGTACTAAATTTAAATATAATAGAATCGTAAAAATATGCGCATGAGTCTTCTCAAAGAAAAAAATTGCAACATACGTTGTTCCACCCCAATATGTCAACGAAAATAAAGATGCAATTACAACTTTATAATCTGCAAGAAACAAGGTCACAATAGCGTATGTCATTGCTATCACAATAAAGCCCACTATTATTCCGACAACACTCCAAAATCCCATAGTTTTACCTCTATTTACATTTTCGGTTCATACTTATTACATACAAAATTCGCCCTTGTTTTTAAATTATTTCTTTTACTACATTCTCTTTGTTCGTTCGTTTCAAATTCATATGCTCCTCCTTGTAAAGGAACAATCACAGAATTTGTAGGGTCCCACCAGTTCTTACAGAATGCACAAACATGTTTTCCGTTGTATGAACCTTTATATACTTTTCTTTTCATTTTATTAATCCCTCCAATCTTCTAAGAGAAAGTTCAAGTTCTAAATCATCGTTTAGACCTCTTTCATCAATCGCCTGTTTATATCCCAATTTATACGCCCCCATTGCTTTTATATACGCTTCTATCAGACTGTCATCTCTTAGTTCTAATCCACGTTCATATGCACTTTGTTTCTCTCTATTAAATTCTGTAGCTATATCCTTTGTTACGTTATAAACTTTCTCCCAAAAACTCATATAAATCACCTCCTAAACAGCCTCTGCTTTGCCCTCTAAATATCTCTTTAATAATACGAAAGTCGCCTAGAAAAATGATTGCAAAGCGATTCAGAACTATGTCTCACTCCCGATTCATCTAATTTACATAATCCACTTTCTTTACTATGTGTTGCATTTCCTGTTAAAAAATCAACTTTTGCAGCTGAACCAATCCAATTTTTACAATAAATACATTTATTTGCTTCCCTGCAGTTATCTCTCATGTAACCACCTCCTTCACATCTACGGAAATGCTTTTTTAATGGTGGACTGACTATTTTCTTTTTTATCCTCCTTTTTTCTTACTTATTTACGACCAATTCTTTTGTTTTATTTTATCACAACCGTTAGTTGTTGTAAACGACCACCAACAAGTTTTGTAATAAACAACTTTTTATTGTTAATATTAATAAAGAGGTGATATTTTGAAGCATTTAAGACAGTTACGAGAGGAAAAAGGTATTAGTCAACAGAAGTTAGCTAATATGGTCAGCGTAAGCCAACAATCCATTTATAAATATGAAAACGGATTAGCCGAACCAGATTTTCAAACACTCATTAAACTTGCCGACTATTTCGAAACATCTGTAGATTATCTAATTGATTATTCAGAAATTAGGCGCAAATACGAAGAATTAGTGGATGTTAAGTTATCCACTAATGAAGAAGAATTGATTATCGAATACAGGAAACTTCCTACACATATGAGACAACTAATCCAATCGTATATTAATGAATATAACAATAAATCAGTTTAAGCAATTTCCATTTTCGGAAATTGCTTATTTTTTACTACAATATCTTCCCAAACACCTTTGACAACACTTTTAGGAAAAATCAAGGTAAAAACAGTCTTTTTTCAGGAAATGGCCGTGTGTCAAATTTCTTTGCGATTCTCTCATTTTCACCTATAAAAAACAAGACCTATTCCCAATTCCCTTTATTTATGGGCATTTGAGCACAAAAAAAAGAACATCATACGATGTTCCTTTTAGCAGGGGCACTAGGAATCGAACCCAGCTCTGGAGTTTTGGAGACTCTTATTCTACCGATGAACTATGCCCCTATATGCGATTTGCACAAAGGTATTTATACCATAGAATAAGGCTCCTTGTCAAGCAGTTTATTACTTCTTTTCCTTGCCTCTGATTTCTTTTGTTGCTTTGTCTTTAATTTTCTTAATTTTGGTCCAGCGTTCCTGACTGATGTTCTTGATTTCCGGCAATTTTTCCAGGCCAAGTTTCATTTCTCGCTCTTTGATAATTTCCTTGGAAATCTGATAGATTGTGGCTGCAATTGGAACGCCGATTAACATACCTAAGATTCCTCCAAGTGTACCACCGGCTGTTACAGCTGCAAGAACCCAAATTCCCGGTAAACCAACGGAATTACTCATCAGCTTCGGGTAAATCACATTAGCTTCAAACTGAATCATAATAACAATGAAAATCAGGAAAATCAAAGCTTCAGACGGGGAAACCGTCAAAATAATGATTGCACCTGCCGCGATACCTACATAAGTACCAACGATTGGAATTAATGCTGTGAATCCTACAAAAATAGAAATCATCATTACATACGGCAATCTCAACAGAGTCATTCCGATACCACACATAATTCCAACAACAATTGCATCTACAATTTTCCCAACGATGTAATTATGAAAACAGCGATTTCCGACACTGAGATAATGGAGCGCTCTCTTGTAATAAGGTTCTTTCATCGTTACACGAATCACTCTCAAAGCCTGAAGCTGAAATTTTTCTTTGCTTCCTAAAAAGTAAATTGCAAAGATGAAACCCAACAAGGCTGAGACAGCCGTTGAAAATACGGAACCTGCAAGGTTCATTGCATCACCGGCAAACCCACCTGCACCACCTTTGATAAATTTCATTGCACTATGGATATAGTCATTCCAGTTCATTTCAACCAATCGTTTCACTACATTATCCGGCACGATTGTCTGGAACCAGTCGTACTGTGCTAACTGTTTAACCGCCTTCGGAATACCTCCGATCAAAATTGTAGCACTGGTTACCAATTCCGGAATAACCAGATAAACTAAAACACCAATAATAATACCGATGGTCAGAATCGCTCCAATCAAACAAATCGGTCTTCGAAGCTTATCAACCAATGGATTATCACTTTTCTTGAAAAAGTAATCTTCGTACATATCCATCATGATGTTAATCATATATGCAATCACAATTCCCACAGTAACAGGAATAAACGCACTGAAACATGTCTGAATCAATTTTGCCACTTCATGCCAATAGTAGAT
This sequence comes from Eubacterium sp., assembly GCA_024697845.1. Classification (GTDB taxonomy): domain Bacteria; phylum Bacillota; class Clostridia; order Lachnospirales; family Lachnospiraceae; genus Eubacterium_G. The sequence continues at coordinate 53,955 of JAILRZ010000005.1, read as the reverse complement.
TGCTAAATACAATAGAAAAATACTGAAACCTATTTTTCGAAGTTGTTTCCATTCTATATTCATTTGTTTCTCCCTCTTTTCTTATTTTTCCCTTGTAGAATATTTTTATTATTATTTTAGATTTGATTTGCTGCTTCCTGAACATTTGCAACTCCAATCAGTTCAATTCCCTGGATTTCAGAAAGTCCTTTCATTGAAACGGTTGGAAGAATACAACGCTTGAAGCCTAATTTCTTTGCTTCTAATACTCTCTGTTCTGCTTGAGACACTGCCCGCACTTCTCCGGAAAGTCCCACTTCTCCAAACACAATGGTTTCTGCATCCACAACTCTGTTTTTGAAGCTACTTAACAATGCGGTTACCAAAGCTAAATCTAATGCCGGTTCATTGATTTTTAATCCTCCGGCAATATTAACATATGCATCGTAATCTCCCATCTGAATTCCAAGACGTTTTTCCAAAACTGCCATCAGCAAATTAACTCGATTATAATCCGTTCCTACGGCAGTTCTTCGCGGCATCCCGAAATTTGTATGGGTAATCAGTGCCTGAATTTCCACCAGAATCGGACGGGTCCCTTCCATCAGGCAGGCAACCACAGAACCGGAGGCATCCTTCGGTCTTCCCTCCAGCATAAACTCCGATGGATTCAAAACCTGATTCAGGCCATCGCTACGCATCTCAAATACTCCGATTTCATTGGTGGAACCAAATCGATTTTTTACCCCTCGAATAATACGATAGGTTGCGTGTCGATCTCCTTCAAAATAAAGTACTGTATCCACCATGTGTTCCAATACTCTCGGTCCTGCCACGACCCCTTCCTTTGTCACATGACCGACAATAAAAATAGGGATGGTATGACCTTTGGCCAATTGCATTAATGTATTGGTAGATTCCCTTACCTGACTGACACTACCCGGTGCCGAACCAATATCTTCCCTGTAAATCGTTTGAATAGAATCAATGATAACAACCTCTGGCTTCTGTGCTAAAATCACTTCTTCAATGACATCCAGATTGGTTTCTGCCAATAATCGAATATGGTCTGAAAATTCCCCCATTCGATTCGCTCTGTATTTAATTTGTTTGAGTGATTCCTCCCCGGAAATATATAGTACTTCTTTTCCCATAGAAGACATGTTTCTGCATACTTGAAGTAATAGCGTAGATTTTCCGATTCCTGGGTCGCCTCCGACTAAAACTAGCCCTCCGGGAACAACTCCACCTCCTAATACACGGTCCAGTTCTGAAAATCCGGTGGTAGTTCGTTCTTCATCTTCTGCTGAAACCTCATTCAGTAAAACCGGTTCCTGAGCAAGAGCGTTTCTAGAATATTTCACCTTTTTATTTCCTACCGGTTCCTCCACAAAACTGCCCACTTCTCCACAGCCAGGACATTGTCCCAACCATTTTGCCGATTCATATCCGCATTCCTTACAAAAAAATACCGTCTTACTTTTTGCCATTTTTTCTCCGTCCAAATTATCCTTTTTTCTTAATAGCAGAAACAATCCGCATGAATCCATACGAATTGTTTCTAAAAAAATCATTTAAATAGTCCGAAAAGTCCTTTCTTTTCATAAGCTTCCGATTCCACTCCGGTCATTTTATAACCACATTCTTCAATAATCGATTTTAATTCTGTCTCCGGAATTTCATTTTTTGCAATAATGACCGCCTGATTATCTACATGAGAAGCCTTGACCTGCTTCACCTGAAAATTTTTTCGAATCGCCTCATTGACATGCGCTTCGCAATTTCCACACATCATCCCTTCAATACCAACGATTATTTTTACCATATTCACACTCCTTTAAGCTGCAGTGATTTTTACCTGTACTAAGTTTCCTTCACTTAATTCCACGTCAAAAGTGAGTTTTCCACCTACGTCAGTCTTAGACACGCCCAAATCTGCCTGTCCAACAACGACCTTATATTCTTTGTTTGGTTCTAATTCCAAAGTAATCTGAGTCTGAGCTGTTCCATCTACAAAAAAGCTGACTTCGTCTGCTGTCTCTTTAAATACGCTGACTGCTGTTCCAGGAATTGATTCATATACAAAAGATTCATTTTTTTCTAATTTAGTAATTTCCTTAAAAGTTTTAACCTTGTATACATCTCCTGCAACTTCAAAGTCTGCTTTCTTTGTCTTCTGAGGTAATTCATAATTACCAAAGCTAATTGAACCGTTACTTTCTTCTCTGATTAATTCTTTTACTACTGCCATCTTCTCCTCCTGTTTTTAAGTCCTTCAAGACTTCATCTTCCGCTCTCCGAGCCTGTCTCTATTATACCTTTTTTTGCCCCTTTTCGGCAACCGAAATCTGAATTTGTTTTCCTTTTGCCGAAATTGTTACCTGGTCTCCCTTTTGAACCGTTCCTGCTAGAACTTCCTCCGCCAATCGATTTTCAACTTTATTCTGAATCATTCGTCTCAACGGTCTTGCACCATACTTTTTATCATAACTTTCGTTGGCCAGGTACTGCCTTAAACTATTGTTAAACTTCAAACGAATATCCATCTGGCTTTGAACCTGATTCTTTAACTGATTCAGCAAGATATTCACAATGCTCTTGATTTCTTTTTGTGTTAATGCATGGAAAACAATAATATCATCAATACGATTGATAAATTCCGGTTTGAAAATCTGCTTCACTTCCTCCATAACATTGGATTTCATTTTTTCGTAATCCTGTTTTTCGGTATCTCCATGTGCAAACCCTAAGTGTTTCGGATCAATAATTCTGCCGGCTCCGGCATTGGAAGTCATAATAATAATGGTATTTTTGAAATTCACCTTTCTTCCCTTGGAATCCGTAATCTGTCCATCATCTAATACTTGTAGCAAGATGTTAAACACATCCGGATGTGCCTTTTCAATTTCGTCAAATAGAATTACAGAATATGGATTTTTCCGAACTTTATCACTGAGCTGTCCTCCATCGTCAAACCCTACGTATCCCGGTGGCGAACCAATCATCTTAGAAACGCTATGCTTTTCCATATACTCAGACATATCAACTCGGATAATCGATTCCTCTGAGCCAAAAACAGCTTCGGCCAATGCCTTGGACAGTTCTGTTTTTCCTACACCGGTAGGGCCTAAGAACAGGAACGATCCTGTTGGACGATTTGGATTTTTCAATCCCACCCTGCCTCGACGGACAGCCTTTGCAACAGCTTCTACCGCTTCTTCCTGACCTACAACTCTCTGATGTAAAATGGATTCCAACTTCAATAAGCGTTGCTGTTCATGTTTTCCCATTTTCGTAACCGGAATTCCTGTCCACATGGATACAATTTCCTGAATGGATTCTTCACCAATTACAGGGCGGTATGCAAGTTCACTGCCTTCCCATTTTGCCTTTGCCTTCTGAAGTTTCGCCAATGCTTTCTCTAAATCATCCTTAATCTGTGCTGCCGCCTTAAAATCAGAATGACGCACGGTCATTTCCAACTGAAGATTTAATTCCTCTACTTCTAATTCTTTGTTAATTAAACTCTTTGGCTTTGGTACTTCTCGAATTCGAACTTTTGAACAAGCTTCATCAATCAAATCAATTGCTTTGTCCGGAAGATTTCTGTCATTGATATAGCGAATGGATAATTCCACCGCAGCATCAATTGCTTCATTTGAAATTGTAACATTATGAAAATCTTCATAGGCACTACGTAGTCCTTTTAAAATCTCCACAGCCTGCTGCTTTGTCGGTTCTTCAACCTGAACCGGCTGGAATCTTCGTTCCAAAGCAGCATCTCTTTCAAAGTATTTTCGATATTCTGCAATAGTTGTTGCACCAATTATTTTTAAATTTCCTTTGGTTAAAGAAGGTTTCAAAATATTGGAAGCATCCATAGAACCTTCCGCACCACCGGCGCCAATAATCGTATGAATTTCATCAACAAACAAAATCACATTACCTGCTGCTTCCACTTCATCGATAATTGTTTTTAAGCGCTCTTCAAACTCACCACGATACTTGGAACCTGCCACGGTTCCCGATAAGTCCAAACTAATCAATCGCTTTCCAATCATACTTTTCGGAATGGTACCTTCACAGATTCTTTGGGCAATCGCCTCAACGATAGCTGTTTTTCCTACACCCGGTTCTCCAATAAGACACGGATTGTTCTTCGTTCTTCTGCTAAGAATCTGAAGAATTCTTTCTATTTCTGTTTCCCTTCCAATAACTGGATCTAACTGTTTTCTCTGGGCAGCTGCTGTCATATCTCTACCATATTGATCCAGCATTGGTGTTGCAGAATTACCTCTGCTTTTACTTCTTTTGGGATTTTTTACATACATCTTCACTTCCGAAGGGTCACGATTCATTACTTTCAACAAATCACCACAAATTTTCTTGAAACTGATTCGAAAACTATCGATAATTGCATGTGCTTCACATTCTGGTTCTGCAACGATTGCCAAAAGCATATGTTCCGTTCCAATCTTTGGCATCCCCTGACGATGTGCCTCCGCTTCAGCCCGGTTGATTAATGCCTGACTTTTGGTGGAAAGAGAAAGATTTCTCCCTTTACTGCGAATCTTACTAATATATTTGACATCCATATCCTGTTCGATTGCCGAAACAATATCGTTATAAACCAATTCATAATTGTATAATACATTCGCAGCAACGCCATCGGCAACTCTTGCTAATCCGGCAAGAATATGTTCAGTTCCTATATAGCCCATTCCCATTCCACTGGCCAGTTCTCTTGCATACTCCATCGCCTGTTGCAATTGATTTGTAAACTTTCCATTCTGCATGTTCGCTCCTCCATTCCCCGTTTTTTCTCTAATTATAACGAGAATGCTCCAGACTTTCGCCCAGAGCATTCCACAAAAGTGTAAGCACTTTTCTCTTTAGTCTAAATCAATAAATTCAAATCCATCGTCATCATCGTCATCTTCTTCCGGTGGCAACATTGATTTTAATGTTTCCTTCAAATCTTCTTCTTCGTTTTTCAAGATTTCTTCCGGAGTCTCTGCAACTTCTTCCACCGTTTTTTGTTCCGGTTCTTCTGGATGATCGATGACTTCAACATCCTTTTCATCATCAGTAATATCAATCAACACTTCATCTTCTTCTACTACTTCCCCACCATAAAATCCTTCATGGGATTCAAATTCAGAGCCAAAGGTCGGCATATCACCATAGACGCTTGCAACTTTATGTTTTCCAAAAAGTTTTCTCTTTGGCACTTCAGGATTTTCAATTTCTTCTTCCTCAGATTCGGCCATTTCCTCTTCCACTTCTTCTGCTGTTTCAGTAAAGTCTTCCACTTCTCCAGTGCTTTCTGAATCAACTTCCCTCAAGTCTGTTTCTTCCTGGTCAATTTCCTTCTGATTTTTTTTTGCTTCTTTGGCCTTTTTCTTTTCTTCTTTTTTCTTCTGCTTCTTCAGATATTCTTCCTCATCGTACTCATCGTCTGAAGCTTCATGACTTTCCTTGCTGAGTTTCTTTGCTTTTCGATCCAACTTCATATTAATCAACACAAAGATTAACATGACAATCACAATTATCAATCCACCAATTACTTTCAGAAGCATATTATATTTGTTCGCAAGTGCAGTTCTGTTTTTCTGCAATTTTTGATAAGCCACTTCTGCTGCTTCCTGCTGAGAGTATATGTCTTCATCAATCAGATAACGCTGAAATACCCCTTCTTTTGCATCATAGGAATACAAGCTTGTTTCTTCATCCCAGTTCATTGCGTAAACAAGATACATTTCTTCTTCTGCATCCAAAACCCATGCTTTAACTTCTTCTTCACCGATTTCAATTTTCTGTCTTGGATAATTGCTTAAAATGTCTGCTTTTTCCTTGGAACGTACAATAGTATACATTCTGCTGGCAACATTAATATTTTTTAATTCATAGAATTCATCATCTTCCTGATCGTATACGTAGAAGCCTTCAACCTTTGAATTGTACAAATAGAGTGCAACTAACTTATCCGCATCTCCCTTTACGATACATTCGTATTTCTTACCTTTGTATTCAAACTTGCTTTCTTCAAATCCTTTTGGAACATCTACCGGAAGTTTTTTTGCAATACGTAAAGTTCTCTTTCCTACTGTAACTTTAACGTCATCCTTGGACTTATCTTTGTCCTTCTTTTTTTCTTCCTTCTTGTCGTCATCTGCTTTTGTTTCATCTTCTTCTGTTCCGTAAGAAAATCCTTCATCCTCCTGAGGAGTCAATTTTGTTGTATTGATACGATAAAGGACGGTAGATCCGTTTGCAGCGGTAACACGAACCTGTGTCTTATTGTCTGCACCGGTATCCATCTTAGTATTATAAGCTTCATTAACAATTTCAGCCTTTGATGTAGCATCTGCTGTTTGATATTCAATATCAATGGATACTGCATCTGACTTAATTGTAATATCGTAATTGTATGTTGTCGGGCTGAAATTAATCGGAACCTCGATTTTCTTTCCTGCCGCATCTACTGCATATATTTTCATTGAAGACAAATCTGTCGGTGCTGCCGAAACCGCAACAGTTCCACACAAGCCCAATACCATCATTGCCACAACGAGACATAATCCTCTTAACTGTTTCATGACTAACCTTCCTTATTCATTAAGCTTCATCAATTGCCTTACCGATATCATTTCTCATGTACTTATTATCGAAATCAATCAGTTTTGTAGCTTCATAAGCATTGGCTCTTGCTTCTTTTAAGTCTGCACCCTTTGCTGTTACACCCAGAACACGACCTCCGTTTGTTACAATCTTTCCGTCAGAAAGCTTTGTTCCAGCATGGAAAACATAGTAACCTTCTTTATTGTCAAACTGTTCCAATCCCTTGATTTCAAATCCTTTTTCGTAAGAAACCGGATATCCGTCGCTGGCGAGAACAACACAAACTGCTGCATTGTCTTCGAACTGAAGATCAATCTGATCCAATGTTCCATCGATACATGCTTCGAACACTTCCACAATATCATTTTTCATTCTTGGCAGAACAACCTGTGCTTCCGGATCTCCGAAACGTGCATTGTATTCCAATACCTTTGGTCCATCTTCTGTCAGCATCAAACCGAAGAAAATAATTCCCTTGAATTCGCGTCCTTCTGCTGCCATTGCGTCTACAGTTGCCTGATAAATATATTTCTTACAGAATTCATCAACTTCTTCTGTATAGAATGGGCTTGGCGAAAATGTTCCCATACCACCGGTATTCAGTCCCTGATCTCCATCCTTTGCTCTCTTATGATCCTGTGCGGAAGTCATAATCTTAATAGTCTTTCCATCTACATAAGACAATACGGAAACTTCACGACCTGTCATGAATTCCTCGATTACAATCGTATTTCCAGCATCACCGAATTTCTTGTCTAACATTAATTCGTTAACGCCAGCCATTGCTTCTTCTTTTGTATTGCAAATCAATACCCCTTTACCTAACGCAAGACCATCAGCCTTTAACACGATTGGGTACTTGGAGTTTTCTAAATATTCCTTTGCTTCTTCAGGAGAATTAAAGTTTTCGTAACCTGCTGTCGGAATATTGTATTTTTTCATTAAATCCTTTGAAAATGCTTTGGATCCTTCCAAAATTGCTGCATTCTTTCTTGGTCCGAATACCCGGAGGCCTGCATTTTCAAACGCATCAACAACACCGCCTACCAACGGATCGTCCATTCCAATGACAGTCAAATCAATTTCATTTTCCTTTGCAAATGCAACCAGCTTATCAAATTCCATGGCACCGATATTTACGCATTCGGCAATCTGACCGATTCCTGCATTTCCAGGTGCACAATAAATTTTATCTACTTTTGGACTTTTTGCTACTGCAGTAGCGATAGCGTGTTCTCTTCCACCGCTTCCTACGATTAAAACTTTCATCTTATTTCTCCTCTGCATATTTGATTCTATTGTTGGCAATGGCATCAATAGCTGCCGGAAGAATTTTCCATTCAGCCTGTTCCATTACTCGTTTCTGTAAAACTTCCGGGGTGTCATTCGGCAAAATTTCCACCGCTTTCTGATAGATAATCGGACCGGTATCCGTTCCTTCATCCACAAAGTGAACTGTTGCTCCAGTGACCTTCACGCCACGCTTAAGCGCTGCCTCATGAACATGCAATCCGTAAAAACCATCACCACAAAAGGATGGAATCAGAGAAGGATGAATATTGATGATTCTTCCTTCATATTTCTGAACAAATTCTTTTGGAAGAACAACAAGAAATCCTGCCAACACAATCAAATCCAAATTGTAAGAATCTACCGCTTTAATCAACGCCTGATTAAAAGCGTCTCTTGTTTCGTAATCTTTTGGAGATACTGCCTGGGCAGCGATATTATGTTTTTTTGCTCTTTCCAAAGCATATGCATCTTTTTTATTGCTAATTACCACTTCAACGGAAGCATTGGTAATTTTTCCTGCATCTACTGCATCTAAAATTGCCTGAAGATTGGTTCCACCTCCGGAAACCATAACACCCACACGAATCATGTTATACTCCTTATTATACTAATTCCGCTACTTTTTCACCGGCTTCAATCTGACCAACGACAAAGCACTTGTCTCCTGCTGCTTCTAACGCTTTCATTGTTGTTTCAACATCTGCAGGATCCACTGCAAGAATCATACCGATACCCATGTTGTAAGTGTTGTACATCATTTCTTCGGAAATGTCACCTTTTTCTGCTAACAGTTTGAAGATTGCAGGAACTTCATAGCTATCCTTCTTCACAACTGCTTTCACTCCATCCGGAAGCATTCTTGGAATATTTTCGTAGAATCCTCCTCCGGTAATATGGCTACATCCCTTAATGGTAACGCCTGCTTCTTTTACATTCTTCAAAGCCTTTACATAAATTCTAGTTGGCTCAATTAATGCTTCACCTAAAGTCTTTCCTAATTCATCATAATATGTATCCAAAGACTCTTTTGTCATATCGAACACTTTGCGAACTAATGAAAATCCGTTGCTATGAACACCGCTGGATGCAATACCAATCAAAGCATCTCCCGGTTTGATGTTTTCACCGGTAATCAAATCCTTCTTGTCTACTACACCAACTGCAAATCCAGCCAAATCGTAATCATCTTCCGGCATCAGTCCCGGATGTTCTGCGGTTTCACCACCAACCAATGCTGCTCCGGACTGTCTACATCCTTCTGCCACACCGCTTACGATTGTTGCAATCTTTTCAGGATAGTTCTTTCCACAAGCTATATAGTCTAAGAAAAATAATGGTTCTCCACCGGAACATGCAATATCATTTACACACATTGCTACTGCATCAATACCGATTGTATCATGCTTATCCATTACAAAAGCTAATTTAACTTTTGTTCCACAACCATCAGTTCCTGATAAAAGAACCGGTTCCTCCATATTTTTGATGGAAGACAAATCAAATGCTCCTGCGAAGCCTCCGATTCCTCCTAATACTTCCGGACGCATTGTTTTCTTAATGCTTTCCTTCATCAATTCCACTGACTTGTATCCTGCTTCAATATCTACTCCGGATGTCTTGTAATCCATATGATAATCTCCTTTTTCTCTCTTATTTGAATTTTAGTAATTCTTGTAACCTACTTCATCTAAACGCTCTGCTTTTTCTACAACAGAGTTTTTCATTTCCTCACTGAAATCCTTTAATTTATTTAATAATTCTGCGTCAGAAGTTGCCAAAATCTTCGCTGCTAAGATTCCTGCATTCTGTCCGCCATTAATGGCTACCGTTGCAACAGGGATTCCTGATGGCATCTGTACAATTGAGTAAAGGGAATCAACCCCACCCAAATCTGAAGTCTTCATTGGAATTCCAATTACAGGCATTGGGAACAATGCTGCACACATTCCCGGCAGATGAGCTGCCTTTCCTGCTCCTGCAATAATAATTTTGATTCCTCTTTCTTCAGCACCCTTTGCCCATTCAAAGAAAATATCAGGTTCTCTGTGGGCAGAAATAATTGTCATTTCATATTCAATTCCCACTTTGTCTAAAAATTCAGCCGCCTTGCTCATTACAGGCAAATCTGAATCGCTTCCCATAACAATTCCTACTTTAGCCATTATTTTTCTCCTTTTTTAATATTGATTATTATTGTTAGAAATTTAACGCTCTTTCTATTGTAACATATTCCCTACGCTTTATCAAAGGCTTCATTCAACAAATCTGTTCCTTCTAAAACAAAGCGTCCATCCCGAATAATATCAATCTCTTTTCCGTCTTTAGTCACCGCTGTAATTGCCTGTAATTCTTCGTAGGGAAGGGTAATGTCTGTATGGCATCCAAAGTACGCTTTGGACACATCTTTTTTCCTCAAAATAGACATTTCATTATCTCTGGCAATAATTTCTTTTCCATCCGGATTGAATACTTTAACTTCTTCTTCCCAGCTATAGCAGGTGTCTCCTACAGCAAAATGAGGACCCATTTTTTCCACAATCAAAATCGGTAACTTGTACACAACGTCATACCGATTCGCAATTACATATGCTGTCGTATTCGTACCGATTGCAAATTCCCCGATTGGAAGGGTTTCATGATGAAAAAGAATATTGTCTTTAATATATTTTTTGTTTTCTTCTTCCTCTTCGAAATTTTTGCAGGTATACCGGGTAATTTTTCCATCTTCAAAATCCATTTCCAAATCAATGAACTTCAGTCCATTGAGATATACCTGACTAACGTGAAGTTTTCCATTGGTTCCGGAAAGTTTCGGTGAAGTAAACACTTCTCCTAAGGGAATGTTTACATCTGCCACACAATTTTCGAACTTTGTTTCCTTCTCCGGATGTCTCAATTGCTGTAATTGAACATTGATATAGGTTTTGTTCTTCCCTTTTCCCTCTACTCGAACATAATCCGCTAAATCCAATGTATCGATAATGGTCTGCTGCACTTTTTCATATACTGTTGCATCCAGCGTGTTAATCCGGATGGTTTCTTCAAACATTTCTTCAAAGTTTTCCCCAAATTCCGGAATTGGAAAGGCAATAATCGTAAAACTTCTTTCATCTCCTTTAATGTACTGTTGGGTAATTTGTGAGATTTCATTGGCAAACTCCACTTTCATTTTCTGCTGTTCTTCAGAAAGGGAAATTGCTTCCTTCTTGCTCGCCGGCTCAAAAGGCGCTTCACCAAATATTTCAATCACTGCCGGACCAGCCATTTCACCTGCCAATTTCTTTCGTTCCTCATAAGCCTGCTTGCGTACTTCCAGACTTCGTTTCACAAAAGCCTTGTCCAAATATAATCCCAAATCATTTTTGTGATCAAATTCCACCTGATGATTTGATCCGGTAGAAACAACACCACCGGCATAAATTACCGGGCGAAGTCCCATCTCTGCGAAATTTTCAATTGCCTTTCGCACAATTCGTTCAAAACCAATATTATAACGAACCTGTACCGCCTTTTTCTTTTCCAATGGCTTTCCTGCCTTCACAAATCCCACCCGGAAGCCCTCCGTATAGGTTTTGGCAATCAGTTCAATTTTTTCTTGAGGTAATCCATTGAGAAACTGTGCCATCTTTATTTCATTCTCGCCAATTTCTTCTCCGTAGTGATAAAGATATCGTAAATCTTCTAAATCACTTTCCATAACAATTTTTGTATAATAATCCCGATTTGGATTCACTATTAAATCCACCTGTCGGTCCACAAAGATTTCCGAATTATCTTTTTCAAAAGAATACACGGTATCAAAAATATCTTTTTCCTCTACGCTATCTAATTGTTCAAAATAATTATAGATTTCAATAAACAACTCTAATTGGATGGTAATCAATTCCAATTCCTGTTGCATCGCATAGCGAATCAGTTTTCGGTTTTGGACGTAAAGATAACAAAGCAACTGCCCATAAGTTTCTCCCAACATCTTTACTGCATAAGCCGGATTAGCATAACTTTCCTCGTAATTTTCCTGATTCAATTCCTGATACAACTGATGGTTCATTTCCTGCAATTCTTCTATCGACAAATCGAGAAAAGACTCATTTTCCACCATCTGATACAAGCAATCCAGCTGCACCACAAAATTCGCACTTTTTTCAAAAAAATCTGCAAAAGGTGCCTTTACAGCACCTTCTTTTGTAATCTCTTTAATTCTTTCTATTGATATGTCATATCGCTCTTTAATAAAATCCATATTGTCTCCCATTTCTAAACATAAGTCAGGTACAATCCAAGAATTCCAATCCATATGGATGCATTCATGATTGTTCCTATGTATGAATATCGAAAAAATTTGTCCGTTTCTCTAAAGCTGTTAATTCCAATTACAAATCCAACAGCAGCTGAAACCATGACTAACAGCATCATGACGCCTACATAAATTCCCGCCTGTCCCCGTTTGGAAACAGATGCGGTAATCGTCAGGGCAATCAAAAGAATATGAATCAAGCCCATCAGCGTAGCAATTCTTCCACCTTCGGTATATTTCGCCAGAGGAATATGCTTCGCATTTTTTTCTTCCCTCTGCTCTCTTGTCTGTTTTTTCCAAAACATCATTGAAGTACCTCTATCTGTTCTTAATTATTTTTCTCCCAATCACGAAAACAATGTATCCAATAATTCCACCTAAAGTATTCAGAACAATATCATCTACATCAAAAGCACCTACTCTGGCCACCACCTGGGCGGTCTCAACCAAAGCACTAAACACAGCAGCCAGAAGTGTAACTGTAACACCGTTCTTGTATCCTCTTTTGCTGGAAAGGGTCGGCAACAAAAATCCAAAAGGAACAAAGCATAGAACATTTCCTACAACGTTAAACAAAGTTACGTTCCATCCATAACTATGTCTCATTTCCCAAAATCGTCGGATTTCTGTTCCAAACACCAGATTATACCGATAATTTTCGCTAATTTTTTCACGATCAAGACTCTCTGAAAAGAACATTACATATAATGCCAATGCCATATAAAGAACAAATAAAATTCTTCCAACAATATTGACAACTCGCGTTCTCTTCTTCATTATTTTGCTCCATACTGCTCATAGTAGGCATCGATTGCTTTCTTAATCTCATCATTGATTACAACACGACCGCCAACTTCTTTATTGTACAGGCATTCTACAACATCTGCCATAGATACAATTGCATTGGCATCAAAACCATACTTTTCTTTGATTTCATCCAAAGCACTCTTGTCACTTTCGCGACCTTTTTCCATACGATTCAAAGAAACCATCAAACCAAGAATTTCCACATCGCCCTGCGCTTTAATGATTGGGAAGGTTTCTTCAATAGACTTTCCTGATGTTGTGACATCTTCAATAATTACAACTTTATCTCCATCCTTAATATTGCTTCCTAAAAGAATTCCAGCATCTCCATGATCCTTTGCTTCTTTTCTGTTGGAACAATATTTGATTTCTTTTCCATATAATTCACTAAATGCAATACATGTTGCTACTCCCAAAGGAATTCCCTTATATGCCGGTCCGAATAACACATCAAAATTATCTCCATAATGTTCATGGATTGCCTTTGCGTAATACTGTCCTAATTTATGTAACTGAGAACCTGTAACATATGCACCTGCATTCATAAAAAATGGAGACTTTCTTCCACTTTTTAAAGTAAACTCTCCAAACTTTAACACATCACTTTCTACCATAAATTCAATAAATTCCTGCTTATATGCTTCCATTATATAATTCTCCTTTTAATCATTTTTCTGCAAGCTTTGCCCACATCGTTTTTATCTTAACACGAAATGCAAAGTTTCTCAATCTGTTATATCTTGGAAAGCAAACGGATTCTTTCTCTTTCCTGCAGTTGTTGCCCCCGTGGCATAAAACTTCTCCCTGAGGTGCACTCTTTTTCTCGATCTACCGAGATTACTGCACCCTGTAGCACGAAATTGCTCTCTGAGGTGCACATTCTCTCTTTCTCCGCTGAATTTACTGCACCCTGTAGCGCGAAATTGCTCCCCAAGGTGCAGCTCCCGTCTTTTAAGAAATTAGAATACGGTATATATGGGAATATTTGATTTATACCGTCTGCTTTTTAGCATTATTTGTGGTGGCATACGGTATATATTGAAAAATCTGTTTCATACCGTCTGCTTTTGGGGATTATTTGTGGTGGCGTACGGTATATATTGAAATATTAGTTTCATACCGTCTGCTTTTGGGGATTATTTGTGGTGGCGTACGGTATATATTGAAATATTTGTTTCATACCGTCTGCTTTTGGGGATTATTTGTGGTGGCGTACGGTATATATTGAAATATTAGTTTCATACCGTCTATTTCTTTGAAAGATTCCCGCGGACGTACGGTATATATTGAAAAGTCACTCCTCTAAGGAAAAATCCGCGGAACCCTCCGCGGATTTTTTATATATTATAATGTTTTGCTTGGGTCAGATACATCTTGGCATAAAATCCATTTGCAAGAGCCATTAATGCATCATGACTTCCATCTTCAATAATCTGCCCATCCTGAAATACAATGATTCGATCGCAGAATCGACAGGAAGATAACCGATGTGAAATATACACTGCTGTCTTTCCACCTACCAGATTATCGAAATGCTGATATATTTCATACTCTGCCACCGGATCTAAGGCTGCAGTCGGTTCATCCAGAATTACCATTGGTGCATCCTTGTATAGGGCTCTGACAATAGATAATTTCTGAGCCTGTCCTCCAGAAGGTTCTACGCCGGATTCATCAAACAATTTGTAAAGATTTGTATCTTCCTGATTCTTTAAGGAATCAATCCAGTCATCTAATTCGACAAGTTTACATAATTCTCGAACCCGTGTTCTCGCCCTTTCATCTTCGGACTCATCCATGGCAATATTTTCCAAAATAGAAAATGCCATTAACTTGTAATCTTGGAAAACAACCGACAGCATCTTCACATAATCTCGGTAACGGTATTGATTGATATTGACTCCATTCAAGAGAATCTCTCCTTCCGTTACCTCATACAATCGACAAAGCAACTTGATAAAGGTGGTTTTTCCTGCTCCGTTTCTTCCAACAATTGCAAGATGTTCTCCCGGACGGATAATAGTATTAACATTCTTTAAAATGTAAACATCCGTATCCGGATATTTAAAGCTAACATTTTTAAATTCAATACACGGTGCCTTTGAAGCATCTTCAATTGGCAACGCATTCTGTTCTTCTAAGGTATCCTCATCAACACTTTCCATAAATTCAATATAGTGGGTCAGGATTGATGTGGCATAGCGGAGTCTGAAAATTCCTCTGGAGACATTCTCCATAGATTCCTTAAATCGAATGGTGGATTGAATCAGACTGCTGAAATCACCGATTGTGACTCTCTTTAGGAGCGTGTTAATTCCAAGAATAATATAAATAGCTCCATTTGCCCCCTGAGAAACAATGCTGTCCCATTTGCTGTAATTCCACATCTCCAGAAAACTCTTTCTCGCCACAGTATATATTTTTTCTCCCATTATCGCCTGGTTATCAAGAATCATTCCGGCTGCTTTATAAATTCGAATATCCTTCGCAAATTTGCTTTCCGTCAGATTCTGCATATAGTAGTCCTGCTCACGCACCTGCTCCGAATAAACTTTGTAGTATTCTTCTGCCAGTTTGGTTCGCTTCATTGTCATAGTTGTGCTTACGACGAAGCTAAGTACAATCGGAACCAGCAACCATACCGAGCAACTAACAACCAGGTAAAAAACGCCGGCCAATACAAACAAGCCCGATACAATTCCTACGATTCCTCCCATAATAGTCTGCACATCCGCTTCGTCAAAGGCTCTTTCTGCTCTTTTTACACGGTCCAGAATTTCCGGATTTTCCGTATAACGAAACTTCATTTTCATTGTGCGGGTACTCAGTTGCAAACCAATTTTTCTTTCAAAGATGTCAGCACAATAGTACTGTCGTTCGCTGGCAAATTTTTGGAGAGAACGGTACAATAACGTTCCGATGCAGATAAAGATTACCCAGAAAACAATTTTGTTCATGTCCCTTTTGTCCGGATAAGCAATTTCATTAATGAGATACTTCGTTCCGATAATTGTGACAAAAGGCCCCAGGCTCTCCACAATCACCCCCAGAACAAGATACCAGTAATATACCGGATATTCTTTCCATGCAAAGGAAGCGAAGTAATGAATGCATCGCCACATGTCTGTAATCTGTTTTCTTGTATTTTTAAGCATAACTTACCTCTCCTTCCTCTCCAAATTTATTCTGCTGTTTCTTTGCTTCTTCCTGATAATACTGTGCCTGAACCTGATACATATAAGCATACTTTCCATTCATTTCCATCAGTTCCTCATGGGTTCCCTGTTCCACAATTTTTCCGTCCTCAAACATTACAATCTGATCACAAAAGCGGGTACTAGATAAACGGTGTGATATAAAGATTGATGTTTTTCCCTGAACCATTTTATTAAACTCTTGATACATATGGTCTTCTGCCAACGCATCCAGGGCAGCGGTAGGTTCGTCCAATACAATAACGCTTCGGTCCTGATACAAAGCCTTTGCCATAGCAAGGCGTTGACGCTCTCCGCCGGACAAGTCAATGCCTTTTTTATCAAAAATACGAAGCAATTGGGTTTCAATTCCTTTTTCATACCGATTGATTTTTTCATTCAGCCCGCTTCGCGCAATGGCTTCCTGCACACGCTGCATATTAGTACGTTCCCTTTCACGCATAGAAACATTTTCCCAGATTGGAAAAGCAAAGATTTCAATATTCTGAAATACCGGAGCAAAAATTTCATAATATTTTTTCCGGTCATATTTCTTAATATCAATTCCATTCAGCAGGATTCTTCCCTTTGTCGGTTCATAAAGACGCATCAGCAGTTTGGTCAGCGTCGTCTTTCCTGCACCATTGATTCCTACCACCGCCAGTTTCATTCCATCTTCGATGGTAAGATTTAAATCCTTCAATACGTATTCTTCATGTCCCGGATAATGGAAGGACACATTTTCAAAACGGAATTGATATTTTTCCAATATAATATCCTGAATCGTTCCTTCCTCTTTTTCGGCGTCAGGAATTTCTTCTTTCCAATCCATAAAGGTACGGTAATTGTCCATCTGTAATTTATTGAGATGCATCCAAACCAGGTTACTGAACAAATCTGTCATGGATGACGAAAATGTCGTAACCATTCCGAGATAAAGAACAAAATTGGAAATACCCAGTCCTTTATGCAAAACCATATAAATGAGGACCACATATAAAATACTGTTCTGAATCAGATTTAATAGGCTGATTTTCACTTCGCACATGGTCCATCGGTTGTGACGCATTTTGCAGCGTTTCCAAAAGACCGTATTGATGTCGTCCCAAATTCTTTGAATCCATGGAGTCATTCCAAAAAGACGAATATCCTTGGCATACCCAAAATCTCTGGTACAGTTACTCAGGTAATTGTGCTTACGCCAATTTCCTGCCATAGCATCTTCATAATGAATTTTGTTCCACTGCATTGTATTTTCAAAAAAGCGGTAACTCAGATAGGACAAAATTCCCAATGCTGGCACAATCAGCGGATGAATAAATAAAATGCTGATTCCGGAAATGAGCGCCAATGTCAGCGAATTGATTACCCACTTCACATTCATACAATAACCATGGAATCCAGTATTGTAATATGTGGCCCTTCTTGCCCGTTCTGCCAAATCCAGAAAATCCGGATTTTCCATATTTTTGTAATCGGTATAAAATACTTTTTTCAAATAATTCCCCATGAGATGATACTGAACTTTATCAAATCCATACTCCGTTACAATCTCGGATTTCCCCTGCGTGTAATTGAAAATAATTGCAATGATACCAACGACTACCAATGAAATAACCATAGTCTTTGTGGTAACATTTCGCTCCACCAGTTCCAATACCACCTTTGGAATCAAAACACCGATTAATTGAAACAGGGACATAGAAATTCCTGCAATCATAACTGCCAGAATATAGATTTTGTTATATTTCCATGAAACCTTTACCGCATAGACAAAATCATTGATTGCTCCATAGTCGTTTGCCTTAATTCCCTTTTCCTCACCCAGGTCATTGGTGAAGAACAACTTGATTAGTCTGATTAGTTTTTCCATTATGCCTCCTTAAATTGCTTCTCCCCTAACTCTCTTAACAATAAATTGAGATCACTGATATGATGTACTCCAATCTTTAATGCATAAGCAATTGCCAAATCTCTGGAACTGTTGTTTGCAAAACTATATCCACAGATTCTCAATAAATCTCTTGCTTCTTCCGTATTGAGTCCAAATCCGACACAAACCGCCAGACAACTCTCCTTTGAAGGATGGTAATTTTCATCCGATACAAATTTTGACACCAGTCTTCGATCAATTCCTGCCCTGCCACAAAGCTGGCTTGTGGAAATGTTCTTCAGACAAAAATAGTGATTGATCATTTGTCTAAAAGTTCTGTTATCATAATGCGTATGAATAAAGTCATACACATTTCTTTGATTCATTACTAACTGTTCCATTTTTCTACTCTCTTTCTATTTTTGCATACAAAAAAGCGATTCAGGAAAAATCCTAAATCGCTTCATAGTTCTTTCATTCAAACGTTTCCTACGATTAGCCGCACTTCAACGGAATCTCTGGAAAGGCTTTATTTATATACCCAACTCTCCGGAGGTTCCAAATAAGTACGTGTTTTTTCCCTGTGCAATACAAGTCCTATTCACATTTACATGATGTTTTCTAATTCTGTTAATCATTATTTGTTCCTCCTTTCTGATAATATTTTTATTCACTTCCAAAAGTATAACATAGAAAAAAATGGAAATCAACCTTTTCAGACAATTGTCGCTTTCAAAGCGATACCCCTACAATCCTATTGCCAATCCAATCATTCTTACAATAAATGCGGCAATCCATGCCACACAACATTGCCACACAATAACAAATGCTGCCCATTTGCCTCCCATCTCTCTCCGGATGGATGCAATTGCTGCAACACACGGAGTATATAGAAGAGAAAATACCAAAAGGGATGCAGCGGACAAGGATGTCAGCATTGATCCAACGCCTTCTCCATAGAGAATTCCCAATGTGGATACCACACTTTCCTTGGCAATAAATCCTGTAAACAGGGATGTACAAATTTTCCAATCTCCCAATCCTATTGGACGTAACAACGGTTCCATTCTACTGGAGATCAACGCCAGGATGCTATCCTGGGAACGACTTACCAGATTGAAATACGGATCAAAGCTCTGTAACACCCATACAACAATCGTTGCAATTAAAATCACGGAAAACGCTCTCTGGATAAAATCCTTTGCCTTTTCCCAAAGCAATTGGCATACATTCCGCACTCCCGGCAATCTGTAATTCGGCAATTCCATAACAAAAGGAACCGCCTCCCCTTTAAACAAAGTTTCTTTAAAGACAAGTGCCACCAAAATACTCATTACGATTCCCAGTACATATAATCCAATCATAATCAATGCACCATACTTCGGGAAAAAGACATCCACGAAAAATGCATAGATTGGAAGTTTTGCAGTACAGCTCATAAATGGTGTCAGCAAAATAGTCATCTTACGATCCCTTTCACTAGGCAAGGTTCGTGTAGCCATAACTGCCGGTACTGTACAACCAAACCCAATCAACATCGGTACAATACTTCTTCCGGACAAGCCAATCTTACGAAGTAGCTTATCCATAAAGAATGCCACTCTGGCAATATATCCACTGTCTTCCAATAACGACAAAAAGAAAAATAAGGTTACGATAATCGGAAGAAAGCTTAATACACTTCCCACTCCGGCAAAAATACCATCAATAACCAATCCATGCAATTCCGGATTGACTTTAGCAGAATCCAGTCCTTTATCCACATAATTGGTTAGCATCTCAATTCCTGATTCTAAGACTCCCTGCAATGCCGCACCAACCACGTTAAAAGTCAACCAGAACACTGCTGCCATAATAAGCAAAAATGCCGGAACTGCCGTGTATTTCCCTGTAAGAATTCGGTCAATTCGTTCGCTTCGAATTCGTTCCTTACTTTCCTTTGGCTTTTTAACGGTTTCTTTGCAGACTTTATCAATGAAACAGAAGCGCATATCTGCAATCGCTGCACTCCGATCCATTCCTCGTTCCTTTTCCATCTGACGTACAATTCGACGAATCGTTTCTTTTTCATCTTCGTCCATCTTGAGCTGCGATAAGATCAAATCGTCCCCTTCAATAATTTTGCTGGTAGCAAACTTCACCGGAATTTCGGCTTTCTCTGCACGTTTTTCAATCAGATGGCTAATTCCATGAATACATCGATGCACGGCGCCTTCATGATCTCGCACACAACAAAAATCCATCTCCACCGGTTTTTCCTGATAGTGCGCCACATGAATTGCATGCTGAACCAATTCGTCCACACCGGAATTTTTAGACGCCGAAATCGGGACCACCGGAACGCCTAACATTTCTTCCATTGCATTCACATCCACGGTTCCACCATTGGCTGCCATCTCATCCATCATATTCAGGGCCACAACCATCGGCACATCCATTTCAAGTAATTGCATTGTCAAATACAAATTTCGTTCAATATTCGTAGCATCCACAATATTGATGATTGCCTTTGGTTTTTCTTCCAGAACAAAATTTCTGGAAACAATTTCCTCACTGCTGTAAGGAGACATAGAATAAATTCCCGGTAAATCTGTAACCAACGTATCCGGATGACCTTTAATCACACCATCCTTTCGATCTACAGTAACTCCCGGGAAATTTCCAACATGCTGATTGGAACCGGTTAGTTGGTTAAACAACGTAGTTTTTCCACAGTTCTGATTACCTACCAGGGCAAAAGTTAATGTGGTTCCTTCCGGCAGTGGGTTTCCACTTCCCTTTTGGTGATATTTTCCTCCTTCACCCAGACCCGGATGCTCTCTTTTTTTCCTAACAGTCTTTTTATATTCCTGTTCTTCCCTTTTCGGAACAGGTTTAATCTCAATCTTTTCAGCATCTTCCAGTCGCAAAGTTAATTTGTATCCACGAATTAAAACCTCTACCGGATCACCCATAGGAGCATATTTCACTACAGAAATCTCAACTCCCGGAATAACGCCCATATCCAGTAAATGCTGTCTCAGAGCTCCTTCTCCGCCAACTTTTGTAATGAGACCTGTTTCCTCAATTCCCAGTTCTTTTAATGTCATCATCTGTTCTTCTTTCCGAAAAATTATTTTACAATGCCAATCAAATCGTTAATATCTTTAACCTTATGACGAATCATATAGTCTTCAATTCCTTCAATTACCTTGATTGTTGTTGCAGGATCATTAAAGTTTGCAGTTCCTACTGCCACTGCAGTTGCTCCTGCAAGAATCATTTCAATGGCATCCTCTGCAGTTACAACACCACCCATTCCGATAATCGGAAGGTTTACGGAATTTGCCACCTGATAAACCATGCGCACTGCCACCGGATGAATTGCCGGTCCGGACATTCCTCCTGTTTTATTGGCAAGTACAAATTTCTGACGTTCCACATCAATCTTCATTCCGGTAATTGTATTAATTAAGGACAATGCATCTGCTCCGCCGGCTTCTGCTGCTTTTGCCATAACCGTAATATCTGTGACATTCGGACTTAATTTCATAATCACCGGCTGTTTTGCCACGCGCTTCACTTCTTTTGTAATCGCTTCTACTGCCTTTGGATCCTGGCCAAAAGCAATTCCACCTTCTTTGACATTCGGACAGGAAATATTGATTTCCAACAAATCAACATCCTCATCCCCTAATTTTTCTACCACATCAATATAATCTTCCGTTGTTCTTCCGCAAACATTTACAATAATCTTTGTATCATACTGCTTCAAGAACGGAATATCTCTTTTCGCAAACACATCATAGCCCGGATTCTGAAGACCTACGGCATTCAACATTCCACCATAAGTTTCTGCTACACGTGGTGTACAGTTTCCTGCCCAAGGCACATTGGCTACTCCTTTCGTAGTAACCGCACCTAAGCGATTCAAGTCTACAAATTCTCCATATTCTGCTCCGGACCCAAAAGTTCCTGAGGCAACCGTAATCGGATTCTTTAATTCAACCCCTGCAATATTTACCTTTGTATTTAATTCCATTACAGTTCCACCTCCTCTGCTAAAAATACAGGACCATCCTTACAAATTCGTTTATTGTTGACATTGGAATGTTCATCCTTTTCCTTGGACTGACAAACGCAGGCAAGGCAGGCACCAATTCCGCACGCCATACGTTCTTCCAAAGAAACCTGGCATTCAATTCCATGTTCTGTTGCATATTCTTTAATCGCACGAAGCATTGGCATCGGTCCACAAGCATAAATCACATCTCCGTCAATCGCCTGTTCCTTAATAGCATCAATAACCGTTCCCTTTGTTCCGGTGCTTCCGTTTTCCGTTGCAATATAAAGGCTTCCTCGCGCCTTCAGTTCTTCCGTCAGGAATAATTCATCACGATATCCAGCCACTACCTGAATCTCTGCCTTATCCTTCAGTTCTTCTGCAAGCTGTACCATTGGAGGAATTCCAATTCCTCCACCAATCAAAATTGCCTTTTTATTTTCTCTCTGCATAAATCCATTTCCCAAAGGTCCGATGATTGCAACCGTATCCCCTGCCTGATATCCAGACATTTCCTCTGTTCCGGCACCAACAACACGGTACACAATACGCAAAGCATTCTTGTCCTTGTCTACCTGACAGATACTAATCGGTCTTGGAAGTAATTTTGATGGATTGTTACAATAAACAGAAATGAACTGTCCGGCAACTGCTTCCTGAGCAGCCTTTGTTTCCAGCCACATGCTGTACACGCCGGTTCCAATACATTCCTGTGAAATAATTTTTGCTGTTTCTTTTTCTCTCATAAAGATTTCCTCTCTATTCTTTTTTTGTTTCATGGTATTCTTCATCGGTATTCACATTCCAGACATTGGATTTATCTGAAACATGATTCACAATATTATGTACTGCTTCGAAGGAAGTCACCATGGAATGATCCATATTATTATACCGATGTTGTCCATTTCGTCCAATACAATATAAGTTTGGAATGGTATTCAAATACGCAATAATATCATCCATGTGAGCGTAGCCATCGAAATACGCAGGATACGCTTTCTGAATCCTTTCCCTATGGGAATCCAATACATCTTCCCGCTGAATTACTCCCATAGAAACCAGTTCGTTGATAGCCAGTTCAATACATTCCCCATCAGAAAGATTCCAGAAATCGTCTCCTTCCCGGCAAAAGTATTCCAAACCAATCCAGACATTTTCATCCGGTTTTTCCACCATATAGGGAGACCAGTTATTAAATACCTGAATACGTCCAAGTTTCACTCCGGTATCCTGAACATAAATCCAGCAATCCGGAACAATATTATTTAACGTTTTGATTTTTGTTTCATTTTTCAAATTCAATTTCTTTAGCAAAAGCCCCACTGTCACAAAATCCCTAAACGGCAAGTCAGCTGCTGCCTCCCGTACCTTCTGTGGAATTTCACTTCCATCAATGCTGGCAATCAAGTCATTCACCGGCATGGAAGACATTACAATATCGGCTTCATATTCCTGACCATTGCTTACAACACTGACAATTTTCCCATCCTGTATCTTGATTTGTTCCACTTCGGATTCCTGAAGAATTGTTCCGCCCATTTGACGAATTTCTTCTGCTGCCGTTTCCCACAACTGTCCCGGACCGAACTTTGGATAAATATATTCCTCAATCAATGAAGTTTCAACTTTTCTTTTTTTCCCCGGGGTGATTTTTCCAAAAATATCTTTGATTACCGCAGAAACGGACAATCCTTTTACCCTCTGGGAGCCCCAGTCCGCAGAAATTTCTCTCGGATGTCTTCCCCAAAGTTTTTCTGTGTAACCTTCAAAAAACATCCCATAAAGAACTTTTCCAAAGCGATTGATGTAGAAATTTTCCAAGTTGTCTTCCGGCAATTTTCGTACCACTGAATGTATATAACTAAATCCTGCCTTCATGGTTGTTGCAAATCCCATATTTTTAATGGTGGACCATTTCAAGGATACCGGATAATCAAAGAAATGCTTTGAATAATAAATTCGGGAAACTCTGTTTCTCACTAACATTACCCGGTCTTCCGTCTCCGGATCCGGTCCGTCTTCCGGAAAGTTTTTTACAGTCCCAAGAATCTTGTCGTCATAGGACGGTTTGCTCTGAGTTGGCATCATATTCTGCCACCATGCATTAACTCTTTCGTCCTTGGAAAAAAACCGATGTCCGCCAATATCCATACGATTTCCCTTATAACGTACTGTTTGAGAAATTCCACCAATGCGATTCGTCTTTTCCAAAATCAGAACTTCATATCCCCCCTGTTTTAACAATTCATATCCTGCTGTTAAACCGGCAGGACCTGCACCTATAATAATTACTTTTTCCATTTTATGCAATTCCTATTATCGCCTATCTCTGCGGATACTTCCCCTATTCTCCGTCACAATAAACGATCTTACCGTTTAAAATGGTATATTTTACCTTTCCGGAAACTGTTTCTCCATGGAATGGCGTATTGGTTCCTTTGGACTTAAACTGATTCACATCAACCACATAAGTTTCATCCGGATTAATGACAACAATATCTGCAACCTTTCCGTCATTCAACGTTCCTTTATCAATTCCCAATACTTTAGCCGGATTATAACTCATCTTTTCTGCCATCTGCATTGGAGTTAAATGCCCCTTCTTTACTAAATTGGTCATTGTTAAAGCAACCGATGTCTCCAATCCCACAATACCGAACGGTGCCTTTTCCATGACCTGATTCTTTTCTTCCGCACTGTGTGGTGCATGGTCTGTGGAAATCACATCCATTACATTGTCATGCAGTCCCTGAATCAATGTTTCCATATCTTCTCTTTCACGAAGTGGTGGATTCATTTTGAAGTTCCCTTCATTGGCAGTAATATCTTCCGTACACATAGAGAAATGATGTGGACATACTTCTCCAGTCACTTCAATTCCTGCTTCTTTTGCTTCCCGAATCATAGTAACGCTATCTCTTGTAGAACAATGACAAAGGTGAAGCTTTGCTCCCGTTTCCTTGGCAAGCAGAATATCTCTTGCCGCAATAATATCTTCTACTGCATTACTGATTCCCTTGAGTCCCAACGCTTCTGCCTTGGCATCCAGATTCATTACGCCACCTTCTACCAGATTAATATCTTCGCAGTGTGCCATAACCGGAAGTCCCAGACGAGCCGCTTCCTTCATTGCCTTTCGATATACAGCTGAATCCATAACAGATTTTCCGTCCTCACTGATAGCACAAATTCCGGCATCTTTTAATGCCTCAAAATCATTAACTTCTTTTCCAAGCATTCCCTTAGTAACTGCCCCAACCGGCAACACATTTGTTAAGCCGACCTCCTTTGCCTTTTCCACAATATAGGTTACTGTTTCCGGACTGTCCACAACCGGCTTTGTATTTGGCATACAGCAAACGGTCGTAAATCCGCCGGCTGCCGCAGCCGCACTTCCTGTGGCAATATCCTCTTTATAAGTTAATCCCGGATCTCTAAAATGCACATGAAGGTCGATCAAACCCGGCATTACATAGCACCCTTCTGCATCAATGACCCGGTCTGCCTCCACCTGCAAATCCTTTCCTTTTTTTTCAATCACGCCATCTTTTACATAAACGTCCAGCTGTTCCATCTGATTTTCAGCCGGATTAATTACGGTACCATTTTTTATCAATAAGTTCATGTTCTTCCTCCTTAACACCTTGGTATGCATTTACTTTTTCTTCTGCGATAAATTCAAAACTACACTTTTCGTCAAAATATAAGTTCCGTATGCACCATAGAAAGCAAGTAAAATGAAATAAGATACACAGTACTGGCTCTTGGCTTCAAATAGCAAGTGGTATAAGAAACCTCCCAGTAAGACAATTACCATAATCATTGTTTCTGCATCGCATCCTTTTTTAATAAAATAAATCATTGCAAAACAGAACATCAGGAACACTAACATCTGGTAAACATTAAAGAATCCATCCAGCTTTCTTCCCCAACTTCCATCATAGAGTGGCTTTCCATTTTCATCCTGCTGATTATAAACTTTATTTAACCAGGATTCTTTGGAAACTTCCCCGTAGTAATGTCCTTTTACCTGGCTAACCCAGATGGATTCATAGGTTGGTTCATTCCACTGCGATAAGATTTTCTTGGCAAAGAAATTTCTTCGATAAGCCGAATCGGATAATAATTTTTCTTTTCTGATTTCCAAATCTGCCTTTGCCGCTTTCGTTGCAGCTTCCGCATCTCCATTATTGTCTTTATAATATTTCAATGCCAATCCATTGTACCATCCCGGAGCCATATAGGATTCATTCAATCCCATATCCAGATATGCGATTTGAGAAACCCCTTCCTTTAACGTCACTCCGGCTTTGTTCTCGTAATGCATGGTTACCAGACTCATGCTCATAAATGGTGCCAGAGCAAACACTACTGCAAATGCAATGGACACCCATTCTTTTTCTCTAATGATATAAATCATTAACCCGATTACAATAGCAACAACCCAAATCAGATTATTGTACTTCGCCAGAACTGAAATCACCATACAGGCTGTTGCCGGTAAAAGATACAATCCTCTTTTTTCGTGACTGCTTTTCATAAAGCAAAGCATAAAATAGTATGCCCATACGGCAGCGGAAAACCCAATAATAATTCCATATGGAAATGCTGTCATAAATAACGGTTGTAGGCACAAAGCCAGGGTCAATGTCAAAATAAACAATACCCCTTTTTTCCGGAACAGCTTTATTGCTATTTTTTGTAATCCAAAATATAACAGTGCTAACGCAACTACATTCATAAGTTCCAGCGGTAGCGCTGTTTCAAACCCAAAAATCCGATATATTTTTTCGCACAAAAATACCAAACCTAACTGAAAAGGATATGGCTGAAAATAGCTCATCTCCCCAAACAATGCCGGCCAAGTTGAAACCTTCATCGGTGTCATATTGCCCTTGGCAAACATCGATGCTGCATCAAAAATCTGCTTTGCATCTGCCCCCGGTACACACTGTACCCGAAGATTCCAAATCAATCCCAAAACAATTGTGTAAATAAACAAACCGATCATTAATTGTTTTTCCGATATTTTCATCAGGTAATTTCTTCCCTGATAAAGCGCGATCATTGCAACAATAAATAAAAGGATCCAGATTACATTGACTATAACGGAATCACTCTCGTACAAAATATGTTCCCCTACGAAATGCTTCGGATCGATTACCGATGTCTGAACAATACTTGCCAGTGCAACAATTCCAAAAAACAAGAGCGCCAAGACGGTACAGCCCAATCCTCAAATCCATTCAAATAAATTCTTCGTGTCCTTTTTCCATAAATCCTTATTCCATCTAATAAACTGCATTTTCTACTCCATTAAATATATTTCCCTCATAAATCAGGATCAAATAATCTCCACATTGTTTTTGCTCTATGATTTTTTCGGAATTATCAATCATCTCTAAAAATTCGTTATATTCCGAAGTATCCATCAGCAAAAAGCTCTTTTTGTGTGCTCCACTTTTCCCATACCAGTTCTGATTCGTCTGATATGTTTCCGGTATGATGCCTTCTTCCTCAAACTTTACTCCTCGTACTTTCACCTTGGAATCAGACATCATTGTAATCAGGTTTGCATTCCAGAACGTTGCATATCCATAATCCAAATCTGCCCGTTCCAAAACTCCAATCACCTCTTCAATTGCTTTGTTCTCTTCCGATTGATTCGGAATTGTAATGCAATGGATTGCTATCAAAAGCATCATCAATCCCAACGGGATTGCTATCAGATTCCCCACACGCTTCAAGTTTCTAATTCCTTGCAATTCCTTGATTGCAACGACACAACAAAGCGCTGCCGTCACGACCAATGGGGATAATCTCCAATCTGCCGCATTCAGTTTTCCGAAAATCCATCCCACCAGAATCACTACCGCCATCAGATGATGGGTCAACAGAAGAATTTTATATTCTACAATTCGGATTTTCTGATAATGAAACAGCATTACAATCGGGGTACCAAACAATGTCACCGTTGCAATGATTCTCAAAAGTATCCACATCCCCGCTCCGGAATATAAAATGGTATCTCCTTCCAGATATACTCCCATCAGTGTAAACAGATTGGTAGGAATGCTTAACAGGTTTTCCGTCCATTCCTCAACTTCGGAAAATGTAGAATAGGCTGCTGCATAACCTGCCGTTATTCCTCTTGTAAACACTGCAATCGAAAGAATTCCCAAACCAATTCCACCAAGCATCACAGCCATGGTATAGTAATTTGCTTTATTCTTTTCAAATGTTGCACTTTTTCTGAAATTCAAAAACATTTGTGCTGCAAATGCCCCGAAAACCGGAACGCTGCTGATGGCTGCAATTTGAAATCCGTTCACGCCACTTAGAAATGTTAAGATAATTAAAAGGACAATCCATACAATCTGGTTTCGTTGAAACCGATTTCTGTTTTTAATCAATGTTCTCCGTAACCGCAATGCTGTGGCCAGAATTGCCATAGCTAGACACGCCCCCAGGCTATAATAAATAATGTGTCCCCAGAATATTTCTCTCATTTTTCCGCTGGAACTAGTCAATACCAAAACCAATGCAAGCGCCAGCGCCGTGGTATCCCAATTCCATTTCAACTGCCTGCAGATGGCAACAATGGTTAAAACAAACAATGCAAAAAACATTACCATTCCTGCAATCTGTGCTTTCATTCCCAAACCAAACACTGCAATCCACGGCCACATCAGCAGGTTTCCCCCCATTGGCATTAACGCTGCATAACGGAAATCCGTATTTATGAAATTCCCTGCATCAAAGGATGCACCTGCCCACATGAGCGTGTCCGTACAGTCTGCATGGTAGTATCCCGGTTCCAGAAACAACACTACATATAATGTTAAAACAATCGACAGTCCCGCAATGACGTAACTGGCAATTTCTTTCATCGTTCGAAAGTTCATTTTCGTTCCTCCATAACATTAGAATTATAGCAAAATTTCTAATTGCCATCAACAATAGGAGTCTGCCTCTCATCTCGATTCCGCAATTCATAGATTTGCTTTGCAAATCTATTTCATCGCGGGCTTCGCTTTATAAAGCCCGCCACCTCGATTCCGCACTTCGTGCTTCATCTCGGTGGGTGGCTGCGCCACCCACAAAAAACAAAACGAACACTCTCTTGAAAGCAAGCTTTCATCGAGTGTTCGTTTTATTTTTTATGCGGGCTTTGCTTTATCCAAAGTATGCGACACCGGATTCGAAGACTTTAAGGTCTTGTTCGCCGTAGATGTTCTTAGCTACGGATGATCCCTTTCTTTCGATATGTGCCATCTTACCGAAGCAACGTCCGTCCGGACTTGTAATTCCTTCGATTGCATAGTATGAACCATTTACATTATATTCTTCATCCATTGTAGGCTGTCCCTGTTCGTTTACATACTGGGTTGCCACCTGGCCGTTTGCAAAAAGTTCTTTGATTGTTTCTTCAGGTGCTACGAAACGTCCTTCACCATGAGCAGCCGGATTTACGTATACTCCACCAAGTTCTGCCTGCTGTAACCAAGGAGACTTGTTAGAAACAACCTTTGTATATACCATCTTAGATACATGACGGTTAATTGTATTGTATGTCAATGTTGGAGACTGCGCTGTCTGACCTGTAATCTGTCCGTTTGGTACTAATCCTAATTTGATTAATGCCTGGAATCCGTTACAGATACCTAATGCAAGACCATCTCTTTCATTTAATAACTTATGTACTGCTTCTTCGATTTTTGCATTTCTGAATGCAGTTGCAAAGAATTTAGCAGAACCATCCGGTTCGTCACCGGCACTGAATCCACCTGGGAACATAATAATCTGTGCCTGTGAAATTGCATCTTCAAAAATGTTTACGGAATCTCTGATATCTTCCGGTGTAAGGTTCTTGAATACCTTTGTGATTACATTTGCTCCGGCTTTTTCAAATGCCTTTGCTGTATCATATTCACAGTTTGTTCCCGGGAATACAGGAATAAACACTGTTGGTTTTGCAATCTTATTCTTACATACGTAAATGCTACCCTTGTCATATACCGGAGTATCAATTACGGAAGTGTCTTTATGACTTCTTGTTGGGAATACCTTTTCTAAGGTCTTTTCCCAAACCTTTACAGCTTCATCCATGGAAATCACATCATATCCATATTCGAAAGTCTGCTTGTCATTTGTTTCACCAATCAGTACATAACTAGCGGTGATTTCATCTAATTTGTCTGCAGGAATTTCTGCAACGATATCACCAAATCCAGGTGCAAATAAATCAGCTCCTGGAATACTTCCGCTAATGCTGACACCAATCTTGTTACCAAATGCCATCTTACTGATTGCAGGAATTACACCCTTTCCGTCTACTGCATATGCGGAAATGATGATTCCCTTCTGAATCATATCGTGAATGTCATCGTAAAGCTTCATGATTTCGCCATATACCGGCTTGTCATACTGATCTTTACTGATTTCAAATTTAACAATTTTGTTTCCTGCTTTCTTAAATTCAGGAGTAATAATATCTTTTTCTTTTGCCACATCTACAGCAAAGGATACCAATGTAGGTGGTACATCAATGTCATTAAATGTACCGGACATACTATCCTTACCACCGATTGATGGAAGACCGAATCCCATCTGTGCATCATAAGAACCAAGAAGTGCAGCAAATGGCTGACTCCAACGACGAGGATCTTCTGTCATACGACGGAAGTATTCCTGGAATGTCATACGAATCTTCTTATAATCACCACCGGTTGCAACTACTTTCGCAATGGAATCAACAACTGCGTACATTGCACCATGATATGGGCTCCAGCTGGAAAGATATGGATCAAATCCATAACTCATTAATGTTACTGTATCACACTTTCCGTTTAACACCGGAAGTTTTGCTACCATGGTCTGAGTTTCTGTCATCTGATATTTTCCACCATGAGGCATGAATACAGATCCAGCTCCGATAGAACCATCAAACTTTTCAACAAGACCCTTCTGAGAACATACATTAAGGTCTGCTAATGTTTCCAACCACTTATCTTTTACATTGGTTACTTCTTCTTTCTTAAAGAAGTTCTTTGCTTCATCCGGCATATCTACTTCCACAGTAGTTTCCTGATGAGCTCCATTTGTATCCAGGAATGCTCTGGAAATATTTACAATTTCCTTACCTCTCCATTCCAATACAAGTCTAGGTTCTTCTGTTACTTCAGCAACAACCGTTGCTTCCAGATTTTCTTCGTTAGCATACTTTAAGAACTGTTCTACATCTTTAGGATCTACAACAACAGCCATTCTTTCCTGAGATTCAGAAATAGCGATTTCTGTTCCGTCCAGTCCGGCATACTTCTTAGGTACTTTATCTAAGTTTACATGCAAACCATCTGCCAATTCACCAATAGCAACAGATACACCACCGGCACCGAAGTCGTTACACTTCTTAATCAAATAGCTTACTTCTTCTCTTCTGAATAATCTCTGCAGCTTACGTTCTGTAGGAGCATTACCCTTCTGAACTTCTGCACCACAGGTTTCAATAGATTCTTCTGTGTGAATCTTAGAAGAACCGGTAGCACCACCGCAGCCGTCACGACCTGTTCTACCACCTAATAATACAATAATATCTCCCGGATCAGATGTAAGTCTCTGTACTGCACGACGTGGAGCGGCACCCATAACTGCACCGATTTCCATACGTTTTGCCACATAATCCGGATGATAAATTTCCTTAACAAGTCCGGTTGCAAGACCAATCTGGTTCCCATAAGAGCTATATCCATCAGCTGCTCCCTGTACTAATTTCTTCTGTGGAAGCTTTCCTGCCAAGGTTTCACTCATAGACTTTGTTGGGTCTGCCGCACCGGTTACACGCATTGCCTGATATACATAAGTACGTCCTGACAACGGATCTCTGATTGCTCCACCAAGACATGTAGCAGCACCACCGAAAGGTTCGATTTCTGTAGGGTGGTTATGAGTTTCATTCTTGAAATTTACTAACCATTCTTCTGTCTTTCCATCGACTTCTACCGGTACAACAATACTACAAGCATTGATTTCATCAGATTCTTCCTGGTCATCCAGTTTGCCTTCTTTCTTTAACTTTCTCATTGCCATTAAAGCTAAATCCATCAAGCATACAAATTTATCTTTTCTTTCCCCAAAAACATCTTTTCTTGTTTCCAGATAATCTTCGTATGTTTTAACAATTGGTTCATGATAAAATCCATCGTCAAAAGAAACATCTGTTAACTCTGTATTAAATGTTGTATGACGACAATGATCAGACCAGTATGTATCCAATACTCTGATTTCTGTCATAGAAGGATCTCTGTCTTCTTCATTTTTAAAATAATTCTGAATATGTAAAAAGTCTTTGAAAGTCATTGCAAGTCCTAAAGAATCATATAATTCTTTCAACTTACTTTCTTCCATATCTTTAAATCCATCGAATACGATAACGTCTTCCGGATCATCAAACTCTGTTACCAAAGTTTCCGGCTTTTCTAATCCTGTTTCTCTGGAATCTACAGGGTTGATACAATAACTCTTAATCTGTTCAAACTGTGCATCAGTAATACTTCCTTCTAATACATATGTAGTAGCTGTTTTGATTACTGGTTCTTCATCTTCATTTAAGAACTTCACACACTGTACAGCAGAATCTGCTCTCTGATCAAACTGTCCCGGAAGAAATTCCACGCTGAATACTTTTGCATTATCTGCATCATACGGAAATGTTTCTTCATAAACATCATCTACCGGTGGTTCAGAAAATACAGAAGTTAAAGCTTTTGCATAAGTTTCTTCTGAAAGATTTTCTACATCATATCTTACTAAAACTCTGACATTATTGAGGCCTGTAATTTCCAGATATCCTTTAATGTCCTCTGTTAATTCCTTTGCTTTTACAGCATAAGGGGTTTTCTTTTCTACATAAACTCTCTTAACTTTACTCATGAGTTCCTCCTGAAAGTTTTTTGGGGTGTTTTAACAATCTAATAAGATTATCTGCATCCTTTTTAATTCTGAAACAAGGTATTTTTTCTATCGCCCTGCCCAATCATCAGTATAACACAAAAAGAAGAAAGGGTGAAGAGCGAAAGATTTCCTTCCCTGTCAAGTGCAACAGCGATTGTATCACACTTCCTGCTTTATTTCAACTTTGAAACTCCGTCATTTCTTCCCGGTACCACTTTGGCAAATGATTCTGTTGTGCCTTGCTGTTTTTTCGTTCTTCTATCTGGATAGTATTAAAAAATACTTTCCACAATCCTTCGTATTCATCGTCTATTTTCATTTCTTTCAGAATATGCTCTATTTGTTGTCCTACCACCATAATACATTTCCCATTGTTCGAATGCAGCAATGCAATTTTTCTGTTCTTGTCATAAATCATCCAGTTTTCTTTCGGAAACCGTTCTGAAAAATGTTTCTCCAGCAACGGAACAACGTTACATCTCGGAGTAATGGTTCCTACCATCAATCCTCCTTCTAATTGAGAGAAGCGCAAAAACCCCTTTAGATTGTGCGTCTCATTGGCTACCTTTCGTTCCAATTCCATTAAGGATACTACTTCCGGCATTCCCAGCATCTTCATTACTTTTGCCCCCTGCGGGTATGCAACTTTCAAAAAATTGAAAACAATATTTCCCTTTTCTGGAGAATAATGCATGCATGCTCTATATACTGCAATGTAAGCACTTACGGAAATTTTCACCTGAATAGACCGGGCTACCTTTTCCGATTTTTCATAATTCACTTTGATACTTCGATATTCCGAAAAAAACGTTGGGGTAAAAAAATCTCCCGGGTAAATATCTACCTGATTCCCCTGATTCATCAGAATCCATCCTTCATAAATTGCGGTCATAATTCCTTCAAAAGAATCTTCACATACTAATGTAATGTTCATCCCCGCACCTCCAAATCCATTAATGTCATCTGTCGATAACTGGTATCTTCTTCTATTGCAAAAATCTGTCTTTGTTCTTCTCCGGCAATACATCGGGCAATATAATCCCTGTCTATCCGCAGTGGAAACATACTTTTTCCATTGCATGTAATAAAGTAGGAAGCTCTTTTTAAAACGACTCCCATCTTTTTTAATGCCTGAAAATCCAATACCGAATATCGCCGTGCATTCACAATTCTCCTGGCAGATTTCACACCAATCCCCGGTACTCGAAGTAATAGGTAATAGTCTGCTTTCATTACCTCCACCGGAAACTGTTCTAAATGATTGACTGCCCAGTCACATTTCGGATCCAGCACCACATTAAAATTCGGATGAACCTCATTTAACAGTTCATTTACCCGAAATCCATAATAACGAAGTAACCAGTCTGCCTGATATAACCGGTGTTCTCTAAGCATGGGATTAGGACCAATCACCGCCGGTGCATCAATGTTATGATTCACATCTACAAATGCCGAATAAAACACTCGCTTCATTTTCATTTTCTGATACATATATTCCGTTACTGTCATTAACTGATAATCTGTTTCCGGTGTGGCACCGATAATCATCTGAGTGCTTTGGCCTGCCGGAACAAATTTAGACATTTTTTTCCTTCCCGTTCGTGTCATCAGTTCGTAACCGGATGTTTTTCCCGGCAATAAATTGCCGATTCCATTCTTGATCTGATTCATCGGCTTCATAATATTATTATGGTTCTTGTTCGGTGCCAGCATCTCCAGCCCCTGCTTCGTGGGCAGTTCCAAGTTCACACTCATGCGGTCTGCCAGAAAACCAATACGTTCCACAATTTCCGCAGAAGCTCCCGGAATTGCTTTCACATGGATATACCCGAAAAACTGATATTGATTTCTCAGTTTCCACAATGCTTCATAAATCAATGCCATGGTGTAATCTGGATTTTTAATAATGCCGGAACTTAAGAATAATCCTTCAATGTAATTCCTCCGGTAAAACTGCATCGTCAATTCACAAATTTCATCCGGTGTAAAAGAGGCTCTCGGAACATCATTGGATTTGCGGTTAATACAATATTTACAATCAAATATACATTCATTGGTAAATAAGATTTTCAAAAGGGAAACACATCTTCCGTCTGCTGAAAAAGTATGACAGATTCCACAGGCGTGGGCATCTCCCATTCCTTTTCCGGTATTTTTCCGATCTACTCCACTGCTGGTGCATGCCACATCATATTTCGCGGCATCGGTTAAAATCTTCAGTTTTTCTTCCAGCTTCAAATCCTGCTGTATCTCCATTCCCTCACCTCACTTCCTTATAAAAAAGAAAAGAAACAGAACATATGTTCTGTTTCTTAATATTAACACTTTCTTTTTTAGAATGCAATGGAAATATCCGGAAATTTTACTTAATCTTTTTCTTTACCACCTTACTCCATTCCGCTGCATAAAGCCGCTTTCCATTATAATATTTATATGGTTTGATTCTGAAATAATAATATTTCTTTGCTCTCAGCCCTGAAATAAGAACAGCTGTCCCGTGGCTATAACGGTTAAGGGAATTTGTAAAATTCTTACTTCTGGAATATTGAATTCTATACCCTACATTCTTTTTCTTATGACTCCAGCTTACAGTTGCACACCGTTTTCCTGCAACGACCTTATTGATTTTTAATGTTTTCGGCCGCTTCTTTTCCGGCGTAGAATAAATAT
Source organism: Eubacterium sp. (assembly GCA_024697845.1). Classification (GTDB taxonomy): domain Bacteria; phylum Bacillota; class Clostridia; order Lachnospirales; family Lachnospiraceae; genus Eubacterium_G. Next base: position 18,226 of record JAILRZ010000005.1, on the reverse strand, counting down.
CATAGTCATAGGTTCGAACCTGATCATACCAAAAGTTCAAATCCGTATCACCATAAATTCCACTAACTTTGGCTTTCGATGAACATTGCCACATCTGATAGTTTCCTTTATAGGTACATTTTTTTGCATACTGTGCAACCCATTTGTAATGAACACTTTTCTTTAAAGATGGAAGATATACCGTCCACCAGTTCAAATTGGCATAAATCCCACATTCGTATCCACTTTGTTCAATAATTCCAAGAAATTCTTGTGCAATGGCTTTCTTACGCTTATTTGGAATTCTTGCCTGAGTAATATCTTCCATATCATAATAAATAGGAAAACTCATATGCAATCCTTTTACCATGCGCAAAACGTGCTCTGCTTCACTTCTCGCCTCAGACGTTGTTCTCGCATAAGAATAGATATATACACCATAAGGAATCTTATACTTTTCGCATCCCTGAATATTTTTCTTCCAAAACCGATCGTCCTGTTTCTTTCTGTTTATTCCATATCCACAGCGGATAATTGCATAATCGATATCGGATTTTGCCACCTTTTTCCAATTAATGGTTCCATTATGATGACTCACATCAATGCCTTTCATAGTAGCATTTTTAACAACTTTTCCATTCCATTTGATTTTTTTCTTTACTGTCGGAGTTGTTTTCTTTTCCGTTGTCGGTTCTTCCGTTGGACATTCCGTTGTTGTTTCTTCTTCGATACTTGGAACTTCCACATTTCCAATATACTTAATTACTTTTTCTTCATTTTCCGCAAAAACTTTTTTCTGTCCCGCTCCCTGTAGAGATATATTTCCTAACACGAGTGTTCCGATCAATAGTTTACATAATTTCTGTCTAATATTTATTTTCATTGGTCTCCATTCTGTCCTTCTTTGGTTTTGAAAGCATACTTTCGCTCATTGCTATTTCCGTTTTTCCTGAATCAAGTTCAAAATATTTTCTGCAACCTTTTCTTTGGAATCTAATGGCAATTCCACCATTTCATTCTTTGTAATTACTGTAACAACATTTGTGTCTACGCCGAATCCGGCTCCATCCACTTTTAAGTTGTTGGCGCAAATCATATCTAATTTCTTTTTCTCCAGCTTCTTTTTGGAATTTTCAATCATATTTTCTGTTTCCATAGAAAATCCGCAAACAAACTGATTGGTTTTCATTTCGGAAATTGTGCCAAGAATATCTTTTGTACGTTCTAATTCCAAAGAAAGATCCCCCTCCTTCTTTTTCATTTTTTCGTTGGCCTGATTCTTTGGTCGATAATCCGCTACTGCGGCACTCATAATTAAAACGTCCGTTTGAGGGAAATTATTGCAAACTTCTTCAAACATTTCCTGAGCACTTTCAATTTCAATCACTTTTACGAAATTCGGTTTTGCAGTTGCCGTCTTCCCGGTAATTACTGTCACATCTGCTCCACGAAGCATTGCATTCTTTGCCAACGCATACCCCATTTTCCCTGTAGAGTGATTCGTGATGTATCGTACCGGATCCAATCGTTCCATGGTCGGTCCCGCTGTCACAAGAACTTTTGTCCCTTTCAAATCCTTTTCAAAGGCTATTTCTTTTATAATATGCTCCAAAAGTACTTCCGGTTCAGGCATTTTTCCTTTTCCTGTATCTCCACAGGCAAGATAACCTTCTGCAGGATCGATAATCTGGTAACCGTAATGTTTCAATTTCGTAAGGTTGTCCTGTACAATCGGATTTTCAAACATATTCGTATTCATTGCAGGGGAAATAAGTTTTGGACACTTTGCTGCCATAATAGTTGTGGTCAGCATATCATCTGCTATTCCGTTTGCAATTTTTCCAATCACATTAGCACTGGCAGGAGCTACAAGAAAAATGTCCGCGCGCTGTGCCAAAGATACATGTTCTACCTGGAACTCGAAATTGCGATCAAAAGTATCTACCAGACACTTATTTCCTGTTAAGGATTCAAAAGTAATCGGATTAATAAAATTTGTTGCATTTTTTGTCATAATTACATGAACATCTGCGTTTTTCTTTTTAAGGGCACTGGCAAGATTTGCAGTCTTATATGCTGCAATACTTCCTGTTACACCCAAAACAATGGTTTTCCCTTTTAACATTTTCCTACTCCTTTCGTGCTGTATCCTATCAAAATACTTTGAATGAATTGTGACCTGAACGGTTCAATATTCTAATATCTTTCCAAATCGTACAACTTTCCATGTCTTTCGTAATTGGTTAAACGGGTGATTCTGTTTTCATCATCCACAAATACAACTTTTGGTTTGTTTTCTTCTACTTCTTCCGGTTCCATTTGTGCATAACACATAATAATGATTTTGTCTCCAATGTTTACCTTATGTGCTGCCGCTCCATTCAGGCAAATCATACCGGAGTTTCTTTCTCCTGCAATCACGTAAGTTTCAAAACGATTTCCATTATCTACATCGGCAATCTGTACTTTTTCATATTCATAAATTCCTGCAGCTTCCATTAAAGCTTCATCCACAGTAATGCTACCTACATAATCCAATTCTGCCTGTACAACTGTTGCACGATGAATTTTACTCTTAAGCATATTTACTAACATTTTTTCTTCTCCTTTTCTATCATATACAATCCTTCGCCTGCAGAGCCTGCAGCTCGAAAGCTTTGCTTTCTCGCTACGCCGGCTTCGCCTCTCACACTTCTACAATTCGTTCGCAGAGCCTGCAGCTCGAAAGCTTTGCTTTCTCGCTACGCCGGCTTCGCCGGCTACCCACAGATTTGCTCCCGCTTTCGAATGCAAGCATTCAAAGCGGGGTCAAATCTGTGGGTACAGGCTCTGCTAAAACGATACGTTGTCGATTAATCTTGTGCTTCCGATATAGACTGCCATAGCAACAAGGGTCGGGGTTTTGATTTCTTTCTGCTGTTGCATGGTAAGGCCATTTACTGCTTTTACATAATCAATTTTTGCCAGGGGTTCTGTTTCAATATTTGCTTTCATTTTTTCAACCAGAACTTCTGCATTGGTTTCGCCTTCTGCCACCAATTTTTTGGCCAGTTCAATGGTCTGACTTAGAATTAATGCAGCCTGACGTTCTTCTGCTGATAAATATGTATTTCTGGAACTCTTTGCCAAGCCGTCTGCTTCACGTACAATCGGGCACCCAACAATCTGAATATCCATATTAAGGTCCTGTACCATATGTTTGATAATCGCAAGCTGCTGCGCATCTTTTTCTCCAAAATACGCATTGTCCGGCTGAACAATATTGAACAGTTTATTTACAACGGTACAAACACCTCGGAAATGTACCGGTCTGGACAATCCACAAAGTTCTTCTGTCAATACGCTCATATCCACATAGGTGCTGAAGTCATCGTGATACATTTCTTCCGGTGTCGGATGAAAAATCAAATCTGCTCCCAAGCTTTCACAGAATGCACTGTCTTTTTCCAAATCTCTTGGATAGCTGTCCAAGTCTTCTGTTGGCCCAAACTGCATGGGATTTACAAAAATGCTGACTACAACCTTATCGTTATTTTCTCTTGCCTTTGTGATTAAGCTTCCATGTCCTTCATGCAAATATCCCATTGTAGGAACCAATCCTACGGTCTGTCCTTCTTTTTTCCAAGCCTTTACCAAATCTCTTACTTCTCTTACCGTTGATACTACCTTCATTTTATTTTCTCCTTAATATAACTTACTGATAATTTCATCATCAATGCTGTATGTATGTTCTTCTGCCGGGAATGTTCCATCCTGAATTTCTTCAATATAATCCTTGAATGCATTCTTCATAACCTCACCGACTGTCGCAAACTGTTTCACAAATTTTGGTACGTAATCGCTGAACATTCCTAACATATCCTGGTAAACAAGTACCTGACCGTCACAATCAGATCCGGCTCCGATTCCAATGGTCGGAATGGTAAGTTTTTCCGTTACCAGTTTTGCAAGTTTTGCCGGAACTCCTTCTAATACAACTGCTGACGCACCGGCTTCCTGCACTGCATATGCATCTTCCAATAATTTTTTCGCTGCTGCTTCTGTTTTTCCCTGTACCTTATAGCCTCCAAAAGAGTTGATGGACTGCGGTGTAAGTCCCAAATGCGCACAAACCGGAATAGACGCCTTAACAATCGCTTCAATCTGTGGGCAAACTTCCTTGCCCCCTTCTAATTTCACCATATTGGCATGTCCTTCTTTAACAAGACGTCCCGCATTCACTACAGCATCATATACCGATGTCTGATAAGACATAAATGGCATATCGCATACTAATAATATATTTTTAATGCCACGAGATACAGCAGCACAATGATGAATCATATCCTCCATTGTCACTTGCAAAGTATCCTCATAACCAAGCATTGTATTTCCCAGAGAGTCACCGACCAAAATCATATTCACTCCTGCTTCTTCCATCAGCTTTGCTGTGGAATAATCGTAGCAGGTTAACATAGAAATTTTCTTTCCTTCCTGTTTCTGTTTTAAAATTGTGGTTACTGTATTCTTCATAATAATACCTCCTCCATTTCGCTATAATCCCGATTCGGATATTTTTCTTTCGCAATATTTACAACATTTCCGGATACCGCTTTGTAGATTTCCTGATACTGTCCCTTCAGCACAGACAGATGTTTCTTTACAGTGGAAACATCATTCCGTTCAATCGGTCCGGTCAATGCCTGTACACTACCCTGACGCAGGATATTTTCCACATTTCCTCTGATAATCGGTGCCAGAGCCTGTGTTGCCTGTTCCTTTTCGAAACCACATTCCTGCATCATTGTTTCTGCCATATTCAAAATTCCTACTACCAGATTACTGGCAACCGCCGCTGCTGCGTGGTACTTGATTTTATTTTCCTTTGAAATGACACAAACAGAATTTCCTATGGATTCCAATAAATTCTTCATGGTTTCAAGATGTTTCTGTGTTCCTTCAATTGTAAAAAAACTATCGGGTAAATCTTTGTACGATGTGTACTTATCGCTTACTGCGAATAATGGATGGATTGAATATCCGAAGCTTTCATGCTCCGCTATTCCTTCGAAGATTTCTGATGACAATGCCCCACTGGTGTGGCACACAATCTTGTCTTTAAATTGATAAGTCCTCAACTGATTCCATAGATTTCCAATCATACCATCCGGTACAGTCAGAAAAATCACATCACTGTCCTGTAACAACTGTTCCATACTTTCATAGGAACGTGAATCTGTAAACTGTGCTGCCTCTATGGCATCTTCATTAAACTCACTGTAATATCCGGTCACGGTCTGACCTTTTACAGTTAAATACTTTCCCAGGGAAAATCCTACCTTCCCTGCTCCTATAAACCCAAACTTCATCGGCATCCCTCCTTCCCGGAAGGACAATGAGTCTCATTCATTTTGGCTTCTGCCTCAGATACGAGCTACGGCGATCAGTTGTCTTTTTATAGAAATCTTACGGTATGGTTTTGTTTCAAATACCATCCGCAGTAAATTTATCACACTCTTTTCTAAAGTGCAAGCATTTTTATATAATCATCGAACCGCCACGATTATTTCAGGATCAAATCACGGACGTCACAGGTACGAAAGAATGCTTTTTTGTATTTTCCCCATCATGTAAACAAAAAAGCACACGATATATCGTGTGCTTTTCCCAAAATACTAGTTTTATTTTTCTTTTGTTGTTTCAACAGCTTCTGTTGTTGGAGCTTCTGTTGTTGGAGCAGAACCTTCTTTTACAGTAACGTTGTTTGCAAAGTATTCCTGAACCTTTTGGTAAAGGATTGCATATTCAACTTCTTCTTTTCCATACTGCTTTTCTAAATCAGATACTTTCTGAGTCATTGATTCAGCCATCGTAGAAGCTTCTTTCTTATATACTTCATCAGTAAGTTCTAACTTATAAGCCTTTGCCACTGCCTGGATAATCATTCTGTTCTTCATATCGCTAAGAACACTTTCTTCTACCTGCTTATCCCAATCTTTCTGAGACATTGAGCAAGCTTCTAAGTAATCCTTTAAAGAACACTGATAGTTTGTCTTTAACTGCTGTTCGTACTGTTCGTTATACTTCTTAATCTGTTCTGCTTTCTTTTCAGAATTATAAGCTACAACTTCACAAGAACTGATGTAATCCTGCCATCCTGAATTTACTACATTAGAGATTCTCATCTGCTTGTATGCGTAATCCTTGAATGCATCAACTGTCTTAACACCATATGCACCAAAGTTCTTTGTAACAAACTTGTCATCCAATTCAGGTGTTTCTGTAACCTGAAGGGATTTTACTGTAAATGTAAACCATACAGTCTGTCCTGCTAATTTTACATCTTTATTATTTATTTTTGTTGTCTTGTCATAACTTTTAGGGAATTTTAATTTTTCTGTAAATTTATCTCCTACTTTCTTTCCTTTTAAGCAAGAAACAAATCCTTCAATGTACTGTCCTTCGTCTGTTGCCATATTGATATTTGCATCCTGAGCAGTACCACCATCAAAAGCTACTTTCTTTCCGTCAACTTCAATTTTTCCTTCATAGTCAACAACTACTACGGAATCTTTCTTAACTTCACCCTTTTCAACTGTCTTTGTTGTTGCATTCTGTGAAAGGATGTTCTTTACAGTATCCTTATATGCCTGCTTTGTAACTTTAACATCATCTTCATATACGATAACATCTTTTACGTTTGCAAGTTTAACTTCACCCATATCTACCGCAATCTTTTCGTCCGCTGCCTTGTATGGTCCTGTTGATTCATTTTCTGAAACCTTTACTGTTTCTAATTTTGCTTCTTTCTTTGTGTCGGAGCCGCCGCATGCTGCAAGGCAAAATGCCATAGATACTGTCAAGACTCCAGCTAAAAACTTCTTATACATTTTTCTTTCTCCTCTATCTTTGATTTTTTCAATCAGTCATACGTCCGATTTTATCACAATCAAATCAATAATGAAAGTATTTCATTAAAAATTCGAACTTATTCACAGAAAAAACACAGTTCCTATACGTTGATAGTAGCTGACATTCCAAGAAGTTCTTTGTTTGCATCTAAAATCGGCTGAATTTCTTCTTTTAAGAATTCTACTACCTGTTCCGGAGAACGGCCAACATACTTGCTTGGATCCATTGTCTTCTGTAAATCTTCATAAGACATATTAAATGCATCATCATTTGCAATCAATTCAAGAAGGTTATTATCAAGACCCTTCTGTTTTACATTTGCTCCTGCTTCCATAGAAAGTTCACGAATCTTTTCGTGCATTTCCTGTCTATCTCCACCGGCCTTAACAGCATCCATCATAATGTTTTCTGTTGCCATAAATGGAAGTTCACTCATCAATCTCTTTGTAATTACCTTATCATATACAACCAGACCATCTACAACATTCAGATATAAATCTAAAATTCCATCAATTGCAAGGAATGATTCCGGAACACTTAATCTCTTATTTGCAGAGTCATCCAGTGTTCTTTCAAACCACTGTGTTGAAGAAGTGATTGCCGGATTTAAAGCAGTAACCATTACATAGTTTGCTAAAGAAGCAATACGTTCACTTCTCATCGGATTTCTCTTATAAGCCATTGCTGAGGAACCAATCTGATTCTTTTCAAACGGTTCTTCAATCTCCTTCAAATGCTGAAGAAGTCTGATATCGTTAGAGAATTTATGTGCACTTGCTGCAATTCCAGCAAGAACATTTAACACTCTTGTATCCATCTTTCTGGAATAAGTCTGTCCTGAAACAGGGAAGCATTTCTGATATCCCATCTTTTCAGCAATCTTCTTTTCCAATGTTTTAATCTTTTCATGATCTCCTTCAAATAATTCCAGGAAACTTGCCTGTGTTCCTGTAGTTCCTTTGGAACCAAGAAGCATCATATGATCAAGGATATAATCCAAATCATCCAAATCCAATTTTAATTCCATTAACCACAATGTCGCTCTCTTACCTACGGTTGTTGGCTGAGCAGGCTGAAAATGTGTGAACGCAAGTGTCGGCTGTGCCTTATATTTATCTGCAAACTTTGCAAGTTCGTTGATTACATTAATTAATTTCTTACGAACTAATTTCAATCCTTCTGTCATCACAATGATATCTGTGTTATCACCTACATAACAGGAAGTTGCTCCTAAGTGAATGATACCTTTTGCCTTTGGACACTGTAATCCATATGCATATACGTGTGACATTACATCATGACGCACCAGTTTTTCTCTTTTCTTTGCATCTTCGTAGTTAATATTATCAGCATTTGCCTTTAATTCATCAATCTGTTCCTGAGTGATGTTAAGTCCCAGTTCCATTTCTGATTCTGCCAAGGCAATCCATAATTTTCTCCAGGTTTTAAATTTCATGTCAGGGGAAAAGATATACTGCATTTCTTTGCTGGCGTATCTTTCCGACAATGGGCTTACGTACTTATCGTTCATAATCCTTCTCCTTTATTTTTTGATAATCCGTTCTTTATTATAAAACTAAAGAAAGAGAAAATCAACTTAGGACTTTCTCTTTCCATTTTACTGTTTATTTTATTTGATTGAATTAGTTTCCAAAGCTTTGAAGTGCAGGACTGATTTCATAATTGTAATCTGCTTTGCTTGCACCAATTAATTCATCATACATATCTTTACCATCTGCATAACCTTCTACCTGACTATACCATCCGTATTCCAGACCGCTCTTGCCCTGAATATCATCATAATCATAACGCTTCCAGGTAACTTTACCATCGGTTCCTTCAATCACTTCCGTAAATTTCACTGGGAAATAAACCTTTGTGGTCTTGAATTTCTTGTCTCCTTTTTTCTCCTTACAGCTAACATTTGCAGAATAGATTACATAAACGGTATTGTATCCATACCAGGTATCTTCATCTTTCTTCGTCAGCACGTAAAGACCTTCATATTTGAGTTCATCTTTCTTAAGACTGTCCTTTTCCTTAGTAAAGTAAGCATTTACCACATCTTCTGTTTCTGTCTTAAGTTCTGTCAGTACCTTGCTTTCTACATCAGCCAGTTTTTCCAGATAAGCTTCCACATTTTCAACCGTATATTCTTTTGTTGTGGAAGTAATTTCTACTCCCTTGTCCTCAATTGCATAGTCTGGGACTTCACATGTTACGGTAATCTTATCACCTGCACGAAGCCCGTCTTCTTTATCCGCTTTAAAATAGTAACCATTAATGAAATCTTCTTCACCCTTATATTCAAAACGTACGCTTGCATTCGGAGATTTTCCACTATATGTAACTTCTAAACCATCAAAAGGATCAACGCCTCTTAATTCCTCTAATCCCTTCACGGTCATTACATATTTTTCACCGGTAAATTTGATTCCGTGTTCTTTTGCTTCCTTATTATCATAAGTAATTTTAACGGTAATCTTATCTCCATTAGACAGGTTTTCTTCCTTGTCTACTTTGAATTCAATGGCATCCATAACATCCTTGTATTCACTGTAGATTTCCATACTTTCTGAATCAGACAAATCTTTAACGTCTTCTTCATCATAGCCTAATGCTTTTACAATTGCCTTATCCAGACTTTCTTTCCATTCAACCTCTGCCGTACCGCTTCCATTATAACCATCTACATCAATCTTGATATAATCTTCCAGATTAATTGTTTCCTTATGTCCGGAAATAAGCATTACAGCAATCATAACCACAACAAGAATTCCACCTGCAATGGCCGCAATTTTTGTTGTTCCAAGTCCTTTGATTTTTTCCACAATTTCATTTGTTCCGGCTCCACCCGGTGTGCCTGCCGGCGTAGAATTTGTCGGCTGAACCGGTGTAGGGGTTACAGTCTGTGCAGGAGTTTCATTTACCGCTTCATTCACCGTTTCCTGTACTGCTTCAGCACTTTCTGCTGCGTTTTCTTCCGCTTCTGCTTTTACATCTTCAACAACTTCTGTTGTTTTTTCTTCAACAGTTTCTGCCACAACTTCTGTTGCTTTTTCTTCAACAGTTTCTGCCACAACTTCTGTTGCTTTTTCTGTTGTTGCTTCTTCTTTTACTTCCTTTGTTGCCTGGTCTACCGGAGTTCCGCAACTGGTGCAGAATTTAATTCCTTCTCTGATTGTTGCTCCACAGACACTACATACAGAAGTATTGTTTGTTTCGTTGTTTTTATTATCTCCCATAAAAACCTCCATTCCTCATCTTGCGTTTTTACAATCATTTGCATTATACCATAGATTATTGATGGAAAAAACATTATTTTAATTCCACTTTTATAATATTGCTATACACCATTTTCATTTCTGTTTTTAGTACACTTATTTCAGAAGCGAGGTGATAAATAGTGGATTCAGGAACAAAGTTGAAAATGCTTAGAAAACAGGCCGGCATGACTCAGCAGCAAGTCGCCGATCGCATTGGTGTTACCAAATCCGTAATTTCTTTTTACGAATTAAAAGAGCGTTGCCCTTCTCCTGATGTTTTAGTTAAATACGCTAAAATCTTTCACGTAACCACTGATTATTTACTAGGTATTGAACGGGAACAGGTCGTAGACGTCTCCGGTTTGGGAGAAGATGAAATTGCTGCAGTAAAGGCTGTCATTAACGCCTTTAAAAAAATCAAAAAAACAGAGGAGATTTCTAAGTAAATCTTAAAAGTAAAGTGCCATTGTAATGGATTCCTTCCAACTACAATGGCACTTTCTTTTCTTTTAATTTTCCAACAATTCTTTGATTAATTTATTTACCAGTCCAGGATTCGCTTTTCCCTGGGTCGCTTTCATAGTCTGTCCCACCAAAGCTCCAATTGCTTTTCCTTTTCCGCTTCTTACATCTTCCACAGCCTTAGGATTTTCTTCAATAACCTTGGCTACAATAGCACGAAGTGCATCTTCGTCATTATCCTGCTTCATTCCATGTTCTTCCACATACTGTTCCGGATCAATGTCTTCCTTGAACATTGCTTCAAACACTTCTTTGGCAGCGCCACGGTTAATGACACTGTCTTCAATCAGATGAATCAGTTTGGAAAGATTTGTTGCCGAGAATCGAATCTGATCCGGTTCAATTCCCTCTTCCTTACACAGTCTCATAGTTTCACCCATGATCCAGTTGCTGACTTCCTTTGGCTTGTTTCCAAGGGATACCGTCTCTTCAAATAAATCTGCCAACGGCTTATATAATGTAATAATGTCTGCATCATATTCCGGAAGTTCAAATTCACTGATATAACGAGCCATCTTTTCATCTCTGAATTCCGGTTCTCTGGATTTTACCTCTTCCATCCATTCGTCACTGATAATGATTGGTACTAAATCCGGATCTGGGAAGTAACGATAATCCTGCGCATCTTCCTTGGAACGCATTGCATAGGAATATTCCTTTGTATCATCCCAACGTCTTGTTTCCTGAATGACTTCTTCTCCGCTTTCAATCAAATCAATCTGACGTTCCTTTTCGTTTTCAATTGCTCTTGCAATAGCCTTGAAGGAATTCAGGTTCTTCATTTCTGTTCTGGTTCCGAATTTTTCTGCTCCAACTTCACGAACAGACAGGTTCACGTCCGCACGCATAGAACCTTCATTTAACTTACAATCTGATGCTCCCAAGTATTGGATAATCAAGCGTAATTTTTCCAAATAGGCAATGACTTCTTCGGAACTTCTCATATCAGGTTCTGATACAATTTCAATCAATGGAACACCGGAACGGTTTAAGTCTACTAAAGAGCAGTCGTTCCAATCATCATGTACCAGTTTACCGGCATCTTCTTCCATATGAATTTCATGAATTCGTACCTGCTTTGGATTTCCGTCTGCATCCTTGATTTCAACATAACCTTCTGTACAGATTGGTTTGTAAAGCTGTGAAATCTGATAGTTCTGCGGATTATCCGGATAGAAATAATTTTTACGGTCAAATTTACAATTCTGTGTAATATTACAATTGGTTGCCAGACCTACTGCCATGGCATATTCCACTACCTGCTTGTTTAACACCGGCAAAGATCCCGGCATTCCGGTACAAACCGGGCAAGTATGAGTATTTGGTGCTCCACCAAATTCTGTAGAACAGGAACAGAAAATCTTTGTTTTTGTCGCAAGCTCTACGTGAACTTCAAGTCCAATGACTGTTTCGTACTGTTTCATCGCTGTTCCCTCCTAATCTCTCTGTGCTACCGTGCTATGGGCATATTCTCTTGTCTGTTCATACGCATAGGCAGCTCTAATAATATTATTTTCTTTAAAACAATCTCCGATAATCTGCATTCCAATTGGAAGTCCTTCAGAATCCATACCACATGGAACAGAAATTCCCGGAAGGCCTGCCAGGTTTACGGAAATTGTATAAATATCTCCTAAGTACATTTTAATCGGATCCGCCAGACTTGCTCCTAGCTTTGGTGCTGTAGTCGGAGCTGCCGGTCCGATAATTACATCATATTTTGCAAAAGCTTCATCAAACGCCTTCTTAATTAACGCTTTGGTACGAAGTGCTTTCAGGTAGTATGCATCATAATATCCTGAACTAAGTACGAAAGATCCTAACATAATACGGCGCTTTACTTCTTCACCAAATCCTTCCGAACGGGATTTCTTGTACATATTGTGGAGTCCTCTGTAATCTTCTGTACGGTATCCGTATTTAACGCCATCAAAACGTGCCAGGTTTGAGCTTGCCTCTGCATCGGCAATGACGTAATATGCAGGAATTGCATATTCAACTAAACTCAAATCGAATTCTTCTACAATTGCACCCTTTTCTTCTAATACTTTCACAGCATTTAAAATAGCATCTTTTACTTTCTTATTTAAACCTTCTCCAAAATATCCTTTTGGAATTCCGATTTTTAATCCTTTAACATCATCTACCAAGGCATCTGTGAAATTATAATTGTCTCGTTTTACGGAAGTAGAGTCTTTTTCATCATAGCTTGCAATGGTTTCCAAAATTGTCGCACAGTCTGTTACGTCTTTTGCTACCGGTCCAATCTGATCCAAGGAAGAACCATAGGCAATCAGTCCATATCGTGACACGGTTCCATAAGTCGGCTTAATTCCCGTAACTCCACAGAAAGAACTTGGCTGTCTGATGGATCCACCGGTATCAGAACCTAATGCATAGGAACACTCTTCTGCAGCAACAGCTGCACAGCTTCCCCCGGAAGAACCTCCCGGTACATGTTCTTCATTCCAAGGATTCTTTGTTGGTCCGAAATGTGAAGTTTCAGTAGTACTTCCCATAGCAAACTCATCCATATTTGTCTTTCCGATAATTACTGCACCGGCTTTTTCCAAATTCACAACAGCCTCTGCAGAATAAGTCGGATAAAAGTTTCCTAATATTTTGGAACTACAGGTAGTAAGATTTCCCTTGGTACACATATTGTCCTTGATTGCTACCGGAACACCGGCCAAAGGTCCTGTAAGTTCTCCTGCATCAATCTTTGCCTGAATTTCTTCAGCATTCTTCAATACTCGTTCTTTTTCATATACAGTTACATAACTGTTGATATCTTTTTCTACCGCTTCAATTTGTGAGAAAGCATCCAGTACTGCATCCACAACTTTGACTTCACCGGATTTAATTTTCTTTCCCAGTTCAACGGCTGTCAAACTCATCAAATTCATATTTGTTCTCCTTGTTTCTTCATTACTTGTATCTCGCGCCGTTCCTATGCGCTTCGCGCGGCGCTCACGCAGGTCATCATTTCGCTTTGCGAAATGGTGACATTTTACTTGTAGTTCGCGCCATTCTTTTGCGCTTCGCGCGGCGCTTACGCAGGTCATCATTTCGCTTTGCGAAATGGTGACATTAATCAAATGTCTTTGGAACGATGAAGGATTCTTCATTGTGTTCCGGTGCATTTGATAAAATATTTTCACGATCATCTCCATTGGTTACAACATCTTCGCGGAAAACGTTATGAACCGGAAATACATGACTCATTGGTTCCACATCACTGGTATCTAATTCATTCAGTTTATCAATGTAATCGAGCATTTCACCCATATCTTTTTTTGCTTTTTCTTTTTCTTCCTCAGACAATTCCAGCTTTGCCAGAATTCCAACATATTCGATTGTTTCATCTGAAATAATGTTAGCCATTCGAACCTCCTCTATATTCTACGATGTTTTTTCCTTATATATAATGCGTATTATAACTACACAACACACTTAATCAATATCTTATAAATAATAGGGAAAAAAGTCAACCAAATCCGCGCATTACAATTGCTTTCTGTTCCAATTGCACGGGAATATTTTATTGACTTTTTAGTGTTTTCGGCATAAGATATCTTTGTTGTTGTGCGTTCAGACGCACCTTTTAAGATTTTTGGGAGGATTCATTTTATGAAAGTCTTATCGAAGTTTAGTGATCGAAGCATCAAAATTTTCTTATATCTTTTTTTTGCTTTAGGTACTTTAATTAGTTCTATTAACCTCTGTGTTCCAGGCGTTTTAGACGAAGTGGGAACCATTGCAAACACGGCGTTTCTTGCCGGTGATGATTGGAGCAAATGTGTTCAGAGCATGGGCGGTTTTTACTATAAATATGGACTGTCGATTCTGCTCTATCCCCTTTATTTGATTTTTCAGGATTCTCCTTATGTGTTATATCCGGTTTTCGTAGCATTTCAGATGCTGATTCTCAGTTTTATTCCGGTCATTGCGTACCATATTGCCAGAAAGTATTTCAAGGTTGAATCAAAACTGACAGCACTGTTCTTAAGTCTTGCCGGAACAGGAATCTCATCAATCTGGTTGTATGCTGAATATACCAGAGGCGATGTTGTTTTAATTTTTGTTCCTTGGCTTGTAATGTGGATTCTTTTAAAATTATCCACATTAGATGATACACAGAAAAAAGAAAAGAAACTGTTTTCTGTTTTGTTGGCATTTACTGCAGTCTATGCTTACGCTGCCCACTCCCGTGGAATCGTAACAGTTCTTGCCGCAACCTTTACATTGATTTTTATTTCACTTTTTGCTAAAAGGCATCTTGTGAATTATCTATGGTATTTTCCTTCTTTGGGATTGTTTATGGTGATTGATAAAATCATTTCTTCCCTCGTCGAAAAAGGTGTTTTTGGAAAATACGAACCAAAACATTCAACCCTTGACAGTTTTAATATAAGCATCTTCATGAAGCTCTTTAGTAAAAACGGAATCATTATCTACACGAAAACAATGATTGGATGGTTCTTAAATTTGGAAGCTTCCACCTTGGGACTGATTATTGTTGGATTGATTGCCACGGTTTTCATTACCCTACGTCTTATTCGTAAGAAAAGTACATTTACCGTTCAGGAAGATACCGGTTCTTTCTTTATATTGATGTTATTCCTTGGTTCTTTCTTTATGGGATCACTGTTCTTCTTCCCTTATGCTTATGAACTGTTTATGGGAATTACTGTCAGTCGTGCCGACCGTATCGTTTTTGGACGCTATACAGTAAGTACTGTGGGACCAATGTGTTTCTACACACTCTATATTCTTGTTGCGAGAAAGGATGAAATCATCCGATGGAAAAGCCGCATTTTCAGTATTCTTTCTTTTGCGACAATCATTGCCATCTTTAGCAAATGGATTGGTCCGGCTTTAGATAACGTATCAATGACAGATTCCAGATATTTCCTGTCATTAACAACATTTTTGAAAATTGAAAATGCAAATACAACTGCCAGTTTTCCGGAACTGAACCAGACTCTTGTTATGACAGCAATCATTGCACTTGTCATCTTCATTGTGATTATGATTCTGTCTGCCGTTAATCGAAAAAGTTCCCTGGTTGGTCTGTGCATAATTATTTTTGCCGTATCACTGGTAAATTATTGCGTTGTTTTTGTAAATGTACGAAATGTTCGTGATGATTCCTATTACACAAAGAACCATGCAGTCATCGAATTCATCGATGAATTAGATAAAAAAGCAAATCTTTCTGAGGAATATCCTTGCATTTACATTGCTCAGGAGAAAAAAGGAACAATTCATAATAAGCGGGTAAATTCACCTTATGTGACTACTTCATCGCAATCTCCGTTTACTGCAGTAAATCCAAAGCACTATCAGTTTTCACTAACAAACTATGACTGCTGCTTTTTGAAATATATTCTGGATGATAGTGACCAGGATGGTTTCTTGGTAATTGCACATCGAAGTGCAATCAAGCAATCCGTGGATTGGATTCATATGCTGTCAGAAGACAGAAATCTTCCAACCGACGATGTTTATTATACTTTTGATGCATTTGATTATAAAAATGCGACTCGCGATGTTGTTTATGTGAAAGGAACTAAATTAAAGCAGTATCTGGAAGACCACGGATACAAACTAACCGAACATCATCGAGACAATAAATAAGCTAAGCAAAAAATTTATACTATACATCTGACACTATAGTCAGAAATACATTTAACTATTCTAGGAGGAATAATCATGAAACTTATTATTCAGATTCCATGCTATAACGAAGCTGAAACATTGGAAATCGCGCTCAACGATTTACCAAAGCACATCGATGGAATTGACACGATTGAATACTTAATTATCAATGACGGAAGTATGGATAAAACAGTGGAAGTTGCAAAGAACTGGGGAGTTCATTATGTTGTAAACTTCAAGAAAAACCGAGGTCTTGCCAAAGGATTTATGGCTGGTTTGGATGCCTGCCTGAGAAACGGTGCTGACATTATTGTCAATACCGATGCCGACAATCAGTACAACGGTGATGACATTGAAAAACTGGTTCGTCCAATTTTAGAGGAAAAAGCAGAAATTGTTATTGGAGAACGTCCAATCGACCAGACTGCACACTTCTCTCCATTAAAGAAGAAATTACAGCATCTTGGAAGCTGGACCGTTCGTGTTGCTTCCAAATCAGATATTCCTGATGCTCCAAGCGGTTTCAGAGCTTATAGTCGTGAAGCTGCAATGCGCTTGAATGTTACAAACGAATATACTTATACATTGGAAACAATTATTCAGGCCGGACGCCAGAAAATTGCAATGGAATCTGTTCCAATCAGAACCAATCCAGAACTTCGTAAATCAAGATTATTCAGCAGTATGTTCGGTTACGTAAAGCGTTCTATGGTAACAATCATTCGTGCTTTTATGATGTACAAGCCTTTAAAATTCTTCGGAATTATCGGTATTATTACTTTCTTGCTTGGTTTGGCTTTAGGAATTCGTTTCCTCATTTTATTAGGAATGGGAGATGGTTCCGGTCACGTTCAGTCTTTGATTTTAGCAAGTACTTTTATCCTGATGGGTGTTCAGACTTACATCATTGCCTTATTAGCAGATGTGATTGCATCCAGCAGAAAGATCTTGGAAGATGTTCAGTATCATGTTCGTAAAATTGATTACGATGGTACTGAAAAAGAAAACGAATAAAATAATAAGGAATTTTGATTGCTTGGATGTCCTATGATGTCCAAGCAATTTATTAGGAGAATATATGGATACAATCAAAAACAACAAGGATAAGATTCTAAAAATTTGCAAATTCTTATTCATCATTTTAGTTATTTACTTTTTATCAAAATTTTTAATAAAAAATATTGGTGATGTAAAAAAAGAACATTTTGAGATGAACTGGCCAATCTTTATCGGATCTATTTTTTTATACTTCATTTATATGATTACCCTGGCCTCTCTTTGGCATTACATTACTTATCTCAACGGCTGTTCTGTAAAATATACAGATGCTGTGGTAAGTTACCTGTACTCTATTCTCGGAAAATATATTCCGGGTAAGGTTTTTATGCTGGCAGCAAGACTTCCGGCCTATGAAAAGCAGGGAGTACAGTTAAGTAAAGTAACCGTTTGCTTTTTCATTGAAAATGGATGCACCATTCTTGGTTCTGCATTTATTTTCTTGATTTCACTGTTCTTTTTCCCTAATAAGCTTCTGGGAGATTACAGTTATCTGATAGTAATCGGTTTGATGATTGCCTTCTTTATCTGTATTCATCCAAAGATTATTAACTGGGGACTCCGTATCATCGGAAAGATTTTCAAGAAGGATAATCTGGAAATTCCAATGACTTATTCCCAGATGTTAAAAGTAGTCTTACTTTTCATCCTGAACTGGTTGATTGTAGGCGCAGGATTTTATCTCCTTGTGCGCTCTATTTACCCGGTTCCAATCAACAAAGCGTTGTATTGTGCCGGAATGTACGGTGTTTCCGTAATGCTTGGAATTCTAGTTATTTTTACGGTTTCCGGCCTGGGGGTTCGCGAGACAATTATTATTGCCGGTCTGATGTTGATTATGCCAAAAGGCT
>JAILRZ010000002.1 GCA_024697845.1 Eubacterium sp. | reverse complement strand
ATCACCTTCAAGTAAAATGCAAGCCTGCTCACCATCAATTGTTTTATATACTCCTTTGGCAATCCTCTCAAATCGAATTCCTAAATTATCGTAGATTCTTGCCCGGACAGTTTCCTTTGGCTTGTCCTGATTTTCTCCGTAGGCCTCCTGCAACGTAAAAGTATCTTTTGCCTTGAAACATTCAAATAATTTTTCTGCTAATGACATCGTAAATCCTCCTGTATATTCTATTTGGATCTCGATGTTAACATATACAGTGTACTGAAAAATGTACTTAAACTCTCTTCACAAATTCCTATATATATATATAACCTCTTCACAAATTCACAAATTCCACCTCTATTTTTTTAACTCATCATACTTATCTTTTCTTCCCTTTGCCAATTTCACCGGATACTTCTCATTATTCCTTTTTATTTTTTCTAATACGATTTCATCCAAATCCAAATCGCAAGCATCAGCCATTAAAACACAATAATTCACAACATCTGCAAGTTCTTCCTTAATCTTATCCATTTTCTCTGTACACTTTACATCTTCTGCACTCCACTGAAAAACTTCCAATAATTCTGCTGCTTCCAAGGATAATGAAATTGCTAAATCCTTTGGATTATGAAATTGCTTCCAATCTCTGTCATCCCTAAACTTAATAATCTCTTTAATTGTTTCTTCTCGCATAACGCCCTTACCTCTCAGTTGTTTTCTTTAGCATTTTTCTCAAATAATCAGCAAGTTTTTTATCGGTACAATAAACATAACATCCCTTCATTCCTCTAGTCATTAAAGTCCTATATGTATTCTTGATGATTTCATCAGCAATTGCATCGGCTTTTTCTGGATTTTCTTTTGCAATAGTTTTTATTCCCTTTAGTGAATTATCTGTTCTAGCTCTTTTGGTAAAATCTGTGATGACTTTTTCGCCATCATACCTCATATCATCCCCAATAATGACACCCACATAATCAAACTCTAATCCCTGGGATGTATGAATACAGCCTGCTTCATGAACTGATTCTTCATTGATTGCAAAAGCCTCTCCATTATCTAAGTTCCAACTGATTCCGTAGTCACCAATCTGAATATCATGAAATGATGAATTTCCACGAGTTGCTTTTGGCCAATTCCAGCAATATCCCGCTAAGATTCTTGCCCGATTTCGGATATGATTCTTTTCTAAGACTATCTCCTGCATTTCAAATGGAGAATCACAGATGCGAACATCGTAATCAATTTCATCTAGATCGTAATTTGCGGTCTCACGGATCTGCAATGTATTATCCACCCATGCCAAATAACCATCAGAACCATTGCACCGAAACTGTGAAACCAGTTCCATTTTTATCACTTGTGATTTTTCTTTTTCTGCCCACTTTTCAATTTCTGTAACACTACCAATATCGCTAGTTGTTACTCTCTGACTTTCATCAATAAAGAAAACACTACATAATGATGCATGAATAATCTCCTTAATCTGATTTTCCCCTATATTTTGAAACATTCCGGATTTTTCGTTCAATCGATGCGCTTCATCTGCCAATATTGTTCCAACAAAATTAATTGGTGCTGATGTATAACTTCCTGAACCTGTAAAGAGCAAATCTACACTTTTCTTTTTCATAGAACCTTTCAGCTTATATCCGTACACTTTTCGTACTTCTGCATTCTTTGATACATACTGAACAAACTGCATTCTCTTCGTGAGTTCTGCCAAAAGATTAATTGCCACAACAGTCTTTCCTGTACCAGGCCCCCCCTCAACAATGATTGTTCTCTTCTTCCCGTCCCTTTGACATTTGCAGGATAACTCCAAAATATTTTCATAAACAACCTTTTGTTCATCCAACATAATGAATTCTTGATTGCCCCGAAGCATACTTTCAATAGAATCCTGTAATTGCTTAGATGGCTTAATTTTTCCATGCTCGATTTTTATTAGTGTATCTTCCTGGTCTCCTTTCATAATGTGTTTCTTGATAAAACTTCTTAAAGCCTCTCTTTGACCATATGTAAAGGCTGGAGCGTCTGTTAATGCTTCTTCGTATTGTTCTGCATCCAACGGGTCATGTTCTGTTCTAGGATAATTATGCAGATATGCACATGGATGCAATTTGATATCAGAATCTTGAACATACTCGTTATAATCTTGAATCAGTGCAGAATAAGACCAGGCTTGATAGCTTGGATGTACAACTCTCCTGTTTGCTCCACCGGTATACGTTTCGACAATATTATCCTGCCCTTCAACAGCTGACAATTTTTCCCATTGTTTTAACTCAATGATTACAACATTTCCTTTATCGTCTGCTCCAAATCCAGAAATTAAGAAATCAATCCTTTTTGACGTTTGAGGAATATTATATTCAATCGCAACTCCTGAATCACTGGGAATCCCCGAATCATTTAACGTAATATACATCTCTCTTAAGGAATTTCTCCATGAATTCAATTCACTTAATCCAGTACTTCTATTCATTTTCCTTTTAATCGTGTCATACAGTTTTTGTTCCAGTAGATCATTTTCTGTATCATACATAAAATTCTCTTTTGTTCCGTTGTAAATTAGCATAACGCTCTCCTCTTTTGATTTTCACTAATTCTATTGTTCTAATTATATCAAACTTACACTATCTATTCCACATTCCGCTCCCCCTTTATCAACTCCACTATCTCATCCAACATCCTGCTATCCAAAGGTCTTGTGGACGTTTCCATGGTCACAAACAAATTATCTCCCAACACATAGCCTTCTCTCGCATACATCTGCATTTTTGAAATAGTATTATTTGAATACTCCGCATTATCCATCATTCCAAAATGCTCAAAGATAATGTTTCTTCTTCGGATTTCATCCAAAATCGTAAAATCCGGATACACCACCACACCGTTGGAAAGTTTTAACGGATACTCATACCGATACGCAATATTTTCTCTATATAACTTATCTGCAATAATCTTTTCGGACTTTGACCGAACACGCTCTCCCCGTTCGGTATAAATTTCTGTGGCATTTTCATCAAAGCCTTTTCCGACATACTCACATTGTTCCCACAATGCTCGATACTGTTCATCAGATAGCACAACCGGCTCTACGAGCCTTTGCTTTCCCTTTCCAAGGTTCCTATAGACTTCAGATATTTGTTTTTCACTTAAATATCTTGCTCCTTTCTCAAAGAAATTTACTCTATCCTCCAAGACCTTCTTAAGATTTCCGTAATATTCTCCTTTTACAATATTTCTAGCCCTTTCTTTTTCCGACTGAGGCAAATATCGTCCAAACAAACCATCTTCCTTTGTTTCCTTTATGTACATCTGAAGTGCGTTTCCCTTCAATGACACTTTAACTTTTGCATCATCTGGTTTAACATGATTCAATTCCCTATTTATCTTATGTAACAATTCTTCAGTTTTAAACTTCTCTTCTATAAAATCTCTTTCTAATTGATTCACTGAATCCCCCTCTTCCTTTCACTTTCACCTAATTTGCTGCTTAACCATTTTGGTGTGTCGCTTCTCAATATGCCTTCCTTCCTATATCCACCTAAAACGCCCCAAATCTTCTATGGTGTGAATTGTTTTTCTACATTTTACTGTTGCATTCCACCTATATTTGCAATTCCTCTGTTCTAGGTGGATTCTTTCTTCAGATTTTTCATGAGTTCTCCACCTAGAATCCAATTTTTCCTCTACTAGGTGGATTCATCCGACGCTTTCAAGCAACTTTATCCACCTATAATCCCAATTTTTCCCTGATAGGTGGATTTGTCCCCGAATTTCCAGCTCTAACATCCACCTAAAATGGCATTTCTCAACTATTAGGTGGAATCCTTCTGTAAATCAACCTAATTCTCTCCACCTATCACGTCCAAAGCGCAATTTTAGGTGGATTTGCCTCACACAATACCACAATTTTCTCCACCTACTAAAGCAAAACCATGACTTTAGGTAGTCCCCCATCAATCTCACAACTTTCGAATAACAAATCTCATACATTACGTTGCATTTAAAATGTGTAAAAAACATCCGCACCGGACACCAGTGCGGATGAATAATTACTATATGATATTAAACAATCTAGGATTATTCAATAATTGTAGCAACCTTACCAGAACCTACTGTTCTACCACCTTCACGGAGCTTATTGACTTTTTATCTTAATTTTCTACTTATCAAACCGCCTGTTTATAGGCTTTTTCTATATCTTATATCGTCACTATTTTTAGTTTCCGAAAAATTTGACGACACTTTGACGACACCTTTAGTATAGAACAAGTGCGAGAAAATTGCTACATATTTATTTCCCAGGTTGCTCATTCTCTAATCATAACTACCGAGAAAACAGCCTTTTTCTGTTTAGCAGTCAATGGCTTTAAGATACCTTCTTCTAACAATATTTCT
>JAILRZ010000146.1 GCA_024697845.1 Eubacterium sp. | reverse complement strand
GCACCGATTTCTTTTTGCACATAACAGGCTGTATTCGGTAATATCAGATTGGAAGAAACGGAGGATACAATAATCAGGTCCATTTCTTCTCCCTTCATTGCCGCATTGTTTAATGCCCGGGCTGCAGCTTTCACTGCCATATCAGCAGTTGTTTCCTTTTCCATTACATGTCTGGCTCTGATTCCCGTCCGCTCCCTGATCCATTCATCATCGGAGTCCACGTACTTTGACAGTTCCTCATTGGTTATTCTTTTTTCCGGAATATAACTTCCTAATCCTTTTATTTTTCCAAACATTCTGTTTCCTCGTTTTCTATGTCATTTTGCTAAGAAAATCTGCAGACGCTCCTTAATATACGGACAAAAAAAAGCACCGTCAATAGAATCTGACGATGTTTTACATCCCGGAAAAAAGTTGTTTATTAGCATACAAATCCGTGGTTTTTGTTTGTTAATTAACACTTTCATTTCACCTGTATAATTACTTTTTCTTTTATTAAACAACTTTTTTTAATTCTGTATAATTTCCTTTTTTCCCTTTTTCCTTTTCCGACTTTTTTGTTATAATACACACTGTATAAAAACCACATGGATTTTTTCATAAGACTAGATAGGAGGACAGTATGGAAGCAAAAAATGAAGATCGCCGTATTCAACGCACAAAACGGCAAGTGGAATTGGCATTAATTCGTCTTTTACAAAAGAAAAGTATACATAAAATCAGTATCCGGGAATTGGCTGAAGAAGCAGATATTACCCGGGCAACTTTTTACCAACATTTCCGGGATCCATATGAGGTCATCGAAATTATGCAAAACCGAATTTTAAATTCCATCCAACAAATTATCAACGAAACCACCGGAGGAGATTCCTATGTGTTTTTCTTCCGCTTATTCGAATATTTGTCGGATGAAAATATTCGTGCAGAAATTCTTGCCTTTGACTCTGGCCAGGGAACCGGCTATGAGCGAATCGGTTATTTTATTCATAATAACTATATGCTTCGCTGGGGGCAGAAATTCAGACCGGACCAATCGGCAAATTACAGATACTACCGATTTTATATTGTTTTCGGTTGTATTGCAGTGGTTGAGAACTGGATTAATAGTGGTAAAAAAGAAACACCGGAGCAAATGGCAAAAATTGCCTACTCGGTGTTACCAAAAGAAAAGATGTATTTAAAAAATACGCCGGATATGATTTAAGGGGGCTTCAAAGCCCCCTCTTATTATTTCTGTTCGAACTGGCATGCAGGCTTCGCAAAGAAGTCTACCTTTGGCTCTAAGAATTTTAACTGATGGTTTTCTTTGTCATCCACCATGGAAAGAACATCATCAAAAATATAATTCCAATCAAAGAACTTATCTCCAACATTCAGATATTCCTGAACCATTTCACAGCCCTTTGGTGCAATTGGATGAACCAATGCTGCAATGACTCTTACTCCATAGAAGCAGTCAATTAAAATCTGCTTTCTTAATTCATTGTCATCATTCTTATCTGCCATACGGACATTGTTTGCCCAATGTTTATTAATATCACGGATTAAGCTATCCAATACGTAAGTAACACGATGGAATTCGTGGTTGTACATATGTCTTTCGTATTCTAAAATAGCATCCTTACAAATGTTCAAAATCTTTTCGCTGACTTCACCCTGTGGAATCTTTCCGTCAAAATACTGCTGAGCGGAATAGAAGCAGGAACGAATCAGACGATTATATACGTTGGTTAAAAGATTTCCTTCTTTTAATACAGGATCTACTCCTTCTCTTTCTTCTTCCGGCAAGTAAACCTGAGGTTTGAATCCTACACTCTTAGAAGAAAGACCTAAGCTTAAGAAATGCATTCTAAGCTGATCTGGTGAGTAATATGCCAACAGTTCATCTGCCATTGGAGGCTTTAATTCTGAAGAAGAACTTGCTTTCTTATCCATGAACAAGATATGGTTGTTTGCCACAATATGCGGAAGCACTGTATGTACCATATCCATTTCTTCGTCAGCCTTTACATGGGTTGCTGCAAACATTGCCATTTCCGCAAGACCGTAGAAGTAAATATTATCCTGACCAATAAACTGGTAAACACAAGCATCTTCGTTAATCCACCAGTCTTTCCATTCTTCTTCATCCCTTCCCTGTTCTTTCAGGTAGGAACGTGTGAAGGAAATTGGTGCCCAAAGAGATTCCGGCCACACCCAGAAGGTCAAGCCTTCCACGTCATCCTTATCAGGAACAGGAACACCCCAGTCAATGTTTCCTGAAAGTCTGAACGGTACTAATGTCTTTCCTGTACGATAGTGAATTCCCATTCCATCCAAAACTTCTCTTGCTTTATCTCTGTCATCCAGATTTTCAAAAATGAACGTCACAGATGGTTTCTTTTCTTCATTAATTGTTTCATGCTTTGGAAAAGCAGCTTCTACTGCATCAATATCTTCCATCTGCTTCTTCTGCACGTACATACAAGGAGCTTTCAGGAATTCTTCCATTGCCTTAATTTCATATTTACGTGTATTAGTTTCACGCTTTAAGTAATTCATTCGGTCAATCAAAGGATTCATACACTTATCCAAAGAGAAATACCAGTTGGTAACCGGCTTGATTTCCGGCTTTTCTCCGGACAATGTACTTACCGGATCAATCAATTCTGACGGAGAATACTGATGTCCTAAATCACATTCATCCGCATATGCTTTTTCTGAACAACATCCTTCAATCGGACACTTTCCTATTACCTGACGTCCGTTAATGAAAATCTTCTTTACCGGATCAAAAAACTGCGGTGTAGACATCTTCTGTAAATAACCGTTCTCATATAAAATTTCAAACAGTTCTGCAGATACTTTCTCATGCATTTTTCCTGTTTTGCCAAATGCAGAAGAACCAAAAAGATTTAAGCTGATTCCGTAATCATCCAAAGTCTTTTTCTGCTTCTCATGATTCCCCATTACATATTCTTCAATGGTTCCTTCAAAACCGGATTCAACAAGTTTTCTGTAGGCTTCTACAATCGGAGAACCGTAACAGTCGGTTCCTGATACAAAAATAACATTGTCCTTTCCGATTCGGTCTCTCATAAATCTGGCAAAAGTGTCTGCATGAACAAACATTCCGCCTACATGTCCAAAATGAAGTGTTTTATTCCCATAAGGCATTCCGCCTGTAATTACTGCTCTTTTCGGAAACACCGGTCTTTCGTCCGGTCTGATTCTTTTATTATCCATAATTAATAGCTCCTTCTATATATACCATAACCTTTATCTTAAAATTTTCCAGACAAGATGTCAAATTATTTCTTCTTACGACTTTTGAAACGGTAAAGGATAACCGTTTCAAAACTTTGCTTTGCAAAGCACGCTCCTTCGGTGCTGGTCAACTACGAAAATGGAATACATGATGCATTTCATTTTCTAGCAAATAAAAAATGCGATTGCAATGATTGCATAGATTCCCAGAAGCTGTGCTCCTTCAATCCAGTTGGAGCGACCGTCTTCAATAATTCGATTGGTAATGAGTGCGGAACAAACCAGCACAACCAATTCGAACGGTGTAAAAATCAGATTCATCGGTGTCCAGATGCAGCTGACAAATACCAGCACCGGCATTACAAACAGGATTACCTGCAAGGTACTTCCTACGCTGACTTCAATGGCAACATTCATCTTGTTTTTCATTGCCATAACTACGGCAGTACTGTGTTCTGCTGCATTACCAATAATCGGAATGAGAATCAAACCAACGAACATTTCGCTAAGTCCCAGAGACTGCGTCATACCTTCTACAGAACTTGTAAAGATTTCT
The DNA here is from genome assembly GCA_024697845.1 of Eubacterium sp. Classification (GTDB taxonomy): domain Bacteria; phylum Bacillota; class Clostridia; order Lachnospirales; family Lachnospiraceae; genus Eubacterium_G. Next base: position 23,223 of record JAILRZ010000146.1, on the reverse strand, counting down.
GATTGAACTCCCAAACCTGCTGTCACAGCCAATAAAATAATAATTGCAGTTTTCAATGACCAGTCCGGTTTTTCTGCCGGCTCTGCCTCTCCTTCTGCAAATACATCCTTGTGAGTTACAAAAGTAAAGATAATTTGGAGGAAATACAGCAAGAACATTAACGCTGCAATTACCAGACTTAATTCTTCGACCTTCGTTCCATCATTCGCCATGGTATGTACAAATACCGCCGGAATACTCATTCCGATTACGGCAAAAAACATCATACTGGAATGAAGTTCTACGGCCTTAATGTCAAACTTTTGTACCTTATGCTTTAATCCACCACACAAAAGACTTAATCCCAAAACTAAAAGGATGTTTCCGATAATGGAACCGATAATTGACGACTTAACCACATCTAAAAGCCCTGCTTTCAATGCAAAAATATTAATCAAAAGTTCTGCTGCATTTCCAAAGGTAGCATTTAAAAAGCCCCCTACCTTTTCTCCCAGGTAGTAGGCTGCATCTTCTGTTGCTTTTCCCATCACTGCTGCTAAACCTACAATACTTAAAGCACTCATAATAAATATTGCCGTTCCGCCGGCTCCCATGGCCTTGGCAATCCAGCTAACCGGCACAAAAATCAATAACGTAAATAAAAATTTCATGTCCTTTCCCTCTCTTATCGATTATTTACTACTTCCGGATATAAATCGTGATTTGCCATTCGATCCCAGGCAACCTGTTCCCACTTTGTTCCAGGCTTTCCGTAGTTGCAATATGGGTCAATGGAAATACCGCCTCTTGGCAGGAATTTTCCCCAAACCTCAATGTATTTCGGATCCATCACTTTGATTAAATCCTTCATAATCACATTCACAACATCCTCATGGAAGTCTCCATGATTTCTGAAGGAGAATAAATACAATTTCAACGATTTACTTTCTACCATTTTCTGCTGTGGAACATAAGAAATGGTAATGGTTGCAAAATCCGGCTGTCCGGTAATCGGACAAAGACTGGTAAATTCCGGGCAATTAAATTTTACAAAATAATCGTTGTCCGGATGTTTATTGTCAAAGGTTTCCAGTACGGATGGATTGTACTCTGATTCGTATGTAGTTCCCTGACTTCCTAATTTTGTTAATCCTTCATTTTCTCTATTCATAATGCTTCTCCTTTATTCTTTGATTGCAGGGTCTGTCATTCCATTGGCCTCAAAGGCTGCCTGTCGGTCAATACAAGTCGCACATTTTCCACAAGGCCTTTCGCCACCTTCATAGCAGGACCAGGTCAGGTCATATGGAACTCCCAGTTCCAATCCCATCTTGATAACCTCTGCCTTGGTCATTTTTACAAAAGGTGCCTCAATCTTTAACTGATGACCAGACCCTTCCCAGATTGCTTCATTCATTGCATGATTGAAAACTTCCGAGCAATCCGGATATGCAAATCCTGCAGCATCATCTGCATGGGCACCGTAATAAATCACTTCACAATCCTTACTTAGGGCAATGCTTGCAGCCGAAGAAAGGAACAAGCCATTTCGAAACGGCACATATGTGCTGACCGGCTTTTCACCTCCGGTCTTCTCAATCTGTTTTGCATAAGATTCCTCCGGAATTTCTTCCGTAGACTGCTGCAACAAAGAACAGTTACTGTATTGAAAAATCTTTGCCAGATCCAAAAATAAATGTTCCACGCCATAGTAATCCGCCACAGCAATGGAAGCCTGAATTTCCTTTTCATGTTTTTGACCATAGGAAATAGACAGGGCAATTACATTTTCTTTTCCATATTTTTTAATTGCTAATCCCAGTGCAGTGGTTGAATCAATTCCGCCACTGGATAATACCAATGCTTTCATGCCTGCCTCCTATTTCAAATATAACTGCATCGACGGATCGGTTTTAAACTGTCCCCGAAGTTCTGCAGTAAATGTCTTTGTGTTGTTCTTTTTGATTCCACGGGCAGAAACACAGCTGTGACATCCTTCAATAGTCACCGCCACATCTTCGCTTCCGGTAATTTCCGTAATGATATCGGCTATATCCTGACCGATTTTTTCCTGAAGCTGGAGACGTCTTCCAACCATATCCACCACTCTGGCAATTTTGGATAATCCAACAACCTTTCCCTTTGGCACATAAGCCACGGTAGCCTTCATATCATACATCAGCGCCATATGATGTTCGCAGTAGGAGAATAAATCAATATCCTTCATCACAACTACCTTGGAATTATCCACCTGATCCACGCCTTCTTCAAAAGTTCGGTTGAACATTTCTGCAATTTCGTGATTGGTATAATTCATTCCTGCAAAAACTTCCTCATACATTCTGGCTACGCGGTTTGGTGTATCTTTTAACCCTTCACGCTCCGGGTCATCCCCTAACGCAATGAGAATTCCTCGAATATGTTCTTCAATCGCTTTTTTATCTATCATTTTTAAACTCCTCTCTGTTCAGGATCCCAGATTACTTTATGCATTTGAATTTGCAAACGAACATCGTTCAATTGATGTTCTATCATATATTGGACAATTTCCTCCGGTTCAATGGATCCAAATACCGGACTGAAATATACATGACATCTTGTTGTTAATTGATGCGCCTTTATGATTGCTCTGACCTGTTCCAGATCAGCAATGCTTCCCACAACAAATTTAACCGTATCCTCCCGGTTCAGGCAATCAAAATTCGAAACCAGCATTGCATCCATACAGCCACTGGACGGTGCTTTATAGTCCATGGTAAAAACAGGTTTCTTCCGAAAAGAAAATGTGGATAGATCCACACTTCCGTTGGTTTCAATTTCCACCCGAAGACCTTCTTCTAAAATAAGATCTACCAGTAAAGCAATGTCCGGTTGCAATAACGGTTCTCCACCGGTTAACGTCACATTCTTTACTCCGGTTTCCTTGATGTACTCTACAATCGCTTCCGGACTCATTTCCTCGTAAGGGCAATTCTTTTCATTCGCCCACTTTGTATCACAGTAAGAGCAATCCAGATTACATCCTTGGAAACGGATGAATACCGCTAATTCTCCAGCGCGGGTGCTTTCCCCATTGATACTGACAAATTTCTCAACAACTCTCATCTCTATTCCTCATAAGCAGCAAAGTTATTTGGTGTTTCGTACACTTCTACCCGGTGTACCGGAACCTGCCGCTCTTTCATCTGGTCAAAAAAGTATTTTGCAAAATTTTCTGCAGTTGGAATAAAAGGAACTTCTATCATCCGAAAGTCTTCCTCCTGTAATGCCTGAACCGTAGTCTTTTTCAGGGAACCGCTTTCATAAATCAAACTGTGATCCAGTTCATTACACAGTTCCTTCAATACTGCTTTTAAATCACCAAAATCCAAAACCATTCCTCGCTTTGGTCCTTCTGTTTCCAATGTTTCCTTTGCAATTTCTACAATTACCTTCCATCGATGTCCATGAATATTTTTACATTTTCCCTCGTAATCCTTCAGAAAATGTGCAGCATCAAAACTTGCCTTTGTTCTCAAAAAATACATCTTTTCACCTCTTTATACAAATTCCCGAAACCGCTATGCTTATTTCGGGATTGTCTCACGGTCGTCAAATGCACGAAAGCAAGCTTTCTGCATTTTCCTCGTCGTGTATAGAACAAAGTGTCGCTTGCGACACTTCGCGCGCGAGCGGATGCATCAGCATAAATACATCTCCGCGAGCTGCGCATCCTTGCGGAGCATTTTTATTTCATAGGGAAGTTCAAAGAACTTTCCTATGAAACAAAAAAGTCCTGCGGACGCACCGCAGGACAAATAAACGCACTAATCGTGTTGTTTTTGTAGCCCTAGTTTTTTTTAGCGACAGGATGGTGCAAGCGAACTGTCGTACCAATAATCATATAACAGTCTCAAAGAAAATTCAATAGATTCTCTCTGAGACTGTTATTTTCATTCGTATTTATTTCACGCTAAAGAGAATTTGTCCATAACTTGGGAATGGCCAATCTCTCTGAGATGTAAGCATTTCCGCTTCATCCACATACTTTCTAAGATTTTCCATTTTAGGAAGCATTTCATCTCTGACAAATTCTGAAGATTCGAATATGTTGTCCAATGTTTTGAGCTTTCCTAAAGCATCTTCTAACGCTTTCACGGCTTCCAAAATTGCATCTGTCAGCTCAGACATTCTTTCCATTGTAGATACTTCATAATTGCATTTTACTTTGTCACTAACTTTTCTCATAAGAGAAGTAGTCTGTGCCAATCTGAACAAATATCTTTCCATTGCAGGAAGATAATTCTTGCGAACCATATCTACCATTGTTAAGCCCTCAATATTAACTGTCTTAACATAGTTTTCCAGCATAATTTCGCAACGGGAATGTAATTCTGTTTCCGTAAAGACTTTATGCTTAATCAACATATCCATATTCTTTTTGTCTAACAGACGTGGCATTGCATCCGCAGTAGTCTTTAAGTTTGAAAGACCTCTTCTTTCTGCTTCTTTAATCCATTCTTCTCCATAACCGTTTCCGTCGAAAAGAATACGTTCATGTTCTGTAATCACTCTCTTAATTAAATCATGAAGTGCTTCTTCAAAGTTTTCTGCTTTTTCCAATTCATTGGCATACTGATGAAGACTTTCTGCAACTGCTGCATTCAACATAATGTTACTACATGCAATACTGTTTGCCGAACCAAGTGAACGGAATTCAAATTTGTTTCCGGTAAATGCAAACGGTGAAGTTCTGTTACGGTCTGTAGTATCCTTTGCAAATCTTGGCAATGCATGTACACCAAGTTTCATTTTTTCTTCTTCAGTTCCCTGATAAGGTGTATCATTTTTAATTGCTTCTAAAATTTCTGTCAATTCATCTCCAAGGAATACGGAAATGATTGCAGGTGGTGCCTCATCTGCACCTAATCTGTGATCGTTTCCTGCGGTAGCAACGGAAAGTCTCAACAAATCTTGATAATCATCCACAGCTTGAATCACAGCGCATAGGAATAGTAAGAACTGTGCATTTTCATAAGGTGTCTTTCCCGGTGAAAGTAAATTCACACCTGTATCTGTTCCGATAGACCAGTTATTATGCTTTCCGGAACCATTTACACCAGCGAATGGCTTTTCGTGAAGTAAGCAAACCATTCCGTGACGTCTTGCAACTTTCTTCATAATTTCCATTGTCAGCTGATTTGAATCTGTAGCAACATTCGTTGTAGAATAAATCGGAGCCAATTCGTGCTGAGCAGGTGCAACTTCATTATGCTCGGTCTTTGCAAGGATTCCAAGCTTCCATAATTCTTCATTCAAGTCTGCCATATATTCTGCCACACGCGGCTTAATAACACCAAAATAATGGTCATCTAATTCCTGTCCCTTTGGAGGCATTGCACCAAAAAGAGTTCTTCCGGTATAAACCAAGTCCGGTCTCTTATCATATACTTCCTGATCTACCAAAAAGTATTCCTGTTCCGGTCCAACACTTGTCTTTATATATTTAACATCTTCATTTCCAAATAATTTCAATACTCTTTTTGCTTCTCTGTTAATAGCCTGCATAGAACGAAGAAGTGGTGTCTTCTTGTCCAATGCTTCTCCTGAATAAGAACAAAAAGCTGTTGGAATACATAATGTATGATCTTTAATAAACGCATAAGAGGTTGGATCCCATGCAGTATATCCTCTTGCCTCAAATGTGGCTCTTAATCCTCCGGAGGGAAAAGATGATGCATCTGGTTCTCCCTTAATTAATTCCTTCCCAGAAAATTCCAACAATACGCCACCATCCGGTGCTGGAGTAATAAAACTATCATGCTTCTCCGCTGTTACTCCTGTCAATGGCTGGAACCAATGTGTGAAATGAGTAGCACCGTTTTCTAATGCCCATTTTTTCATTTCTTCCGCAACAATATCTGCAACATTTTCATCTAATTTAACATTTTCATCAATTGTCTTTTTCAATGATGCATATACATCATCGGAAAGTCTTGCTCGCATTACTTTGTCATTAAAAACACATGATCCAAATATTTCTGGAATGTTTATTCTCTCCATGGTATCTCTCCTTTATTCTAATTAAATCAACCTCCAAGCTGTAAACACAACATTTCGGGATTGTACGCCTTTTTCATCTAAGTGTCAATAGAAACGCCCCATTACTAAACTTTCTTAAGTTTTTCCACCTCTTTATTTTACATTTTAAATGCGCTTTTGGCAATGTCATACATATCCATATATGAAATTTTGTGCGTTTTTGCTAATTGAGCAACGCTTTCATATTCCGGATAAATTTGCTTCTCTCCATTGAGCTCACAGACCTTCACCAGAACCTTTCCATAAGGCGTTTCCACCTCCTGAATTTCCCGCTGTAAAATACTTCGTTCCAGTTTCATTCTGCGAATTCCAATAGTCGTAGTTTCCCTGAAAATAATCTCTTCCAGTGCTTCTACCTCTGCTTCCTTGCAGATTACATTGATCTGCCATCCCGGTCTGTTTTTTTTCATAAATACCGGATGATAATGAACATCTCTGGCACCTGCTTCAAATAATCTTTCCATAGTGTATCCCAATGTTTCTCCGGAACAATCATCAATGTTGGATTCCAGCTTGTAAATCACATCTTCTTCAGTTCCTGTGCTTTCTTCAATCAACATTGCTCGCAGAATACTTGCCAGTTCATAGGTTCGCTTTCCTGCACCCATTCCTACCTTCTGAATTTTCATCTGCTTTGGCAATTGGTCTTCTGTACAAATGGCCGCCACAATTGCCGCACCGGTCGGCGTCACAAATTCTCCCTGGTACGGAAGCATCTGCAATGAGATTCCGTAGTTGCTGACAATCTGAGCTACTGCCGGAACCGGAATCGGCAATACTCCATGTGCGCAACGCACCGTGCCTTTTCCTTCCGCCAGGAACGGAACAATTACCTGCTCGATTCCCAAATCGTCCAGACAAACCGCAACGGAAATAATATCCACAATGGAATCCACCGCCCCTACTTCATGAAAATGAACTTCATCAATCGGCTTATCATGAGCCTTGGCTTCTGCTTCTGCCACAATAGTAAAAATCTTCTTCGCCGTCTCCTTTGCCTTCTGCGTCATTTCCGTTCCTTCTATAATAGAAACAATGTCTTTCAGATTTCGATGTACATGACTATGAGAATGATCATGATGATGGTCATGGTCGTGAGGGTGTTCATGGTCGTGATGTTGTTCATGGTCATGATGTTGTTCATGGTCATGATGATGGTCATAGTGGGAAAGTATTTCCTTTCCATGAAGATACTCCATATCGTGATCATGGTTTTCTTCTTCCAATACCACATCAAAATCCTGGCAGTCAATCCCTGCCTTCATTACTCTGGAAAACTTTATCGAAAAACCATCCACCGGTACTGTATCCAAAACAGAAAGAAGTTTCTCTTTATCCGCACCTAAATCGATTAGTGCAGCCACCATCATATCTCCGCTAATTCCTGCATTACACTCCAAATATAATTTATTACTCATGCTTTCCTCCATTCATTTTTCCCATTACATATCCTTCCGGATCAATAGATACCCGCTGCAATTCCAAAGACTCTAATTGAGAAACAATTTCTTTTTCCATAGACTTCAGTCTCGGAATGTCTTTAGTTTCCACTTCAATTTTCGTTTCGTTTTCATATAGTCTTACCCGAACTTGACGGAATCCCCGATCTATCAGATATTGTTCGGCCAGCTCAATCCTTTTCAGTTTCTCCAAAGTGATTTTTTGTCCACTCTTAATTCTAGTAGCCAGACAGGCATATGCAGGTTTATCCCATGTTTTTAATCCCATAATTTCAGACAGTCTGCGAATATCATTTTTAGTCATTCCTGCTTCCTTCAGTGGACTTCTGATTCCCAACTCTTTCAATGCCTTCATCCCCGGACGATAATCTCCATCATCATCTACATTGGAGCCATCCAACACATAAGCCTTCTTTCTATGTTCTGCCAGATTCCTGATTTGTCCAAAAATAGCTTTCTTGCAAAAATAACAACGCTGCTCTGTATTTTCCTGAAACCCATCAATTTCTAACTGATTCATTCGAATCATCTCTGCCGGAATGTGGTCATTCTTCAAAAATACATTTGCTTCTTCTAATTCTCTTTGTGGAAAAGAATCGGTAATCACCGTAACCGCTAATACATGTTCTTTCATTACCTTATGAGCCACATGCAACAGAAAGGTCGAATCAACTCCGGCGGAAAATGCTACCACTGCCGATTCCATTTCCTCTAAAATTTCTACTAACTTTTCATATTTTTTTTCTAATTCTTTCTCCATTATTTTTTCTCCGCTAATCGATTTATCTGCGCAGCACTGTAGGCAGCTCCGTATCCATTATCAATGTTTACAACGGTAATCCCATTAGCGCAGGAATTAATCATTGTAAGCAACGCTGACAGCCCTTCAAAAGAAGCTCCATAGCCTACAGAAGTCGGTACTGCAATAACCGGATTCTTAACCAAGCCTGCCACAACGCTTGCTAAAGCGCCTTCCATTCCTGCAATGGCAATGACACAGTTTGCCTCATTGATTTCATCCACATGAGCCAATAGTCTATGAATTCCACTCACACCAACGTCATAAATTCTTTTGACATTGCAACCAAAATGCTCCGCTGTTTGTGCTGCTTCTTCTGCTACTGCAATATCAGCTGTTCCGGCTGTTACCACTGCAACATTTCCAATACGTTCTTTTCCTTCCTTTTCATATTTTAAAATCCTTGAAACTGAATCATAAGTTATCTCCGGAATATATTTCTTTACTAGTTCGTACTGATGTGTACTCGCTCTGGTCCCAAAAACTTCTCCATTTTCTTCCAAGAGTCTCTGATAGATTTTCACCAGGAAATCATCTTCCTTTCCCTGACAAAAAACAACTTCATAAGCCCCCTGCCGGGTTTCCCGATGAGTATCTGTTTTCGCAAATCCCAAATCATCGAACGGCTGTCTTGCGAAAAATCTCAATGCCTCCTCCTTTGAGATTTCATCTTTTTTAAATTTTTCCAAAATATCCTCTGTCTTCATATTTTCCTTTCATACACAGAAAGGCTGAAATCAAATCAATTTCAGCCTTTACCTTTTCTTTGCTCCAGTCAATTTCCAGTAAAGGAGCAAGCTAATTTTTTATCATTTCACGGATTACACCTTTGGGATCTTTTGCCAATAAAACAATCAACCAAATGATGATTCCCAAAGTCACTACGGATAGACCTAAGAAACTGTCATTCAGCATATCCTTCGGTGCCGGTGAAAAGTATTCTGCACCAATTTCCAGGTATTCCACAATGGCATCTCCCAACCACATAATAGATGCGCCCCAATACATTAAACATAATAATCCAACTTTATATGTTTTGCTCTGCGGTGCTTTCACGTACCACACAATCGTGCTAACGCATGCTGCAATTGTTGATATTAATAAAGTCATGTTATTTCCCCAATCTAATCTGTTACTTTACTTTCTTCTGATGTTTCAATAAAATGAACTACTGTCAACATTCCAATCCATACCAATGTAATTAACCCTGCCATCAATACTCCTGTGGTAGCCATTTCATGAAACATTTCTGCTCTGGATTCAGGATTCGCAGCATTTGTTAAAAATGGGAAGAACGGAACTACTTCTCCATGCCATACATGTTCAAACATCAATAATGCTGATCCTAACGCAGACATTCTGAATAACCATCCAAGCTTCACAGAAAAAGGAATTCTTCCTTCCTTTGTTACATGCTTTCCTTCACTCTTTTTTGCTCTTTTTGCACTCACTCCTGCAATCACTGCTTCCGTGGTTGGCACTAAAAAACAAGCCATATTTATTCCTCCTTTATCAGATGTTTCCATCTCTTTCTTTACACAATCGCTTCTTGTTTTTCATTATATCATTGATTGTCTTTCTGGAAAACATTAAAATATACAAATGAATAATTTTTGAGTACCTCTGGTCTAAGGAAATTTCACCCCACAGGGCAAAACTGCTCATTTGGGTGCATCTTCACATGCTTTTGGCTGAATTTACTGCGCCTTAAAATGTAAAATTGCTCATTTGGGTGCATCTTCACATGCTCTTGGCTGAATTTACTGCACCTTAAAACGCAAAATTGCTCATTTGGGTGCAAGCACAAAAAAACAGACCTGCATGCAGGTCTGTTCATAGATTTCTAATCCATTTTCTTAGAAGCTGATGATTTCTTTATTCCAATCATAATCCACTTCCTCATAATCCGGATTAACTACCTTTAAGATTTTTTCGTAAAGGTAAATATGCCATTCTTTATGGCTCATCTTCTGGTTCTGATACAGCGAATGACTGATTCTGTAAATCGAATAATTTGTAATATCACTATAAGCAATCGAACCATCTTCTAAAATAGCATAAGCTCTTGTCTTGTACGTTGCTTCAAACTCTATTTTAGAACCGCCATTTGCAAACAACATTGTTGTACCAAAATAAGTCTTGTTCGGATCTGAACCGGTCAATGTTAATGTTGGGCCTTCAGACATATTATAGTCTCTCGCATACGGATGTTTTGTATGAACCTTCATATCGGAATCCTTTACACCTGTATCCTTACCACGAACTGTTGCAATTGCGTAGATGATTCCTCTACCTACAACCTGCTTTCCATCCACTGTCTTTGGTACCGAACTAATCGTTCTTGCGCCACCATAGGTTGCACTTATCTGATAACCTTCAACTTTTACATCACTGTTTTCAACCGGTGCTTTTTCACTTGTTGTTGCCCTGAAGGAATATCTATCTTGAAGTGGTTCTATCGTATGGCTTCCTGAAGTAAACGGAGAACCTTCAACTGGATTCGGTGAATACGATTCATAATCGTATTCTGCATCAATCTGCATTCCTGCTTTCGGCTGAATCGTAAGAACGGTATTCTTTCCTCTTTGCTTTGCATAACCACCACCGATGACTCCACAATTCTCAATATCGCCACCGTTTTTCACCATTACTGTTCCACCGGTGATTTTAAGACTTCCTCCGTCACCGCCAATCTCAGTTCCTCCTGATTTACTATCTGCCAGGCCTCCTCCAATTGCGGTATAGCCTGATACTGTAGAAGCATTCAATGTTCCACCATTTACAGTAATGTCACATCCGTCTCCGCCATGAGACAAGGAAACACCACCGCCAATTGCAGGTCCCACAACAGATGTTACGGTTACAGTTCCATCATTCAATGTAAAGGTTCCACCATTTCCACCTTTTCCACCGGAAGACCAACCACCACCGATTGCTGTTGCAGTTCCCTTAACCTGAACCTTCAGTTCACCACCATTTACAGTTAAATCTGCACCATCGCCTCCATCAGTATTTTCAGACCAGCCGCCGCCGATTCCTGTGGAATTCTCACATTCCACATTTACGACACCACCATTAATGGTAATTGTCCCGCCACTTCCGGTTTTTTCATTTTGTTCACCGATTCCGGCTCCAATTCCTGTTCCAAAATCAGAAGAAACATTTACTGTTCCCTTATTGACAGTAAGTTTTCCGCCGTTTCCATCAGCACATCCACCAATTGCCGCTCCGAATGAAGCCTTTGCATTTACAGTAGCTCCATTAATTACAATTTCTCCAGCAACATCATCACGATATTTCAAGCTTGAGCCAATTCCTGCATTCACATTAGCAACTCCAACCTCAGCATTCACCGTACCTTCTCCGGAAATCGTCAGTTTGGCGTTAGACGCAACATAGATTGCTGCATTGGACTCACTTTTCACGGTCGTTTCCGTATTTTTTGGAAATACCAACTCCACCTCAGAATCATATATAAAAATTCCTGCCTCATCATCTGTATTAATATCTAAATTCTTTAAAATAAGGGTTGCCTTTGTCCCATCCACAACAAAAATACTGTCGTCCGTCTGTTCTACTCCATCCTTCATTTCAATGGTGTAAGTACCGTCATCTTCAATGACAATTTTCTTATCTTGCACATCATAAGCTCCGCCGTCTGTGGTGATTTTAAAATCACCGAACACCATTGTATCCGAAGTTTCTGCCTGAACCGGCATTGATGTAAACACCATTGCAGCAGTTAATATCACTGCCTGTCCTTTTTTTAACATTCCCATTTTAATCTCTTTCCTTTCGTATTTTCACCTTACTAAATAAAAACAGCCTAATTGTATATATTTTTCGAAATATCGATATTACAAAAAAGGCTGTTTATCCTGTCCCAATATTTGTTTTCATACCCCATTTACCCCCTTTTAATTTTTCTACATTTTATTATATCCGTCGTAAAAAATCAAGCAGAATGGATGTAATCTCCCAGCTGCTACGATTTCTAATAATCATCATAATTTTCTTCTTTTTCTTCAATTTAAAAATTCTTCAAAGCATCAAGCGATAAATTTCTTCTACATCCTTTTGTTCCAATGGAACAAATCCGCCAATACGTCCCCCTTCATTTCCTTTTCCGTAACAACAGGTATATGCCAATTTTTCAATATCTTCTTCCTTTGCACCAAGTTCCTCGAAATTCTTTGGCATTCCAATGGAACACAGGAAATTCTGTAACGCCTTGATTCCTTCCTTTGCCGTTACTTCCGGGTGAGCGAAATCCATCTGACATCCCCATACCCGCACAGCAATCTGAGAAAAACGCATCACATCATGATTCATATTGTAAGTAAATACCGCAGGCATTGTTACCGCAAGTCCTGCACCATGAGCACAGTCATACAGTGCAGATAATTCATGCTCAATCTGATGACTGGTCCAGTCCTGAGAACGTCCCACTCCAACAATATTATTGTGTGCCACCATTCCTGCCCACATAATATTCGCTCTGGCTTCGTAATCCTGAAGGTTTTCCATTACCTTAGGTGCCTCGGTTTTCATTGTAAGAATCAGGGACTCAATTAATCGGTCCGTCACTTCCACGTCTTTGGAATTAGTCAGATAACGTTCATATAAATGTGCAATAATATCTGTGATTCCACAGGCGGTCTGATAAGCCGGAAGTGTTTCCGTCAACTCCGGATTGAGAACGGAAAACTTCGGACGAATGGCGTCTCCGGAAGCCCCTCGCTTAATCATTCCGTCTTCATTGGTAATAACAGAATCCGGAGAACCTTCCGATCCGGCTGCTGCAATTGTGAGAACAGTTCCTACCGGAAGTGCTTCTTCAATCCATTTTCCCTGATAAAAATCCCAGAAATCTCCATCATAAACGACCCCTGCTGCAATTGCCTTGGAAGAATCAATGGTACTTCCACCGCCAACAGCAAGGACAAAATCAACGCCTTCCTTTTTACAAAGTTCAATCCCTTCATATACAAGACCACTTCTTGGATTTGGTTTGACACCACCTAATTCCACAAAGTCAAGCTGTTCCTGCTTCAAAGATTCCTTTACCTGGTCTAATAAACCCGAACGAACCACGGAACCTCCACCGTAATGAATCAATACCTTGCTTCCGCCAAACTGCTTAACCAACTTTCCACAATCCGCTTCTCTTCCCTTTCCAAATGCAAAATATGTTGGTGAATAAAAATTAAAATTCTCCATAGAAACCTCCTTCATCTATTTTCCTTCGTTATAATATGCTTCTCCCCAGTGCTTCAATTCCAATAAAATCGGAATCAGATCCTTTGCCTTTTCCGTCAGGGAATACTCCACTCGCACCGGCATTTCATCATACTGTGTCCGAACCACCAATCCATCATTTACCATATCCTTCAACGAATTCGATAACATCGTATTGGTAATGCCCACAATACTTCGCTTTAAGTCACCGTAGCGTACCACTTCCTGGTTGTTGATGACACACAAAATCATAATTTTCCATTTTCCTCCAACTAAATCAATGACTTGTTTTAATCCACAACCTTTACCACCGATACTGTCACATAAAGATTCTTTCTTCATAACCTTCACCTGCCTTCGATTCTGTCTATGATACGAAAAACCGTACCAGGTTTATATTTTTTGCGTACTTGATATATTTTTTATACTACCTTATACTTTCCAAAGAGTAAAGTCCTCGCAAACTTTTTCTACACACAAAAAACTATTCCGCTTACAAGATTGTTTGCAAACGGAATAGTTTTTTTCAGAAAGGAATATTATGTTGAAATCAATTTATAAGAAATACGGATTTTTTATTTTAATCGCTTACCTAATTGCCGCATATTTTTATATGCCACTTGGAATGATTGCCATTATTTGTATGATGGCTCCAATCATTTTTGCACTGATGGGAAAAAAGAGATATTGGTGCGGAAACTTTTGTCCTCGAGGCATCTTTTTTCAAAACGTTACCGGTCGTTTTTCCCGTAGGAAACCAATCCCGAAATTTTTAAAAAGTGTTGGTTTTAGAATCTTCATTGTTTGTTTCATTATGGGTAATTTCGGTTTGGGTGTTTATATGAACTGGGGAAGTCCTGCAGGAATCGGCATGGTATTTTACAGAATTATTATAATCACAACCATCGTTGGAATTATCATTAATACCATCTATATGCCAAGAACCTGGTGTGCCTTTTGTCCAATGGGTTCCATTTCCGCTTACATTACTTATAAAAAATCAAAATAACGTTTTATCAATCCAGATGGCCGGTCTGATTCCGGCCTCCAAATTAAAAGTGCATTCATTTTCATCCGGCTGAGTAATTACCCACGATTCCCCTAAGACAGTCGTTCTTGTATACCAGGAATCCTTGGTTTCATTTACGTTCATCGGCTTTTTTCTTCCGCCTTCCGGGTTGATGTATTGTTGCACTTCCTCTCTGGATAATAAAAATACCCGATCTTTTGTATTTGGCAATTCCACTGTTTCTGATTTTTTCAACTCCATGGTTTCCCCGAATCGAAGTGCCTGATTTTTAATCTCAGATACTACAATCGCCTTCTTTTCATATGCGGTAAATTTCTTTTCATAAAAATCAGAGTTCAACCATTTTCTAATCGTGGAATCTTCCCAGGTCACCTTTTTCCCGGATTCATCAAATTTCTTTATTTCAACAAATTCATTACAGACAAGAAGTACCTTCTGCTCCTTCACCGCCAATACTTTCCAATCATAATTTCCATAGGTGACAATGTCTGCTTCTTTTGCAGATTTTATTTCCTTCTTTTCTATCTGAAACTTTACTATGGGACTGAAAACTGCGATTAGTCCGATTGCTACAATCACACTGATTATAGCTATTCTTATGCGTTTTATTTTTTTCACTTGATCAAGTTCTCCAATCATTTTAAGTCTAGAACATTTTTTTCAATACTCTTTAATAATTCATTGCCCTGTTCTTCCATATGTGCCAGATGGGTTACCATCAAATCTTTGTCCGGAAGACAATATACTCTCTGCCCCCATTTTCCATGAACGCTAAATCCTTCCCTGTAATTCCAGAAGAAAAATCCATAACCACCTTCTCGATTCATAATTTGAACGGATGTTGCTAATCGGACATATTCCGGCGATACAATTCGTTGTCCTTCAAACACGCCATCGTTCATCATGAGAATACCAAATTTACTGAGGTCATGAACCGATAGCTTCATTTTAGATGCGCCGTAAAAATAACCATCCGGACAACGATCATAAATAAACTCCTTAATTCCCAACGGTTGCAAAATTTCCCTCTCAACAAATGCACCTAAGTCTTCTCCCAGAATTTCCGTCAGCGCTACTCCAATCAGATAGGTGCAAACATTGCTGTAATGAAATCCAACATTCTCCGGATTCTCTATCTTGTAAGACAAACAGAAATCTAAATAGCTGTCACCTTCCGGACGAAACGGAAAACCTTCCACAGACATAGTCAGCAATCTGTAAACCGTCAGTTTTTGAAAATCATTCTTTTGCTCCTGAGACATCCGTCCCACTTTGTCTTTCGGCAAATACTCCAAAATGGATTTTTCAAAATCTATAAGACCTCGATCATAACAGATTCCTACTGCAATCGACACAATGGATTTCGTCGCAGAAAAAATATCATAAATATGCTCCGTCGTATCTCCATAAGAATGCAGTAACTGTCCCTTCCGATACACCTCCAGGCCAATAACATTCCACTGATTTTTCTCAATGTCTTTCACTAACTGTTCAAATTCCATTACGCTTCCCCTCGTTATCCTTTTTTCTTTTTCTCTCTTACTATTGAAGCAATATGAAAGCAAAGCGATACCAAAAGAAGACCAATAACATAATTAGTCTCTACCGGTCCTAACACCATATAGAGTATAAATAAAATATCAACAACTGCAAGTAAGATATATTTTTTCATATTGATTCTCCTTCAGATTCTTATATAGTCAGATTATATATTTCTGATGAGTTGAATTCAAGTCTCTATTGGCATCACGTAGAGTTTCTGCGCCCTACTTTTCAACCATTCCTCGCATAAATCCATACATTTCTCCGGCGCTCAGTTCCTTGCTCAGTACAATTCCGCCACGCTTTTTCCAAGTTCCCTTCGTTCCGTTTATTCCATTATCAAACTTGATTCCTTTAAAATTCTCTCCACAGGTTTCCCAGTCAATCAGATTGCGGGAATAATCATCAATCAGAATATTCATTCCATCCCCATCCACATAGTCGCCCTTCCGTGCACCGCAAGGAGTAAAAATTGTTTTCACACCACCGAGTCCATTCTCCACAAGCCACTGCTTCTTTTCTGTTGCAGAATACTCATCTTGAAAGACTGCCGATAAGATAGACACATGGAATCTTTGATCCCTCAGCATCATTTTTATAAATTCAATGACATTTTTCTGTACCGGTCTGTTGCGGAAATAGCCAATTTCAGACATTGTTTCCACACTGTCATTAACCCCGTAGACCGCCTGAACCCCATCCATATCTACATAAATATTCGTATTCTTCATCTTTTCCATCTCCTTATGATTCTTTAAGCAAGTGTGATATTTTTCAACAAATCTCCCAAACTTAATGTCATTGTCCGGACACCTTCTACCTTCCATTGTACTCAGAGAAAGTACAATAAATGGGGCTTCTCCCTAAGGGCCTTCTTCCTTTTTAAACTTCCTTTTTAAACCTTCTTTTTATACAAAAAAAGATACTTCCGATAATACGAAAGTACCTTTTTCTATTTTAGAAATTCTTCCTATGAAAAATCACATACAATTTTTTTGGTGTTCAACTTCCTGCTGATATACGGAAGCGGTATGTGGATCAAATAAAACCCACTCTACCAATTCAAAACTTCCTTCGTGTTCCTTTAGGAAGTTCTGTACTGTCTGCACAGCAATCTTTGCCGCCCTGTCCACCGGGAATCCATACACACCGGTAGAAATTGAAGGAAAGGCAATGGTCTTAATTCCTTTCTCCAAGGCGATCTGCATGGAATTTTTATAGCAGTTTTCCAATAACTCGTCTTCATGATTTCTCCCGCCACGCCAGATTGGACCCACAGTATGAATCACAAAATTGCAGGGAAGGTTGTACGCTTTTGTAAGCTTTGCCTCACCGGTCTTGCAGCCACCTAATGTTCTGCATTCTGCCAGTAATTCCGGTCCTGCTCCACGATGGATTGCACCATCCACGCCACCTCCACCTAAGAGAGACGTGTTTGCTGCATTCACAATTGCTTCGACATCTGTAATCTTTGTAATATCGCCTTTGATGGTTTTTAAAACATTCATTTTCTTTTCACCTTTGCAATCTTTGACCATTTTCCATAAACCTTCTTTCCTTTTTCATTTTTGTAGAAGGCTCTGATTCGAATGTACTTAACTTTCTTCCAAGTTTTTTTCTGGAAGCGAATACGAATCTTCGTTTTCGTAATATTCTTTCGGCGGAATACCTTTTTCTTTTTCACTGCATTTTTTCGATTGCGATAAACATAAACAGTATATCCCTTTGCCCCCTTAACCTTTGTCAAGCGAAGCTGTAATCTGCTCTTCTTTTTCCGACACTTTTTAATGACTACCGCTTTCAGGGTTTTTTTCGCTTTTTTCTTCTGAGTCACTTCTTTTTGTGAAACCGTGGTTACTTCCTGTTGATTTGTTGTGGTTTCCTGAATCACACTGCTTTCTTCCGGCGCTTCTTCCACGCTGGCAACAATGTAATCCGTCAGTACTGCACTTAATCCATCGTATCCGATAAAAGAAATCACTTTCCTCTCATCATTCTCCTGAAGGAAACAATCCTTTGGAAGCGAAATATTGCACACGCCGTTCTTCACCGGGAACACTCCAACGCGAGTCCCGTTGATGAATACTTCCATTTGATTCATATTTACTGACTGATTATTCAATTGAATTCCCACTGAACTATGTAAGACAATATTCATCTCGGACGAAGCCAACTGATTGTTCATATAGATTTTCGTGTCTTCTGATTTTGCAATTTGATTTGTACCAATTCCAGAAAGACTTGCAACCAATGTATCCACGTCTTTAAATTGTTCATCCAACCACTTGATACGGTTTTTCATAAACTGATAATAGGTTGCATAATCTTCTTCAAATCCTCTGGATGGTCTTCCCACAAGTTTACTCCAGTTTCCCCACCCAGAGTTCACGATGTACTGATACAACGCATTTCCTGATTCTTTGATATATTGATAGTCTGTTTCGATAATTCCATTTTCTTCTACTAACTGTTCCAGATACTGATGGTTTTCCCAATATTTCTCTCTGGCTTTTGTAAGGAAATATGGATCATCCACCCAATCTTTCCATAAAGATCCTGAACTGACAATCCAACCATTGGACACATCTTCACCCACTTCACAAATTGCTCGTGAGGCACTTCCCCAATCAAAATCCCAAACCGGACCAAATTTCAGTTTATTGGTTGCATCAAGATATGCAAATCGACTCTTAATGATGGCATCATTGTTTCCTATGATTTCCATTACAAGCCAATACCGTACCATAGAATCCAAATCTGCCAATTCATATAGGGACTTGCCTGCCGCATTAAATCCGTTCACAGAAGATGCAGCTTCTTCATAATTGGCAAAAACTTGTTTCACATAGTTAAACATTTCTGAATTGGTACATAAATATTCCGGAGCCTGAAGCATCACTTCCATACCGGATTTTGTTTTAAACCTAGATACTTCGTCATACTCTTTGGATAACTCAAAAAGATAACCATTCGATATATCAGAACAATCCTTCCAATAATCCGAATAATAGTCACTTACCTGATAGGTTACCTCTTTGTACGTTACTTTGTTTGTGGTAATCCATCCTAGATTTTCCTTCATGTAGGTTTCTAACAGCGATTCATCCTCTGCCTCAAGACTACTTTTATTAGCCTTATAGATTTGACTTGCCGCTTCTTCTGCAATATTTTCCCAATCCTTAATATCAATCCTGTTCTTATCCACTCTGATATGTTCTGAAAGGATATAGGTCCCTGTGTATTTTCCGTTAAATACCACGTCAACCCACTGCATATCCATTGCATCCGCACCGAGTTGCTTTGCAAGTTTTGATGCAGTCACATTTCGCAAACAACATTCATCAAGGAAATTGGACAACAATACCCAATGCTTGTTTTTTCCCATACCGAATAAATTTGATTTTTTATCTAATTTAATCTTGTACGGTTTTTGAGGATATTTTGAACTAGCATTCCCACGGACTTTAATTTGAATTCGATTGCTTTCCGTATATTGACGTCCATACTGTTCATTGCCCTGAATACTCATTGATGCGGTTGTGTAATCTCCTTTATCATATATAAAGTTCCCGTCATCTGTTTGAATATACACTACCGGAAGTTTGCTAAAAAGTATTTTATCCTTTCCTACCACTTGTTCTGTACCTGACCCCTGAAAAACCTTGACTTCAATCCATTTCTCGCAATCCTCTACTGTCGGCGTATAGTCCTGTTCCGTAGAAACTACGTATCCACCCACGGTCCAGATGTAATGATATTGTTCTCCCTGTGCATTGTCGACTGACGCACTCAGTTTCTTTCCAATCTGCGGTCTTTCACTTTCTTCCATCGTAATATGAACGGGATTTTCTTCCCCGCGAACTTCAATTCCGGACAATGTAATCAACACCGCCAGAAGAAAGATGGTTCTTAAATAACAGCTCAGTTTTTTCATGTTTTTTCTCCTCTCTCTACCCATTTCAGTCCTTTATATCTATGAGAACCGCCCTGCAAAGTGCACCATCAGTTCCTCCCAGATTCACTGGTGCGGCATTTAAATAATATATACACTATCTTACCATACTTGCGAACACTATTCGACTTTAACAAGGACATTCCCTTCATTTTTTAATAATTTAGTATTATAATTCACCATAAAATGTTAAACTTTTTATAAGCAAACTTTTCACGGATAGTATCATAGGAGGTCATTCCTGGCCTTTGTACTTTGTCATATCTTTCATATCGACCCGGCACTGACTGCTGGAATCGTGTTAGTTGGTACCTGTCCGGGCGGTACCTCAAGTAACGTATTTCCACAATTGGCAATGGCGACTGTACCTGGAGCAATCTTCTCTGTCTGGCACAATATTTCCGGAGCAATTTTAGCAGGATTATATAGAAAATTAATGAAAGAATCAGAGTAGCACACAATGCGCTACTCTGATTCTTTGAACTCCTGATAATATTCAATATTTTTCTTGCTACATCTTTTCTTCGATTTTCTCTACAAGCCCTAAATCTGCCGGCAACCATTCTACACTTCCCAAATGTGCCTTATCCAACCATTTCGCAGCCTCATGTTCCTTTAACTCCAGCGTTCCTGACACAATCTCACACCAGTAACATTTCATAGATAAGTGAAAGTTCGGATAATCATATTCTACAATGTCAATCAACTCACCAACTTGAATAACCGTATTCAATTCTTCCTGAATTTCCCTTGCGAGAGCCTGCTGCGGCGTTTCTCCCTCTTCAACTTTTCCTCCGGGGAATTCCCATCCTCCTTTAAAATCACCATATCCACGCTGGGTGGCAAAAATTTTATCATCTTTTCTTATTACTGCTGCTACAACATTGATTGTCTTCATTTTTCCTCCGTCATCTTTTTTTATTGATTCTTCTGTTATACTATCTCTTTGATGTTTTAATATAACCTATGTTCTGTTGCTTTATAGATTTCAAACAATTCTAGGCAAGACGCTCTGTCAATACACTCCATATCAATTCCCAATGCCTTTCGATTTCCATTTAGTATCTCCAGTTCTTCATCCCGAAAACCAATTGCTGCATTATCTGAAATGGTACATCCAAAGTAAACCTTTTCAATTTTTGCCCATAATATTGCATACAAACACATTGGACACGGTTCTCCGGTTGTATATATTTCGCAACCACTCAAGTCAAATGTTTTTAATCTTCGCTCCGCACTTCGAATAGCAACAATCTCTCCATGTGCAGTAGAATCATTATTCTTCAAAACTTTATTATGCCCTTTACCGACAATCAAACCGTCTTTTACAATCACGCATCCAAAAGGGCCACCATGTCCATTCCGAATTCCCTTAAATGCTTCTGCAATTGCTTCTTTCATAAATGGATTTGTGGCTAAAACCTTTGCTTTCTTTCCTTCCATCTTAACTTCACGCCCTTTATTATTTCAATTAATTGTACTACTTAACATTCTTTATTTCTTTTGACTGACTTAAATTCTTTTCATTATGTTCATCACTTCTTCTATATTTTATCATCAGTTCATATACATGCACACTATCAGTAACACCACGATAATAATTATTCCTATTAGCAATTTAACGGCAATACTATCGTTTGCATTTCCATTGTAATCATATGAAGTATTTATCGGATTATAATTCACTTGAGAATCTGTTTGAGATGGAAGAATGGTTTTCTTTTGCGAAACACTTTTAACCGATTCCCTTTTATGTATTATTCCAAACGGATCTGTTTGATTCATTATCCTTTGATAGAAACTAACTACAAAATCAATGTCCGTCTGTTCGCACACCGACGCTCCATTGCCATGAGCAATATCATTACGAATCCATCTCACATGCTTAAGATTCTTGTAATCAACTTCCCAAGTTGGAACAAATCTCCTTTTCCCAAGTGGTGTTCTTTCCATTTCATTTATGTAACTCGTAACTCCCTGTTCTTCATTCAGGATATCTTTGCAAAGATTATCTAACTTTTTATAATTTTCAAAAAATAGTATTTCTATGTTATTCATAAATTTTACTCCAAAGCTTTTTTGCCATATTTCTTTTCTAACATAATCAATTTTAACTATCTAAATTTTTCACTATATGTTTCAAAATACTTATACAACGCATCTGCAATAATAGCATCATATCCATCATAAAATTCATCATCAAGTTCATCAAATTCAAGTTCTTTTTCATCGATGATATCCTCAATTTTGTCAGTATTTCTTGGAACTTTTGATCTCGGAAATTTCTTTTCCACTTTTTCTAAAATTCTAGTTAACTCAACTATTTCTAAATCTTCAGAAGCTTTTTTTGCCTTCTTGAAATTCTTTCCATCATATGTCAAATACGACTCAAACCCATCGGAATTCACACGCTCCCAAAGCTGATCAATATAGAAAAATGTTCTTTCCCATTTATTTAAATAGTTCAGATATTCACCATCTGCACAGATTTCATTAATATGCAATGATAATTCAGTTAATAATTCATGTTTCTCTTTGATACCCCTTATTTCTCCAATTAGCTTACTGCATTCTGTTGGTTCTTTTGTATCTGCCATTTCGGTAATGGCGCTTGCCCGAACTTTTCCTTCAACATATTTGCTATATTGATTCCATATGTCCAACAAACCATAAGCGTTTATTACTTCAACATAATTTGATACTTCGCCTTCACATAAGCGAATTAAATACTCTGTTCCTTTTTCCTCATTACCAATGATAAACTGATATTGTGCCAATCTTAGGAACAAAACAATTTCCTCACTATAACTTCCTTGTGTTGCTCTGTCCAATGAAAGTTCCAAAAGAATATTAGCCTTTTCATAATCCTCTTTTTCCATCAACGCATTCCCTTTTACTGTGAGAAGTGCATCGTCAAAGAAATTAACCTTTTTTCTACTGTTCAATAGACTGTTTACTTTTTTACTGAATTCTTCTAATGATAGTTGTTTGTCATTGATAATTTCATTCAAACCCTTTGTTAATTTCTCAACACTTTCCTGCTGATTATCATCAAAATAGAAGGGTATAATTATTTGTCCGCAACGAAGTTCAATTTGTTTCATATTTTCCTCTTTCTTTTCTGTTATAAGTCAACTTTTTA
>JAILRZ010000089.1 GCA_024697845.1 Eubacterium sp. | reverse complement strand
TCTTTTCCCATGTTTTTCCACCATCATGTGATGTCACAGCTCTAACATTTTCGTAGATAAAAACTTTGGGATGTATTTCATCTATCAGTCTTGCATACTCAAAAAACAATGTTCCTCGTGTATCTTCAAGCCCGCGTTGCTTTCCAACCAGCGAAAAAGATTGGCAAGGACTTCCTCCTACAAAAAGATCTACTTGATTCTCATACTGATGTCCATCAAGAAAAGCAACATTCCAGTGAAAATCCTCGTCACTTATTTCGTAATTAGCCATGTAAGATTTCTTGACTTTATTTCTGCTTTCAAGCCCCTTGTATAGTGAATCTACATATTTCTTACGTGCTGTCCAATCATCACCCAAAGATTCCAGTTTTTTTTGCACATTCATGTAGTTTATTTTTTCATGAAGTTGACTAGTTCTCTGTGATAAATCCTGAACCTTTCTGATAATTTTCTTTCCATTATTCTCTTCAAGATAATCATAAAGTTCCCGAAGATCTCTACTAATCAAGTTCCAGGAAATTCCATCTGTACTATCAAATTTCTTTTTTTCTCCGAGATCATCAAGTGAATTGTCTTTTTTAAAGTCATTTACAATTTCAAGAATTATTTGAAATTCTTTTAATACTTGTTGTTCAGCAGATCCAACAGACATTTCAGAGTAAAATTTTTTATATTCCTTAACTCTAGCTGTTTTTACATTTTTCATTTTAAAAATAGTTTCAAGAAGTTCTTTGACAGAATTTTTACACGCCTTGATTTTTTTCAACCTCTTCAAAACCTGTGTATTTTCTTTCAACGCCTCGTCAAGCATATTCTCGAGCTGTTGTTTATATAAATCCTGAAACTCATCGTTAAACTGAATATCAGCAATAAGCTTGCTCAAATCCATCAGCTCATTGCCAATCGTATCAACATCCATCCCAACATCTTTAGTCAGGATTTCAACATCACCATTATCACATGCAAATACTATTTCATGTTCTATTTCCATACGGTCTAATGCATGTTCAATCGCACCGATACCGCTAAATACTGTAGCTAATCTTAACATTACAACTCTCCTCTTATATCAATTGATAGCGCTTTTCCCACTTTTAATCCACGCCTCAAGCTCACTCTTTTGAAATTTCCATAGCTTACCTATCTTATGAGCCGGTATATCCGTTTTTTTAATCCAATTACGAATAGTTTCCTTAGTAACGCCCATATATTGAGCAGCTTCTTCTATCCCTATCCAATTATCGTTGGAATTATCATTCACTTTCATGTTTCCCATATTTTTCACCTTTCAAGCAAAAAAATATATAGTTTCTTAGATTCAATCTTACTATAAATTTGATATGGGTTACAACCAATTTCGTAGTATTTTGTTATATTTATTATCAAAATATATCATTCTTTTAATATTTTTACTCATTTAATGTCCCAAAAAACGGACTTAAGCCTTTTTTCAAAAAAATGTTTTTCTATTATTCACTTAATCGTCCTTGGCAAGCAGGGCATCGGTATATACCCGATGCAAAAACCGCTTGTTGGGGAGAAAGCCCCAAGCCCCCAAAACCTCACTTCGTTCGGATCTGCGCATCGCCGTAGTCGATGCTTTTCGGAAAGACTGCCCTCTGGGGAAATCACCAAAACGCAAAAAATCGGGAGACCTCACCGCCTTCAAAACGGCAAGATCTCCCTTTTCTTATAGGACCGGATTCCGGTCCTTTCTGTGGTTACGTGCAGTTCCCCTTTCCTCTTCTCCGAGTAATTGCTCGACATTGTATTTTGCTGTCTGGAGCTCTTTCATCTCATCCTTGGTCCTCAGATATTCTTTATACACAGCGGATTTCTCAGTCGAGATTTCCTTGATTTGGGCATTTATTTCCCGGATCTTCGGGACAGGTCCGGAAAGTTTTCCAAATGCCTCCTTGGCAGCTTTATGGAGTAAAATGTCCTCCCTGTGCTCCTCTAAAAACTTCTTACTGTAGCCCTTCTTTCGATACTGGACGTAGGTCTCTTTTGTCCGAGAATAGTTTATGATTTGAACCTTCAGTTCCTTAAGTTCATTAAGTCGGTCCTGCAGTTTTTTGAGTTTTACGGAATTCTCATCAAATCTTTCGGAGGCTTCCGAGGCTTTCTTTTCCAAAGTCTCCATATCCC
>JAILRZ010000095.1 GCA_024697845.1 Eubacterium sp. | reverse complement strand
TACACGATTTGATATCTCTTTTTATAGTTATTGGGGCAAACCCTAAAGTTTGCCCCTAAACAACTTTGAAGTTTTTTTAATTTGTCCCTAAAGTTTGACCCTAAACAACTTTGCCAAACCCTAAACAACTTTGATTATCCTCTAAATTTGTGCTCCCACCTTGAATGCTTCATCTACTGTCTTAAGCATTTTACAAATCACTTTCTTTTGCGTTGGTGTATACTTCATAATCATTTCAAGCATAGCTTCATCTAGTTTTGTATCATCTGATGGATATTCACCAGTAACCAAATACTCTACTGATACATCAAATAAATTACTCATCTCAACCAATATATTTATGGGAATACTTCTGCTTCCGTTTTCATATCTTGAAATGGAATCACGAGCTATATTCAATTTCTCGGCAACCATATTTTGTGTATAGTTGCATTCAATTCTTTTTTCAACAATCCTTTCTGCCATTTGCATAGGATCAAACTGTATTCTTCTCAAATCTTTCACCCCCACTTCTAAATACGATGCGGAGGACGAGGTCCTTTAATTAGTCGTGTTGTCGTGTTATTAGTTTCTTTAAGCAAATTCTTTTCTGCTTCGTCGCGGGTACCGTACAATCGATGAGCTTTTAGGGTTATTGCTCCGTTTGTATCTTTGAATTTTACAGTGTAAAAATTGCCTTTCTTCTTAATAATTACGGTTTCTCTTATCAGTCTATTACTCTCAATAATGTAAGCCGTATCTCCTACATTATACTTTCTCGTCACTTCGCTAGAACTCTCTCTAGTCAATTCATTATCGTTTAAATTTTTCAATCTTGATTTTTCCTCCAGTCAATACAAAAATAAATTTCACAATTACATTTTGTACTCACAAAGATAGGGAAACTCTTCCTTGCAAGTCATGCCAGAAGTTCCGTCACAGCTATGCTGCTCTGGCATATGCTGATCTTACTAAAGATTATTTTTCGTTTTCTTTCCGGATTGAAAACTACGGCCTTTTCACCTTTCGAACGTTTGTTCGCTTGACCGTAATTGAATTATAATCCATCCCAAAATGGATGTCAACTACAATTATTATTATAATTATGCAGAGTACCTTTTATGGGACAGTATTAGAAAAGGCCTCCACCGAGGTGTAGCCTTTTTTTCTTATCTTTATTTCGTTTTATATTTATAGCGTATACATTTGCTATCTTTATACAGTACAAATCAGCCACAAATATCTTACTATTTCATTGCACCATCAAATAACTTTTTCTAATTTGTACCAACTTACATTATTATCCGCTTTTTCTGAAAATACAAATCCATTTTTTTCTGCTACAGATCTTGATTTAGTATTACTATCAGGTATTAAACCATTAATTAGCTTGTATTCTGTATTCTCAAAAAACCACTTTAAAAATGCATTTAGCGCTTCTGTCATATATCCTTGACCTTGATATTTTTCTTCAGTTCCATATGTTATTTCCATTGGTTTTCTATCATTTCTGAAACCTATATGACATACAATTTCTTTCTCATCTGAAGATAAACAAAAAACAAATCCCGTATCCTCAGCGCTTTTAGGTTTAAGACTTAATATATTTATTGATTGTTCATTATCGTTTGGATAATTAAATTCACCGTACTCATCAATATTTATATTAGTTTTCATTACTAATCTTTTTGTCTTTATTTGCTCACTCATTCATTCTTCCTTTCTCTAATAACCTATTATCACCATTGAATCATAATTGTTCTCCTTTAGCTTTCTCTAGCATAGACTTAACTTCCTCAATTGTGTATGGTTCTTTTCTTTTATGAATTATTGTGTGGCAATTAGAACAAACTGGAACCAAATCCTCCAATGGTTTCACTATGTATCCATCTCCCATTTGAGAAACAGGCGTTGTATGGTGAACTTCAATTGTATTTTTACCAATTTCTCCATAAATCTTTTCAAAGTCAAATCCACAAATACAACATTTATATCCTTTATTATCCAAACATATTTTTCTATTAATTGGATTCCTTTCATACTTATTTACTCTCACATTATACTGCTTGCCCTCTTCAGCGCCTTCAATCGAATAGTCAATTAACGATAACATCATTCCACATATGAGATTAACCGTTCTTTTCAATAAGCCTTCATCAGAATAAGGAATTTTTGTATATTTTATTTCAAATTTATTCCAATCCGTTGAATCTTCTAAAAACTGACTTTCATCCAACTTTACATTGTTTATCATAAGTTTTGTGTCGCCATTAGTTATTTCTTTCATCAATGAAATAAAGTTTGTCCTTTTCACTCTATCCGAATAATTAATAAGCCTAAGAAAATTAGCACCATATCGTTCCGGTTCAGCAACTATATTTAGTCGTATGTTATCTTTCACTTTTCCTACAATTTTAAATTTATCCTTAGAAGATCCGACCAGTGTCACTGTAAAGTCTGTTGGCACACCTTTTATATTAAAGCCTACTTGATAAGAATCCTCTAAATCTTGTTTTAATTCACTTAAATCCATTATTCATCACCCATATCAACATCAGGAAGTGCATCTACCAACTTCTTTAGTATTCTTGAAGCGTTATATCTCATATCCTCATATTGTTCCTTTACTTCACTTGAATATGTTGTCATTTCAGCTTCAGAAATTGCCCATAACAAATAATCTATTCCCGCAATAACATCGCTATCCTCTATACGCGAATATACCTTTCCATAAAATGCGTGATCGGTATTTATAAATGCCGTATGCTTATTTCCTTGCATTCCAGGTTTCCAAAGAGGGCTTTCCGTTCCCTCTTGGCATAATACGACATTGTTATTTGCAGTCTGATCTGTTTCGACTATTTTTATTTTGCCGACAAAATTTCCTCTAGAATTCTCAATATTAACAGAACCGGATTTGGCATCTATTACATCAATCTTTGATTGAATCAAACTCGTTTCTTTTGAATCAATGACAGCGTTTGAAGCATTATGAGCATCTTGAGGTTTTTTCTTATTAGCACCAGATCCAGCAGTTGCCCTATATAAATCATTTGCTGCATTTCTTGGAGCTGGTAAAAAATGTTTCTGCAAATACTCATAAATATCTTCATTAAGTGTAATTCTTGATTTTTTTATATCAACGTTAAACAATTCATCCAATGTATGATCAAATGAAAACTCTACCCTAAGCAATGATATATGGGGATCATTTTGAAATATCCCAAGCCAATCACCATAATGAATAAGTCTATTTTCTCTATATATGTAAAACCCTTCATTGTCATTCTTTATATCAGCAATTTTTTTTGCTTCTGGTGATGACCAATCACCAAGTCTAGGCAATAAATATGCTGTTATTTTAAACTCGGACATTTCCCCAGTTTCAAACTGAACTTTTTTTACTTCATCCGCTAATATTTTGCAAGATGGCTCACTTTTACAAAACGGATCCCATGCTTTTATTTCCTCATTATTGACATATATTTTTATTGGATTATCTGTATAATCACTATCTAAAAATCTCTGATAAACCATCGCAAAATGGCTATTTAAATTATTAACAATTCTAGTATGAGCTTTTTTCAAACTCGCAACTTGAGCATAAGTTTTCAATAATCTATCTACTTTATCCCATACAACTAGTGTTCCACTTTTTCCATTAGTAACATCCTCTAGCAATTCAATTTCATCAGGATTAATTTCTGGTCTCAGCAACTGCCACTTATTCACTTTACATACATGATCCAAATCCCAACAGACTTCATTGTATTCCCCTTCATCTACTTTAGAAATCAAAGAAAGAGATCTACAAAAAGCAGTTGAAGCAGTTTTTAGTCCCAATCCAAATTTTCCCAAACTACGCGGATCAGGTCTTTGGTTTGACCCATAGCGCATAGCATTTAACAATCCTGCCGCATCCATTCCGTCTCCATTATCAGCCACATATACTTTTACACTATTATCTGGATTAAGATTTACATAAACCTTAACTACTGTTGCATTTGCAGCTATAGAATTATCTACTAAATCAGCCATAGCTGTATTAAAATCATACCCTGTATCTCTTAAACCTTCCATTATACGCGCTGCATCTGGTTCTAATATTATTTCATCAATTTTGTTCTCTTGCATTTTATTTTCCTCCTAATACGTATATATTTTCCAACCACCTCTAATATGGATTATTCCATCATCTGGTTCTTTTGGTACTTCTTTCCGTACAAATCCAATTCTTCTTATCCCATTGTCATCAATCGAAAACCATATCTCGTCCTCTTCTTGAATTCCATATGCATTTATATAATCTTTTACACGTGATAATCGATATTCATTGTGTGAAAGTCTAGCTGGTTTCCCATGGAACTTATCATTATAAAAAATATACGGAAAAACCCACGCTTTACCATTTTCGTCATAAAAAACTAAATCTATCTTTGGATTCAAAACTTCTTTTGATAATTCGGGTAACACTTTGCTTCCAACCACATTACTCGGAATTCTTATTGCCGATAAATGCGAATTGGTTTTTCCAACATCTGTCAATGTCAATATTTTACTAACCTTTTTCATATCTTCTGCTCCTTTCTCGGAGAATAACTAAGTGCTTTAATCAAGTCTGATGAATTAATATCCCCGTCATTTCCTACTACTGCTGTTTCAAAAATGTTTTGTTTATTTTCTATCTTATTATTCACAAACTCTTCTATAGTACTTTCATAAAACAACCTATAAATAAAAACAGTTTTGTTTTGCCCTCTTCTATATGCTCTTGCCGAAGCTTGTGACTCTATTGCGGGATTCCACTCCAAGTTGTAATGAATAACATGGTTAGCACATGTGATATTCAATCCTGCGCCTGCCGCTTTCGGATTCAATACGAGTACTGCCGAACCGTCAACTTTTGAGAAATCATCTATCACTTTTTGTCTGTCAGAAGCATTCACACTTCCATTTATATACATAGTTATAATTCCAAATCGCTTCGGAAGGTCTTCACATAAAATATCAATCATTTTGTTAAAAGAAGTAAATATGAGAATTTTTTCTCCATATAACAATACTTCTTCAATTATTTCACACATTCTTTTATATTTATTGCTAATTTTTTCTGGATCAATACCTTGTAAATCGTCTCTGTACACCATAGGGTGAGAGCAAAACATCCTAAGTCCTTGTATTAATTCCATTCTCTTTTGATTCAAAGCTTCTTTTCCAACATAATTATTTCTTTCATTTTCATAATACAAAGCTTCCTCATCAGTCATCTCTATCGCCTGTGATATCTCCAGCTTTTCTGGCAATTCATCAGCAACTTCGCTGACTTTTCTTCGTATCATGATAGGGGATAAATACCTCTCTATTTCTCGTGCAGAATATATGTCATCATCATAAATTTTTGAGAAATCATCTAGCGTTCCTAAATACCCTGGTATTACAAAATCTGAAATAGACCATATATCTGAAATATGATTTTCAAAAGGTGTTCCAGTCATTGCAATTGTCATTCTACGCCTTATTTCACAAAGATACTGTCGTCGTTTCGAATGTGGATTTTTTATATTCTGTGCTTCATCAATCACTAGCATATCCCATTCTATCATCTTAAACATTGAAATATCTGTTTGAACGTTTCCATATGAAGTAATTACAACATCATAATTTAGCAATTCATCATAAAAACCAGTTCTTCTGTTACCATGATGAATATGTGTTGTAATACTCGGGCAAAATTTTTCTATTTCACGCTGCCAATTTACCAACAAAGATACTGGAGCAACAACTAAAAAATGAATATCATCTTTTTGTTGTTTACGCACTTGAAACAACGCAATAATCTGCAGAGTTTTTCCCAACCCCATTTCATCTCCCAAAATGCATCCGCACCCTCCATCCGACATAAAATTAAGCCAATTCGCACCTGCCTTCTGATAAGGGAATAATATACTATTTAATTCTGTTGCTTTTGTATCTTTTACACTCTTTTTTATTTCATCAATCTTTATTACTACATTATCTGAATATGATATTCCTATTTCATTAAGATAATTTATTACTTCAATGTACTCAAAATATTCCAGTTCACTATTAGGATCAACTTTATTCTTGTTAAAAGCTTCTAGAATCAAATCATAACTAGGGTCAAGAAAATACCAAACATTTTCAATTATTGTATATCCTAGTAGCTTATTCTTATAATTTGAAATATTATACGATTTATCACCCTTTATCGCAAATATATTACTTACAATTCTATTATTAATCAAATTAAATTCAACTGATACATTAAGTCCTATTAGCTTTGATAATCTTACTGACTTTATATCAAAAGGATAGCTTTCTCCATCTATTGTAATATGGTCAGTTGCAGCATAAATTTCTTTTACACTTGGAACAATATCACAATTTTCTTTTTTTCCTATTACAACTCCGTTTTCAACTATCCATTTCATATTATTTATCCATCACTTCCCGAATTTTTTTTGCAACTGCATATGATACGTTCACCGTAACAGCATTTCCAAATTGTCTATAACATTGCAAATCCGACACGACGTATTTCCAATCACTTGGAAAACCTTGCAATTTTCTACACTCATTAGGTGTCAATCTACGAATAGGTATTCTATTATCATCACAATATTTGTCATAATTCTTCTTGTCCGTAAAATAATTATCTTGGCTAGCTCTATGCCATTTATGCATTGTTGCAGTTAACGTTTTAGAAATTGGCAAATCTATCGTTGGTTCAGAAACAGCATTATTTTTACCTCTACTTAAAACTGTTTCAGCAACTTTCTTAGTTAAAAAATACTTCGCTTCAACATTTTTATCTAATAAATCTTGTGTTGTTACTTTCAGTTTTTCCGGATTTGGGAAATCAAACGTTTGAATGTCATAATATTTTTTATTAAACGCTATCATAAAAAGCCTATTTCGTCTTTGCGGAACACCAAAATCAGCACTATTCAATACTTCACTAAACAATCTGTATCCCGCATCTTCAAATTCATCTTTTATTCTTCTAAAGGTTTCTCCTTTATTGTGAGACAATATATTTTTAACATTTTCCAGCACGACCACCTTCGTATCGTGTGTTTTAATAATATCCATTATTTCAAAAAACAAAGTTCCTCTACCTTGACTATCGTCAAATCCTTCTAGTTTTCCCAACGAACTAAATGGCTGACAGGGAAAGCCTCCTACTAAAACATCATGTTCTGGAATAGTGTTTTTCACCAATCTAATATCACCTTGTACGATATTTTTTCCAACATTAGCGATATATGATTGAACTGCATATTTATCCATATCATTAGCCCAAACAATATCAAATCCTGAATAATCAAATCCTAAGTCTAACCCTCCGATGCCTGAAAAAAGGCTCACAAGTTTATATTTTTTATTTTTATTTATAATCCTTTCCACTTTGTTTGATTGCCTCCATTATTTCGTTAAATATTGCCATCATCACATCAACAACTATTGAATTTCCGATTTGTTTGTACATCTGAGCTTTTGATACTACTACAACAAAATCATCCGGAAACCCCATTAAACGTAAGCCTTCATTAATAGTTAACTCACGAAGTCTCCCGTTAGTTGTAATATAATTATTAACGCTAGTTCTATGATGATTATGCATAGTTGATAACAATGCTTTTGCAATCGGGGTATCAGTTTCTGCCTCAGGATGATAAAATCCTTTCGTTCCAGGTGATAAAACATATTTAAGAACACCCGGAGTTAAATAATAGTATTCATCTGGCTTTCCTTTTTTATTATTGATAGGTTTTAACTCTCCATCAACACTTAATATCGTTCCGATAGCGTAATTATCTTCCAAGAAATCAGGAACTGTTTTCGTCAGTTCTATTGGTTCTGGAAACTTAAAATTCGCCATATACTTTTCTTTTTTAAAGCCAACAACAAACACTCTTTTTCGAGTTTGTGGAATACCATAATCTTTAGCATTCAATACAGCCATTGAAAAATGATATCCCAATTCATTAAACACATTTTGCATCGTAGCCCATGTTTTCCCTTTATCATGGCTCAAAACATTGTACACATTTTCATATATAAATATCTTTGGTTCAGTTTCTTTAACCAATCGAGCATATTCATAAAACAGCGTTCCTCTTGTGTCATCGAATCCACCTTGTTTGCCAACGATACTAAAACTTTGGCATGGACTTCCACCAATTAGGACATCTATTTTATTTTTAAAATCATTTCCATCAAGCAATTTGACATCTTGAAAAAAATACTTACATTTATAATTCGCTTTATATGTCATTTCTACATAATTCTTCTTTCGCGTTCTAGAATCATATAGGTTCTTTACATACTCTTCCTTATCTTTAGGATTATTTAAGCTAAGTACTCTTTTGTATTCTTCATCATAGTCAATTTCTAAATTTCTTTCTCCATTATCACATGCAAATAATATATCATAATCAACATTCAACCTTTTTAACGCTTGTTCTGGTGCTCCAATTCCA
>JAILRZ010000077.1 GCA_024697845.1 Eubacterium sp. | reverse complement strand
TACAACTGCAGCAACCTTATAATATCCGGAATCATAATTTAAATCATCAAAACTTGTTTCCGTTGAAGTCCCAATCAGTTTATTGAATGTTCCAAATCTACTGTCTGCTTCGTATATTTTGTACTCTGTTGCTCCCGTTACTTTGTTCCAACGTAAAACCATCGAACTTGCACTTGTTTTTTCAAAAGTAAGGTTTGTAGGAACACTACCTGTTGCTGCATTTGTTTTTATTTCAACTTGTGGTACAAGAGAAAGCACCATTGCTGAAACCAACGAAAATGCAACGATTTTGTTTTTTAATAATTTCATCTCTCTTTAATTTCCTCCTCTTTCAATCTATATTTTTTATTGTAACATAGTTCATTTAAAAAATGTAACGTTTTTTCAATAAAAACACTTTTAAAAACAAGAAAGCCTTTCCTGTAAAATGACAATGAAAAAATGCATTCATTTAACAAAGGAAAGGCTCTCTATTATAATTCTAATTTCTTTTTAGTATTTAATTACATTCCCATACCCATTCCAGGATTTCCTGCTGGCATTGCCGGAATTTCTTCTTTAATATTCGCTACAACAGACTCTGTTGTAAGTAATGTGCTTGCAACACTGGTAGCATTCTGAAGTGCACTTCTTGTAACCTCCACCGGACCAAGGATTCCCTGATCCACCATCTTCACATATTCTCCATGTAATGCATCAAATCCGGTTCCAACTTCAGATTCACGAACTGTATTTACAATAACAGATCCTTCTAATCCAGCATTACGTGCAATTGTAAATAATGGAGCTTCCAACGCTTTTAATACAATACCTGCACCGGTCTTTTCATCTCCTTCTAACGATGCTACTAATTCAGCAACTTTCTTGGAAGCGTGAATATAAGCAGATCCACCACCTGCAATAATTCCTTCTTCCACAGCTGCTCTAGTAGCGTTCAATGCATCTTCCATACGAAGTTTATTTTCCTGCATTTCCGGTTCAGTAGCAGCGCCAACACGAATTACAGCAACACCACCTGCAAGTTTTGCAAGTCTTTCCTGTAATTTTTCTCGGTCAAAGTCAGATGTTGTTTCTTCAATCTGTGCCTTAATCTGTCCAACTCTTGCTGCAATTGCATCACGACTACCTTCCCCATCAACGATAATTGTGTTTTCCTTCGCAACTTTAACGGATTTCGCACGACCAAGGTCTTCGATTTTGGTATCAGCCAGAGAAAGTCCCAATTCTTCAGAAATCACCTGACCACCTGTTAAAATAGCAATATCCTTTAACATCTCTTTTCTGCGGTCACCATATCCAGGAGCCTTTACTGCCACAACGTTAAATGTTCCACGAAGTTTATTCACGATTAATGTTGTCAGTGCTTCTCCTTCCACATCTTCTGCTATAATCAACAATTTAGAACCGGATTGTACAATCTGTTCTAATACAGGCAAAATCTCCTGAATATTGCTGATTTTCTTGTCTGTAATCAAAATATATGGATTTTCAAGAGTTGCTTCCATCTTTTCCATATCTGTTGCCATATATGCGGAAATGTATCCTCGATCAAACTGCATTCCTTCTACTAAGTCTAATTCAGTTTTCATCGTCTTAGATTCTTCAATAGTAATTACACCATCGTTAGATACTTTTTCCATTGCATCCGCAACCATATTTCCAACTTCTTCATCTCCTGCTGAAATTGCCGCAACCTTAGCAATCTGTTCTTTTCCGGTTACAACACTGCTCATTTCAGCAATTGCTTCAACAGCTAAATCTGTTGCCTTTTTCATTCCTTTTCTTAAGATAATCGGATTAGCACCAGCAGCAAGATTTTTCATTCCTGCATTAATCATTGCCTGTGCCAATACTGTTGCTGTCGTTGTTCCGTCACCTGCAACATCGTTAGTCTTCGTTGCAACTTCCTTTACAAGCTGTGCTCCCATATTTTCAAAAGAATCTTCTAATTCAATTTCTTTTGCAATTGTCACACCATCATTGGTAATCAATGGTGCACCATAACTTTTATCTAATACAACATTTCTTCCTTTCGGTCCCAGTGTAACTTTTACGGTATCAGCCAACTGATTCACACCAGCTTCCAACGCTCTTCTTGCTTCTGCTCCAAATTTAATTTCCTTAGCCATTTTATAGCCTCCTCAATTTTCAATATTAATCTTCAACAATCGCTAAAATGTCATTTTGTTTTACAATGATGAATTCTTCATCCTCTAATTTCACTTCGCTTCCTGCGTATTTAGAATAAACTACTTTATCTCCAACTTTTACAGTCATAGATACTTCATCAGTTCCAGGACCAACTGCAACAACTTCAGCCTGCTGTGGCTTTTCTTGAGACTGACCCGTCAGGATAATTCCTGATTTAGTTGTTTCTTCTGCAGAATCCTGCTTTAAAATCACTCTGTCTGCTAATGGTACTAATTTCATTTCTAAACCTCCACCTGTTTATTATTAGCACTCTTTTTATTCGAGTGCTAACTCACTAATACATATATTATCACTTTCCAAAATAAATGCAACAATCTTTTTATTTTTTTACAATTATTTTACATCCCATCTATTTTAGATTAATCTAAATTTCTTTAAAGCATTGTAAATGCCTCCTTGATCGAAGGGATCCGTAACATAATCTGCAATTTTCTTCATTTCGTTATCTCCATTCCCCATTACAATAGAAACATTTGCAAATTCCAGCATCTCCTTATCATTTAAACTGTCTCCAAAAGCATAAACATTCTCTTTTGAAATTTCCAAAAACTGAATCATTCGTTTCATCCCGCCAGCTTTTCCTTCTCCCTTTGGAATAAATTCCAACAAACAGTTCTTGTGGTTTACCATTTGATAATTTTTTATTCCATCACGGATTGCTCCTTTTACGTTAGCATCCGGACACATAAATCCACTGACTTTTGAGATTTCCATATTTTTATCACCAAAGACTTTGATTTTATCCCCCATTTCTTTCTGATATACATCTCTGATTTTCTTTAATTCACCTGTCAATTCCTTTGAACCGGTTCCAAGATATAAATAATCTTTTCCTTCTCCAATTTCAACAAAACCGTTTCGGTTTAAAATATCTGACAGTTCTTCTATCTGACTATGGCCTAAGCGGGAATAATATATTTCCTTGCCCGCAACTTCCACATAAGTTCCTGCTCCTGCAACAATATAGTCAAATCCCGGAGCCATATGTGATGGGTAAATCATACATTTTGTTCTGCCTGTGCATATTACCGGAATATGCCCGTTCTGTTTTAATTTTTGTATCGCGTAAAAAGTATCCTCCGGCATTCCTTTATCATAACTATAGATTGTACCGTCAATATCAAAAAACACTATTTTCTTATCCATTGCTATATGAAATCCTTTTCTTTTTTATGCCGTAAATCGTATCATTTTTTTTAATTTTTCGCAACTTCACATCAAAAACGTTTTTACAGGTGTAGAATTTTTATTTTACTGTTTATTAATACATTATTGCTTTATTTTCGTCCAAAATAGTATTATAATAATTGAAAACAAAACTATAACGGAGGACAGAAATATGGGAATGTTTAAAAATTTAATCAGGTTTGCAGCCATCACTGGTGCTGCGGTCGGAGGAGCCACTTATTTAAAAAAACGTCAAGAAGAAAGAGCTACAGAAGATGCCTTTGAAGAATTCGACAACTTTGATGATGAAAAGATCTTTGACGTCCAGAAAGATAACACTGAAAAAGTCAGCATTACAATCAATACCAAAATGTTGAAAAAATCAGCTGACAAAGTTGCAGATAAAATTTTGGATGCTAAAGACAAAGCCGCTTCTACTGTTACAGAAAAACTGGGAGACGAAAAAGTAGATTTTGCCAAAGAAAAAGTTAATACGATAACTGAAAAAGCAAAGGATGCAGCAAATACAGCAAAGGATTTTGCCGTTGAAAAAATTGGTGAAGAAAAAATTGACACTGCAAAAGAAAAAGTGTCAGAATTTGCTAACACTGCAAAAGATAAAGCATCCGATGCAGCTACAATAGCAAAGGAAAAGGTTACAGAAACCTTTGACAAATTCAAAAATTCTGAACCAACCGAAAAAACTGAAGATGTTGTAACCGAAACTTCTGAAAAAGTTGAGGAAATTGTACAAGAAGCAAAAGATACCGCTGAAACAGTTGTTGAAGAAGCAAAAGATACTGCAACAGAAGTTGTAGAAAAAACACAGGAAACTGTTCAGCAAGCAACACAGAAAGATACAGCCGCAACGGCTGATACCGAAGATGACGTAAATATTGATGACATTTTAGAAGACGAATTAGAAGATCTCTAAACAAAATAAAAAATAAGCAGGAACAAAAACGTTCCTGCTTATTTTTTATTTTGTCTTTTCATAAACCTTGCAATAACGAACTCCCCATTTCAATGCTTCAGAATGAGACGAGAAGAAAACGTCAATTCGGTTTCCACGGATTGCTCCACCTCGATCTTCTACCGTATAAACATTCTCTCCAATTTTCAATTTTGTTCCGAAAGGAAATTGGGATGTGTCTGCAGCAATTGTTCTTCCTGCTGTTGCATGGGTTCCGGATGCAGTGATTCCATTTGATTTCCCACAACAAGAAGCACAACCACAGTATCCTGTAATTTTAAATTCTCCTACAAGATTAAATGCTTTCTTGGTTTTCTTTGCTTTTTTATGATTTTTCTTAGACTTCTTTGGTTTCTTTGATTTCTTTGACTTTTTAGAAATCACAACTTTTTTCGCTTGAAGTTCTCCTTCGATTGTCTTTTCTTCAATTACAATTTTTCCTTCTGATGTTTCAACACTTGCTGTTGTTTCATCATCAATGTTTATTTTTAGGTCGGATTTTTCATTCGTGTCATTAGATGATTGTAATAAATTAGTTTCATTAACCAGTGTTACTAATTTGTAATTTTCTCCATCTACAGAAACCTGTTCCCGGACCGAACTGTTTCCTGTATGGAAAGAAACAATTGTTAACATAGATGTAGCTAATAATATACCACCGGCAATGAGTTTGATATTCTTCATTGTTACACTCCTTTTTTTGTACCCTTATTATTGCATCCACGTCGTAATATACACCATTTATTACGTTGTGTCAACACTTTATTACATTTTTGTAACATTTAAGGCTTTCTTTTGTAATTTTTATCGTGATTTTTTCTGTATTTTTGTAAAGAAAAAGGACTGGAGAACATTCTCCAATCCTTTTCTTTACAAATATGTAACTATTTTAAATATCAGATGGTTTTACAACCTCATTACCCCAATTGAAATCTACCTGCTGATAATTTGGATCTACAACTTTCAAAACATGTGCATAAAGGAAGTTATGTCCTTCTTCTGTAAGCATCTTAACGTTCT
>JAILRZ010000086.1 GCA_024697845.1 Eubacterium sp. | reverse complement strand
TGTAAGCCTTGTTGTTAATAAGGAATCAGAAAAATACAATCGTGTGAAGTTAGATACTGAAAACTACAGAGAACGTAGAAAGGCAACATTGGAAAATCTTGCAAAGAATATTGCAATGAAGGTTAAGAGAATTAAGAGACCTGTAGCATTAGAGCCAATGAATCCATATGAAAGAAGAATTATTCATTCAGCACTTCAGAATGATAAGTTTTGTACAACAAAGAGTGAAGGAGAAGAACCTTTCAGACATGTTGTTGTTTTCTTAAAGAAAGATCATAAATAGTTAAGAATTTAGAAATAAAGAAAGAAGATATACTTTTACAAAACGTAAAAATATATCTTCTTTTTTATTGGATTGTTCTACACTTTTATTTGCTAATATGATATATTTTATACCAAAGGTCTATTGATAAGAATAGATGAATGAATTATGAAATGGAGAAACCAATGAAAATAACAGAGACGATTGCTGCAATTTCTTCTTCTGCAGGTTCATCGGGAATAGGAATTATTCGAGTGAGTGGAGAAGAATCCATTGAAATTGTAGATCAGATATTTCGCTCAGCAAAAGTCGGAAAGACATTAAAAGATGTAGAAACACATACAGCACATTTTGGACATATTGTAGATGGTGATCAGGTACTGGATCAGGTTCTTGTATTAGTACTACGAAATCCGCATTCTTATACGGGAGAGGATACTGTAGAAATTGATTGCCATGGTGGTGTGTTAATTTTGAAAAAAATCTTGGAATTGGTTCTTCGAAAAGGTGCAAGAGCTGCTGAACCCGGAGAATTTACAAAACGTGCTTTCTTAAATGGAAAGATGGATTTGTCTCAGGCAGAAGCGGTGATGGATTTGATTAATTCTCAAAACGAATTTGCATTAAACAGTTCCGTGAATCAGCTTCGGGGAAGTGTATCTGAAAAAATCAAAGAAATCAGAAGTGACATTTTATATCATATTGCATTGATTGAATCCGCTTTGGATGATCCGGAACATATTAGTTTGGATGGATATGAGGAACAGATTATGGAAATGCTTTCCGGAAACATGAAGAAAATGAAGCGGATGATTGATACATTTCAGAATGGAAAAATGATGAAAGAAGGAATTAAAACTGTAATTTTGGGAAAGCCAAATGCAGGAAAGTCTTCACTTTTGAATTTAATGTTGGGAGAAAATCGTGCAATTGTAACGGATATTGAGGGAACAACCAGAGATACTTTAGAAGAGATGATTACTCTTGGGGAGTTAAGTCTTCGCATGATAGATACTGCAGGAATTCGTTCTACGGAAGATAAAGTAGAACAGATTGGTGTTTTGAAAGCAAAAGAGATGGCTGAAGATGCTGATTTAGTAATTTATGTAGTGGATGGTTCAAAGGAACTAGATGAAAATGATCAGGAAATTTTAAGTTTGATTAAAGAAAAGCAAACAATTATTTTGATAAATAAATCGGATTTAGAAAACCGAATTTCGCAGGAAGGCATCGAAAATCTTACGGGAAAAGATGCAATTATGTTTTCTGCAAAAGAAGGAAATGGTTTGGAAATTTTGGAAGATGAAATTAAGAAATTGTTTTATCAGGGACAGATTACATATAATGATCAGGTCTATATTACAAATATCAGACAAAAGGATGCATTGGAAAATGCGTATGAAAGTCTGAATAATGTGGAAGATTCCGTGAATGCAGGTATGCCGGAGGATTTTTATTCCATTGATTTAATGAATGCTTATAGTGAATTAGGTTCTATTATTGGTGAGAGTGTGGAAGACGATTTAGTAAATGAAATCTTTTCAAAGTTTTGTATGGGAAAATAGAAAAGTAGGAGTTTGTAATGAATGTTGAAGAAACATATGATGTAATTATAGTAGGTGCAGGTCATGCAGGTTGTGAAGCAGCATTGGCTTCTGCAAGACT
Source organism: Eubacterium sp. (assembly GCA_024697845.1). Classification (GTDB taxonomy): domain Bacteria; phylum Bacillota; class Clostridia; order Lachnospirales; family Lachnospiraceae; genus Eubacterium_G. The sequence continues at coordinate 6,102 of JAILRZ010000086.1, read as the reverse complement.
TGGAAATGAAACAATTATGTTTACAGTTAGTGTAGACAGTATTGCATTGATGCCTTGTAATCCAAATATTGGTGGAACATCTAAAGGCCATCTAGTACGCGAAATCGATGCTCTGGGTGGAGAGATGGGTAAAAATATAGATAAGACTTTTATTCAGTCTAAGATGTTAAATAAATCAAAAGGTCCGGCTGTACATTCTTTACGTGCGCAGGCAGATAAGCAGGATTATACCCGTGAGATGAGAAAAACTCTGGAAAATACGGATCATTTAACAATTAAGCAAGGAGAAGTTTCTGAATTAATTGTTGAAGATGGAAAAATCCAAGGTGTGAAAACAGTTTCCGGTGCAACTTATTACGCAAAAGCAGTTGTACTAGCTACAGGTGTTTATTTGAAGGCAAAATGTATTTATGGTGAAGTATGTCAGTATACCGGTCCAAATGGATTAATGGCAGCAAATCACTTAACTGATTCTTTGATTGCAAATGGAATAAAAATGCGTCGTTTTAAAACAGGAACTCCTGCCAGAGTAGATAAAAGAACTGTCGACTTTTCAAAAATGGAAGAACAGTTTGGTGATGAAAGAATAGTTCCTTTTTCCTTTTCGACAGATCCGGATTCTATTCAGAAAGAACAGGAATCCTGTTGGCTAACCTATACAAATGAAGAAACTCATAAAATTATCAGAGATAATATTCATCGTTCCCCTTTATTTTCCGGAATGATTGAGGGAACAGGTCCTAGATATTGTCCTTCTATTGAAGATAAAGTCGTAAAGTTTGCGGACAAAAATCGTCATCAGGTCTTTATTGAACCAGAAGGTCTTTATACAAATGAAATGTATTTGGGTGGAATGTCTTCTTCTTTACCTGAAGATGTTCAGGATGCAATGTATCATACGGTTCCAGGGTTGGAGCATGCTAAGATTGTAAGAAATGCTTATGCCATTGAATATGATTGTATTGAATACGGTCAGCTTCTGCCTGATTTACAATTTAAAGAAGTGAAAGGACTGTTTAGTGCCGGTCAGTTTAATGGAAGTTCCGGTTATGAAGAAGCAGCAGCACAGGGAATCATTGCAGGAATTAATGCCGCAAGATTTGTTGTTGGAAAAGAATCTCTTGTTTTGGATCGTTCTCAGGGATACATTGGTGTTTTGATTGATGATTTGGTTACAAAGGAAAGTCATGAACCTTATCGTATGATGACATCAAGAGCGGAATATCGTTTATTACTTCGTCAGGATAATGCTGATTTAAGATTAAGTAAAATTGGATATGAAGTTGGTCTGGTTTCAAAAGAACGTTATGACTATATTTGTCAAAAAGAAGAATTGATAGAAAAGGAAGTTGCACGATTGGAATCTACCAGAGTCGGTGCTAATAAAAAAGTGCAGGCATTACTGGAACAATTAAATAGCACAACTTTAAAGACTGCTACATCTTTGGCAGAATTAATCAGACGACCGGAATTGTCTTATGACATCATTGAAAGTCTCGATGAAGAACGACCGGAATTAACTGATGATGTAAAAGAACAGGTGAATATTAATATTAAATATAGTGGATATATTGAAAGACAAAAAAAGCAGGTTCAGAATTTTAAAAAATTGGAAGGGAAGAAAATACCTGAAAATTTTGATTATTCAAAAGTAATGAGTCTTAGAAAAGAAGCAGTTCAGAAATTAAGTTTCTATAAACCAATTAATATTGGACAGGCTTCTCGTATCTCTGGAGTGTCACCTGCCGATATTTCTGTATTACTTATTTATATGGAACAAAATAGAAAAAATATATAAGTTTACATAAAAATAATTATGTAAACTTATTGGAGATTATATGAAAAGTGGAAAAGAATTATTTTTAGATGGATTGAATCAATTAGAAATTGATTTTTCGGAAAAACAAATCAGTCAATTTTTACATTATTATGAAATGCTTATTGAAACGAATAAAGTAATGAATTTAACTGCAATTACAGAATTTGATGAAGTAATCGTCAAACATTTTTTGGACAGTCTTCTAGTTGTAAAAGACTTTGATTTAAAAAATGTAGATTCATTAATTGATGTAGGAACCGGCGCAGGTTTTCCGGGAATCCCAATCAAAATTATGTTTCCTCATATACGGGTAGTTCTTTTGGATTCTCTGAACAAAAGATTAAAATTTTTGAATCAGGTAATTGAGAAATTACAATTAGAAGATATTAGCACAGTTCATGGTAGAGCAGAAGACCTAGCAAAACAAAAAGAATATCGAGAAGGGTTTGATTTATGTGTCTCCAGAGCAGTAGCAAATCTATCAACATTATCTGAGTATTGTATTCCTTTTATGAAGAAGAATGGTATGTTTATTAGTTATAAATCATCTACCAGCGAGGAAGAAATTGAAAGCGCATCGAAAGCAATTAATGTTTTAGGAGGAAAAATTCTTTCTATTAAAGAAATACATCTTCCTTGTTCAGATGTTGAACGTGTTTTTGTTGATATTACAAAGGTGAAAAATACTCCGGGTAAATATCCTCGAAAGGCTGGATTGCCTTCGAAAGAACCAATTAAGTAGAGGAATTGCATATGATTAAGAAATATTTGGAATCGAAAAGAGAAGAAGTTGAAAAGAATTATGCAAAAGTCAAAGAAGAATTCGAGCACAATCAGATTGCTATGGTTGAAGCAAAAAATAAGATTATTCAATTAGATAATTCTGAGGATGATGCAATTAAGATTTTTTCTGTTCGAACAAGAGAAAAAGAAATCTTTAAAACACAAGAAATCAGAGACTTAGAAAGTCGTATTACAATTTATGTTACTGAAAATCTTCAAAATAAAAAGTTGATGAAGTTGTATGAAGATGAATTAAAAATAATTGATCAATGTTTCACCCAGTTAGAGGATGTTTCACGTGAAACATCAGATATAAATACACAGGTTATGTTTGATACGGCAATTACTGAAATTAGAGAAGATAATAATGTTTCACGTGAAACATTATCAGATATTAATACAGATCAAATTGTTAATAGGCTAAAACTATGTAAAAACCTGGTAAATGTTGACAATAATAGGGTATTAATGGAGTTAGAATCTATAATTAAAGAATTATCAAAATAAAAAAATATTTTATATCTTAAATAAATGTGATAGAATGTCTTTTGAGGCAGACAGTAGAGAAAGGGAAAATAAAATGGGTAGAATTATAGCAATTGCAAACCAGAAAGGTGGCGTTGGTAAGACGACTACTTCAATTAATTTATCTTCAGCTTTAGCAGCTGAAGGAAAGAAAGTATTGTTAGTAGATATCGATCCTCAGGGAAATGCTACCAGTGGTGTCGGTATAATAAAGCAAACATTGGAAAATACAATGTATGAATTATTTCTAGGAGAAAGCTCAGTATCTGAATGTCTGGTATCAAGTGCAGTAGATAATCTTAGCGTATTACCATCCAATGTAAATCTGTCTGGTGCAGAGATTGATCTAATCGGAGTGGATAATAGAGAATTTATTCTGAAAAATGTATTAGATTCTATTAAGGATATGTACGATTATATTTTAATTGATTGTCCACCTTCATTGAATGTATTGACTGTAAATGCGATGGTAGCAGCAGATTCTGTAATTGTACCTATTCAGTGTGAATACTATGCATTAGAAGGTTTATCTCAGTTAATTCATACAATTAATCTTATACAAGATCGTATTAATGACAATCTGGAAATTGACGGAATTGTATTTACCATGTATGATTCCAGAACAAATTTATCAGAAGAAGTTGTAGATAATGTAAAGGAAAATATTCATTTAAATATTTATGATACTGTAATTCCTAGAAATGTTAGGCTTGCAGAAGCACCAAGTTTCGGAATTCCTATTAATATGTATGATAGAAAATCTGCCGGTGCATTGGCTTATGAAAAACTTGCAAAAGAAGTAATAAAAAGCAGTAAAAAATAAATAGTTTACATAAAAATAATTATGTAAACTTATTGGAGGAAATATGGCAGTAAAGAAAAAAGGACTGGGGAGAGGAATTGATTCTTTGATTCCTCAGACAAAAGCTGAACCGAAAGAAAAGAAAACAACAAAAACAAAAACTGAAGTAAAAGAAGTAATCAAAGAAGTGGAAGTGATTAAAGAGGTTCCAGGAGAGATGATGGTGAAATTATCTGATATTGAACCAAACAGTGATCAGCCTAGAAAGCATTTTGATAAAGAAGCTTTGGAAGAATTGGCAGAGTCTATTAAGACTCATGGAATCATTCAACCATTGGTCGTACATAAGAAAGATGATTATTATGAAATTATTGCCGGTGAACGTCGATGGAGAGCTGCAAAAATTGCCAAGTTAAAAGAAGTACCGGTAATTATTAAGGATTACTCCAATCAGGAAGTCATGGAGATTGCATTAATTGAAAATATTCAGAGAAAGGATTTAAATCCAATTGAAGAAGCGTTAGCTTACCGTAGCCTGATTGATGAATATAATTTAAAGCAGGAAGAATTGGCAAAGAGGGTTTCAAAATCCCGTGCAGCAATCGCAAATTCTATGAGATTGTTACGACTTCCAAATGAAGTTCAGGAATTTCTAGTGGAAGGAAAAATGTCTATGGGACATGCCAGAGCTCTATTATCTTTAGAACATGATGATTTGATGATTGAAGCAGCAGCTCAGATTGTGGATAAGGATTTGAGTGTACGTGAAACAGAAAAGTTAGTGAAGAATATTTTGAATCCAAAGCAGGCAAAGCTTCCAATTCCAAATAATGAAGATATTGTATATGAAAAGATTGAAGAACATTTGAAAGAAGTTCTTGGAACAAAGGTTTCTTTAAATCATAAAAAGGGTGGTAAAGGAAAGATTGAAATTGAGTACTACTCAAAAGATGAATTGGAACGTTTGCTTGAAATTTTTGATGAAATAAAAAAATAGAATTTCTATTTACAAAATAAAAAATAGTATTATAATACATTGATAAAAGAGGAGAAAATAAATGAACCAAACATATTATATAGCATCCCTTGTAGGAATTGTTGTTTTATTTCTCATATTGCATATTAGACAGAGCATTAAAATTTCTAGATTAATGAATCGATATGAGAAATTTATGAAAGGAAAGAATGCTGAGAATCTTGCAGATGCATTGGAAGAAAACTTCCAGCAGATGGAGGAATTAAGTATAGAACACCAGAAAACTCAGTTGAAGGTGGAACAGTCTCTTCATAGCATTGTGACTACATTCCATAAATTAGGAATTGTAAAATACGATGCATTTAAAGAAATGGGTGGTAATTTAAGTTTCGCTCTTTGCCTGTTAGATGATAACAATACAGGTTTCATCTTAAACACAATGCATGGTCGCGAAAGTAGTTATACCTATATTAAAGAAATTATCAAGGGAGAAGCATATTCGACTCTTGGTGAAGAAGAAAAGGAAGCGCTTGAAAAGGCGTTGAATTCATAAAAAATAAATAAACTTAGTCCAAGGAAGGCAGATTTTGTATCGATAGAATCATTGATATAAAACTGCCTTTCAAGTGGAATAGGGAGAAATTTAGGAAAAGGAGATGGTATTTTGAAAGAAGAATTAATGGAACAGTTAACCTGTAAAACTATTTTTTCTTTTCATCTTCCCGGTGGATATCAGGTCAATATTACAGAATCAATTGTAGTAACCTGGATTATCATGGCAGTGTTAATCGCTGTGTCATTTTTGTTAACAAGAAACATGAAAATCAATAACATTGGTAAAAGACAGGCCGCTGTGGAATTGGTTGTAACAAAATTGACAGGAATTGTTGGGAATATGTTGGGAGAAAAGGGAAAGGCTTTTGTTCCTTATCTAACAACGGTGCTGATGTATCTGGGAATTTCAAATATTGTTGGAATTTTTGGATTCAAATCACCAACAAAGGACATCAATGTAACAGCAGCATTGGCATTGATGAGTATTGTGATTGTTGAGCTTGCAGGGATTTATTATCTTGGAATTAAGAAGTGGCTTCATAAATTTGTGGAACCAATCGCAATTGTAACACCGTTTAATATTCTTGATATTTTTACCAGACCACTTTCATTATGTATGCGATTGTTTGGTAATGTATTAGG
>JAILRZ010000057.1 GCA_024697845.1 Eubacterium sp. | reverse complement strand
CACAGGTTATAAATAAGTTAACGGATTCATATAATAATAAAATGACTTGAATTAAGAGAGAAAGTACATAGTAAAATAATTGATTTTTCGTTTGCATAATGATAAATTATTATTTGTACTGAAGAGGAGTAGAGGAGTGTGAGGACAAATGAAGAAAAAATTGGCGTTGATTATTTTGGGAATGATTATGATACTAAATCTAACCGGATGCCTACAATTGAAGAAAGATTTTATTGATACAGAAAAGTTTGTTTCGGTGGCAGAATCCAACGATATGACGGTAGCGGATGTACTGAAACAGTATTCGAAATATGATTATATCATAGAAGCAACAGTTGCGCAGAACAATAAGGATAAATGGCAGGTTGAGTTTTATCAGTTGGATAGTCCGGATAAAGCCAAGGCTATGTTTGAATCCAATAAGGAAATTTTGAAAAATGGAATCAGTGCAAAGATGGAGTGGTCAAAGCAGGCCGGAAATTTCGGACATTATTCCATTACCGGTGATGAAAAATATGGTTATCTTAGTTATATTGAAGACACATTTTTATATGTTCACGTGGACAAGAAATACAAGGAAGCGGTTCAGGAATATGTTGAAAAATTAGGATATTAACAGATTGTTGCGGGAAGAATAAATTTACAAGTTTTTTTTGGTAAAAAACAGAAAAATGAAAGGTTTTTACTCAAAAAAATAATTGATTATTCCGTCTAAAAACGGTATGCTATTAGTAACAAATTACAGAACGGAGGACGCGGCATGAAGAAGAAAATTTTGTTATTAGTAGTATCTGTTTTTGCAATGGTTTTAATGGTCGGATGTGTTGTAAAAAAAGATGTAATTACTACAGATGAGTTTATTGCCAAGGCTGAAAAGAATGGAATGAAAGCTTCGGATGTGCTTAAGAAATATGAAGGAGATTCCACCGTAAAGGAAGCGACAGAAGCAGAGCACGATGCAGGCTGGAAAGTTGAATTCCTAAAGATGAGCAGCGTGGGAGATGCAAGAAGTTTATTTGAAAAGGAAAAGAAAAAACTTGAAGCGGCGGCAGAGAAGGGGAACACAACTTTTGTTGATACATCAGATTATCAGACATTTAAGGCAACAATCAAAAAGGAGTACTATTATATTTGTTGTGTCGGCGATACCTTTTTAAATGTTCATATAAATGAAAAGTACGAAGAAGCAGTAAAAGCTTTTTGTGATGATATTGGATATTAAATTCATGGAGGTCGTTTCCAGAGGGAGCGACTTCCATTTTGTTAAGAGAAAGGAACGGATGAAATGAAACGAGAAGAACAAGCAGTAATGTACAATCAGGGTCGAAACAATTGTTGCCAGTCTGTGCTACTAGCCTATGCAGATCGCCTAAAACTTTCGGAAGAAGAGCTTCGAAGCCTGGGGGCAGCCTTTGGTGCCGGTATGGGTGGTATGGAAGGAAATTGTGGTGCGTTGTGTGGAGCGCAGATGGTACTTGGAATGTTGAAATATCACGGAAAACCAATTGGTGCAGATGCAAGAGCGATACACAAGGAATTTGTGGAGAAAACAGGATCGGCTATCTGTAAAGAACTGAAAGGTATCGGAACAGGAAAAATATTATGTAGCTGTGATGACTGTGTTAGATATGCAGTAGAAGTATTGGAAGAAAAATTAGAACAGGAGAGTTAAGAAGTGAATCGAGATCAGAGAATTGTCAGGACTAGTATTATTGGAATTGTTGCAAATTTATTGCTGGCGGGTTTTAAAGCCGGTGTTGGAATGTTATCCGGTTCCATTGCTATTGTACTGGATGCAGTAAACAATTTAAGTGATGCTTTGTCATCCGTAATTACCATTGTTGGAACCAAATTGGCGTTAAAAAAGCCGGATCGAAAACATCCGTTGGGATACGGAAGAATTGAATACTTAAGTGCATTGATGATTGCAATGATTATCTTATATGCCGGCTTTACTTCCATGGAGGAATCTATAAAGAAAATCATGCATCCTACCACACCGGAATATACCAAAGTGGGAATCGTGATTATCGCAGTAGCAGTATTAGTGAAGGTTCTTCTTGGAACGTATGTCAAAAAAGTCGGAAAGGATGTACGGTCTGATTCCTTGATTGCCTCCGGAGAGGATGCGCTGTTAGATTCAGTTATTTCATTTTCAACAGTTGTGGCAGCGGTAATTTTCGTTTTGTGGAAGGTTTCCATTGAAGCTTGGCTGGGTGCTGCAATTTCATTGATTATCATTAAAGCCGGTGTTGAGATGATTCGGGATACTTTATCTCAGATTTTAGGGGAACGAGTGGACGGTGATATTACGAAGCAGGTTAAGGCGACAATCAATTCTTTTGAAGAAGTCCATGGAGCCTATGATTTAATATTACACAGCTATGGACCGGATCGCTTAATTGGGTCTGTACATATTGAAATTCCGGATACCTGTAGCATTGATGAATTGGATCATCTGGAAAGAGCAATTGCTAAAAAAGTTCGAGAAGAACACCAGGTGACCTTGGCGGGCATCGGAATATATTCCATCAATAGCAAGGACCCACAGGTTCAGAAGGACAGAGAAAAGATTGAGAAAATTGTTTTAGCCTATGAACATGTTTTGCAGATTCATGGATTCCGTATCGAATACGAAGAACGCACCATTTCTTTTGACGCGGTCATCGGATTCGGTGAGAAAAATCTGTGGGAACTTCAGCAAAAACTTGTTCAATCCGTACAGAAACAATATCCGGAGTATGAAGTGACCATTTCATTGGATGCTGACATCAGTGACTAGTGCCTAAAGAACGGATTCGCCCCTTGCACATCAAAGGGATGAGGGGTATGATGAGAGAGGAAAGAATCAGCGGATAATCCGCTTAAAGAAAGGATACATTATGATAACAGTAAAGGAATACAGAGGTCATATTAGAAATTGGAAGGCTTTGTGTAAGGAACTGGGAGTCGATACAACACTTTCAAGAGAAGAAAGAGAGCCGGCCATTCTGGTAAAGGCATATGAAAAATGGGGAACGGAAATGGCAAACCATATGCATGGAATGTTTGCTTTTGCATTATGGGATGATGAGGAACAGAAATTATTCTGTTTGAGAGATCAGTTTGGAACAAAGCCATTTTATTATTACCAGACAAAAGATGGAAAACTATTATATGGCACCATGATTCGTCAGATTATGGAACAGGAAGGCTTTGAAAAGGAACTTAATGAAGATATGCTTCAGCTTTATTTGAGTCTGACCTATGTGGCCGGAGAAGATACTTTCTTTAAAGGAGTGAAGAAACTTCTTCCGGGAAGATATCTGATTTGGCAGGATGGAACGATTACAATTAATCGTTATTTTACACCGGAATTCCATCCGGATGAAAGCAAGTCTCTGGAAGACTGGGCAGATGAAATTCATACAACCATTCAGGAGATTTTCCCTGAAGTCAAAGAAGACAACGAAGTGGCAGAATCCTTCTTGTCCGGAGGGGTGGATTCTTCTTATGTATTGGCAATGTCTGATGCAAAAAGAACAGGTTCCTGCGGATATGAGGATGAACGTTTTGACGAATCCGGACTGGCAAAACAGACTGCGGATATTTTGGGACGTGAAAATGAAAGATGCCTGATTACACCGGAAGAATATTTTGAGATTGTTCCATATGTAATGTATAACATGGAACAGCCTTTGGGAGATGCTTCTGCCATTGCATTTACCATTGCATGTAATGAAACTGCAAAGCATACGAAATTATGCTACTCCGGAGAAGGTGCTGATGAATTCTTTGGTGGATATAATATGTACCGTAACGCAGAACGTTATGGAGACAACTTAAAGACCTTCTATGTTGGAAATACTAACATTATGAAGGAAGATGAGAAGAAAGAAATTCTCAAAAATTACAAGGAAGGAATTCTTCCGATTGATTTGGTAAAAGATATTTATGCGGAAACAGAAGAATTGGATCCTTTGGCAAAGATGTCCAATGTAGATATTCAGATCTGGTTAGAGGGTGATATCTATCTGAATGTGGATAAGATGAGTACCGCAGCAGGATTGGAAATCCGTATGCCTTTGACAGACCGCAGAATTTTTGATATTGCTTCTCGCATGCCATCAAAATATAAGGTAAATGAAGAACAGAACAAGGTTGCTTTCCGTACTGCAGCAGCGAAGGTTTTACCGGAAGAAATTGCATTCAGAAAGAAACTTGGATTCATCGTTCCAATCCGTATTTGGATGGCAGACAGCAGATACAACCAGGATGTTCGTGCAAAATTCCAGAGTGATATTGCAGAGAAATTCTTTGATGTTGAAAAGATTAATCAGATCTTCGATGATTATGTTTCGGGAGATTCTGATTTGTGGAGAAAGGTATGGACAATTTATACCTTCCTCGTTTGGTATGATGAATATTTTGTGAAAAGATAAGGGAGAGAATGTATGCCTGCAATTTATGCCCATGAAAAATTTGGAATAATGGTTTATCAGCAGTTGCCTAAAAGAGAGCAACAGATTATCAGTAGATATCCTATGGCATTTCGCATCGGATTGCAGGGCCCGGATTTTCTTTTCTTTTATCAATTGTTTCGCAGAAACAAGGTGAACCGATTGGGAAAAAGTTGCCATCGGGAAAGCATTGTTGATTTTCTGAAAAGAAACCGAAAGGTCATTGAGCAGTGTGGAAGAAAGGGAAGCAGGTATAGTTATCTTTTGGGATATCTTTGTCATTATGCATTGGATACCACCTGTCATCCTTATGTAGCAAAAGCAATGGAGACTACCGGATGCAGTCATTCAGATATTGAAGGGGCATTGGATCAGTGGTTATTAAAACGTGATGGGTTTAAACCGGAGAAATATCCGTTGTTTGAATTGGTACCCAAAGATTATCGGACCGCTCAGACGGTCAGCGCGTTTTTTCCGGAACTGTCGACCCAGAAGGTGGAAGGAAGTTTGAAGTGGCTTTATCGAGTTAAGCGCCTTTCTTATGCACCGGGAAGTGTAAAAAGAAAACAACTATATGGAATATTGAAATTAACAGGGTTCTATAATAATTACAAAGGACATATTATGGAACCGCGATTGAATCCTTTATGTAAAAGGTCTTCCAAAATCCTATATCGAAAGATGAAAGAAGCGGTGCCGGTAGCACTTCAGTTAATGAAGGATGCAGAGGAACTGTCTCGGGGAATTGTGGGGAATCATGATTTTGAAAGAGATTTTTACGGACGGGAATGATAGAGCAGGAATTATTGAGGAGGGAAATAAGATGCCATCAATTTATGCACATCAGAAGTTCGGCGATATGGTTTGGGAAAAATTGCCGAAAGATGAAAGAAAGATTATTCGCAAATATTATCAATCTTTTCAAATAGGATTACAGGGACCGGATTATTTGTTTTTTTATAAAGAACGTCCGACAGACCGACCTCGTCGAAAAGGGCACAAGCTCCATCGAATGGATGCCTATGATTTTATGGAGAACTCTGTGAAAATCATTCGGGAAAAGGGAAAGGAGAGTCGGGAGTATAGTTATATTCTTGGTTTTATTCTTCATTTTGTTTTAGATAGCGAATGTCATCCTTATATCGCAGTGGCAGAAAAAGAAACAGGATGCAGTCACGCAGAGGTGGAATGCGATTTTGATTATCTGATGTTATTAAAGGATCATCAGGTTCCACATCGTTATAAATTATCGCAATTAGTACCAACAAATATTTCCATTGCAGAATGTATGGAACCGTTTTATGATGAGGATATGACTCCGGTTCGAATTCAGAGTGCATTAAAGCGAATGA
>JAILRZ010000006.1 GCA_024697845.1 Eubacterium sp. | reverse complement strand
TACGTAATGCACTGTCGATAGATTCATTTTCTTTTACGATAACGCTTGACATTCTTTCCTGACCTCCCTTCAGTTATAGATTCCTAAAACTGTAGGTATTTGTGTTAAAACACAAAAAATATTATATCACATTTTTCTCTTTCGTCAATAGTTTTTAGGAAAGTTGTGCTGCAAGAATATCCTTCGCTGCATTGACGGCATCATCTGCACCTGCCGGGTTCTTTCCACCTGCCTGTGCCATATTTGGACGACCACCGCCGCCACCACCAACCAATTTGGCAATTTCTTTAATCATATTTCCAGCATGAGCGCCCTTTGCAATCGCATCATCATCAGCCATTACAAGAACATTTGCCTTGTCTCCGTTTGTAGAAACAATCACTACGACACCGCCGCCCATTTTTTCCTTCAAACTGTCTCCCAGATTACGAAGTCCATTCATATCTACATCTGCAACCTTTGTTGCAAGAAGTTTCACTCCATTCACTTCTTCAATCTGATTCATTACATCACCAATAGAATTATTGGCAAGTTTTGCTTTCAACGATTCATTTTCAGAAGATAACTCTTTCAATTGTGCCTGCATATCCTGAATTTTCTGAACAAGATTTGCTACATTGGTTTTTGCAGCAGAAGCTGCATTTTCCAAATTTTCTTCCAACCCACGATAGTATGCTAAAACATTGCTGCCAGTCAATGCTTCAATTCTACGTACTCCTGCAGCGACACCGTTTTCAGAAAGAATCTTGAAAGATGAAATATCACCTGTATTCTTTACATGAGTACCACCACAAAGTTCTTTAGAGAAATCTCCCATAGAAACAACTCGAACACTTTCTCCGTATTTTTCTCCAAACAGTGCCATTGCTCCGCTTTCTTTTGCCTCCTCAATTCCCATAACCTTTGTTTCAACAGGAATTGCTTCAGCAATCTTTTCGTTAACAATCTGTTCAACAGCTTTAATCTGTTCCTCAGACATACTTTCCGAATGACTAAAGTCAAAACGTGTTCTGTCGCTATCCTGGAACGATCCCTGCTGTTCTACATGATCGCCCAATACTTCTTTCAAGGCAGCCTGTAATAAATGAGTTGCCGAATGGTTCTTACATGTATTGGAACGAGACAATTGATTAACGGCTAATTTTGCCACATCATGAACATTCATTGTACCGGAAACTACATGTCCCATATGACCTACACGGTTTTCCGGAAGTTTCACTGTATCTTCTACTTCAAAGATACCATTTTCTGTCTGAATCGTTCCGATATCACCCTTCTGACCACCCATCGTTGCATAGAACGGTGTTTTTGCAAATACCAAAGTACCATGGTCTCCGGCATTTAAAGAAGTAACCATTCCTTCTTCATTTGCTAAAGCAACGATTTTTTCTTCTGCTTCCAAAGTATCATATCCGACAAATTCAGTCGTCACTTCAGAACCAAGGCTTTCAAATACATCTTCATCCAAAGATTTCTGGGCGAAGTTTGCATTGGCTCTAGCCTTCTGCTTCTGTTCTTCCATAGCGTCCTTAAATTCTTCTTCGGATACAGTCATGCCTTCTTCTTCCGCCATTTCGATGGTAAGTTCAATCGGGAATCCAAAGGTATCATATAAATAAAATGCTTCCTTACCTGAAATTGCAGAAGACTTTTCTGCTTTCTTCGTATCAAGAATCTTCTTAAATTCCTTCATTCCGTTTTCAAGAGTGGACTGGAAACGTTCAATTTCCTTCTTTAATTCCGAAAGAACAAATTCTCTGTTTTCTGTAAGTAACGGATAGCTTTCCTTGTATACTTCATCAATAAAGATTGTTGCAATGTTAATATAATCCTCTGTCTGTAATTTTAATGTTCTTCCATGTCTTACCGCACGACGAATCAAGCGACGAAGCACATAGCCTGCTCCGGCATTGGATGGACGAAGTTTTGCAGGGTCCCCAATCAGCATGACACTGGTTCTGCAGTGATCTGCAACAATACGCATAGATTTTGTTGACTTTTCTTCCGCATCATATTTGATTCCGGATTTCTTTTCAATATAATCAATTACAGATGTGTAGAAATCTGTTTTATAAACATCGGAAGTTCCGTTTAAGAACGCAAGATTACGTTCCAGTCCCCAACCGGTATCCACATTTTTCTTTTCCAGTGGTGTCAAGTGACCGTCCTGATGTTTTTCATACTGCATAAATACATCATTACCGATTTCTGTAAATCGACCACAGTCACAACCAGGATTACAATCCGGACCACAAGGTTCCACATCATTGATATAGAACATTTCAGAGTCCGGACCACAAGGACCGAATTCCAATCCCCACCAGTTATGTTCTTTTGGTAGGTAATATACATTTTCCGGCTTGAATCCGGATGCAATTCTGTATTTTGCCCCTTCTTCATCTCTAGGTGCATCTTCATCTCCGGCAAAAACAGTTGCAGCAAGGTGATCTGCATCAAAGCCGAAGACTTCCGTCAGGAGTTCAAAACTCCATTTACAACGATCTTCTTTGAAGTAATCTCCCAAAGACCAACTTCCCATCATTTCAAAGAAGGTTCCGTGACTGGTATCTCCGACGGAATCAATATCATTGGTTCTAACACACCCCTGAACATTACAAAGTCGGGTTCCCTGTGGATGTTCTTTTCCCAAAAGATATGGCATCAATGGCTGCATTCCTGCCACATTGAACATAACGCCGGTGGAACCATCAGATACTAACGATACCGCACCTACATCAACATGTCCTCTTTTAATATAAAATTCCTTCCATGCATTTCGCAATTCATTGGAGGTTATTTTTTTCATTGTTCTTTCTCCTTTATACATCAACGTAATCTATTTCATTACAAAGGACAAATCAGCAACTTGATTTGTCCAAAATAATTATTCTTCGGTTTTCACCTGATGGTAAGCTTTCTTACCCTTTTTGATTAAAAGAACTCCGTCTTCATTAAAGTCAGCAGTTGTAAAGGTTGCATCAATGGCTGTAACCTTTGCTCCGTTTACGGAAATACCATTCTGCTGAACCAATCTTCTTCCTTCTCCACGAGATGCTGCGAGCTTTGTATCTGTTAAAAGAGTCAGGATGTCTTTTCCCTCATCTAATTCAGCTTTTGAGTAAGTAGTAGTCGGAATATCACCGGAAATTCCACCATTCTGGAAGATTTTTCTGGATGTTTCCTGTGCTTTTACCGCTTCTTCTTCGCCATGAACCAAATTAGTCAGTTCATAAGCAAGAATTTCTTTCGCCTTGTTCAGTTCACTACCTTCCCAAGCTTCCATAGCTTCAATTTCTTCAATTGGAAGGAAGGTTAACATCTTCAGGCACTTAATAACATCCGCATCTGCAACATTTCTCCAGTACTGGTAAAAATCGTATGGAGATGTCTTTTCCGGATCCAACCAAACAGCACCGGATACCGTTTTACCCATCTTCTTTCCTTCGGAATTCAGTAACAATGTAATGGTCATTGCAGAAGCATCTTTTCCAAGTTTACGACGAATGAGCTCCGTACCACCTAACATATTGCTCCACTGATCATCTCCACCAAACTGAAGGTTACAACCATAATCCTGGAATAATTTGTAGAAATCATAACTCTGCATAATCATATAGTTAAATTCCAGGAAGCTTAATCCTCGTTCCATACGCTGCTTGTAGCATTCTGCCGTTAACATTCTGTTAACGCTGAAATGTGGTCCTACTTCTCTTAAAACATCAATATAATTTAAATCCAATAACCAATCTGCATTATTAACCAATAACGCTTTATCATCAGAAAAGTCAATAAATCTGCTCATCTGCTTTTTAAAGCATGCAACATTGTGTTCAATTGTTTCCTTCGTCATCATCTGACGCATATCTGTTTTCCCGGATGGATCTCCAATCATAGCAGTACCACCACCAATCAATGCGATTGGCTTATTTCCTGCCATCTGAAGTCTTTTCATCAGACATAACGCCATAAAATGACCCACGTGCAAACTGTCTGCAGTCGGATCAAATCCAATATAAAATACAGCCTTTCCATCATTAATTAATTCTTTTATAACTTCTTCATCTGTAACCTGTGCAATCAGGCCCCTTCTTTTCAAATCCTCATAAGTATTCATCGCAGTTCTCCTTTAAATAAACTCGAATAATTATTTTAGCATAGAAAAATCCTTTTTTCAAGGCAGTTTCCGCCATTCTACCACAAGGATAATTTCAAAGAAACCAAAGATTTCATTCCCTTACAAAACAATGCAGATGACTCCGCGACTCTGATCATTGGTTATCTTTTCCACTGTCCCTTGCATCCGAGTTCTTGTATCTTCCGAAAGGCTGCTGATTTTATTGGAAATTCCTTCATTCACTATCTGTCCAATGGATTTGCCAAATATATTGGTATCCCAAATATCACGATTTTCATCCTCTGTATGATTGATAAAGTTTACCAAATCCTGTGCCTGTTCTTCATTTCCGATTATCGGAGAGATTTCTGTGGAGATATCTGTTTTCACAAAGTGTATCGCCGGCGCAACTGCTTTAATTTTCACTCCGTACTTGTTTCCATTTTTAATCAACTCCGGTTCTTCCAAAAGAATCTCCTCCTGTTCCGGTGTCACAATGCCATATCCGGTAGACTTCACCCGTTCCATCGCTTGATGAATTTTCTCGTAGTCACGTTTTTGCTTTGAAAGATCCCGTACCAATCGAATCAATTGTAATTGATTTTTAATTTCTATTCCTGCCATCTCCGTCATAATTTCATAATAATACGCTTCATTCACTTCATAAGAAATGGTAATCTGACCATTTGACAAATCAACATCAGACACTTTTATATCATCAATATAGTTGTTATTCATAGGATTAATTTTATTTAAGTCTTTCACATAAGTAATCTGCTGAAGTAAATCTTTTGACACCGTAATAATTTCTTTCATTAAATCCCTATCCTGATCCACGATATCAAGCCACTTTGGCGTCTGATATCGAATTTCTTTCACAGGAAACTCAAAAAGAATCCGTTCCAAAATTTCCTGAATATTTCGTTCTGACAGATGAAGACAATTCATCGCCAGGGTAGATACTCCATAACGTTCTTCAATCTCCTTACAAAGTCTCTGACAATGAGTCTGCTCCGGAACCGCGGAATTTACCAGAATAATAAACGGTTTTCGAATCTTTTGAAGACGAACCACCGTCTTCTCCAATGCATTATTATAGGCATCAACGGACAAATCCGTAAAGCTGCCATCACTGGTAATGACAATTCCAATCGTAGAATGTTCTGAAATCACTTTCTCTGTTCCAAATTCAGCTGCTTTTGAAAAAGAAATGTTTTCATCAAACCAAGGTGTTTTTACCATCCGTTCCTGGTCTTCTTCCATATGCCCGGTTGCACCGTCCACCATAAATCCGACACAGTCTATCAGCCGAACTTTCATTTTTGCACCTTCACCCAGCATTAGCGATACCGCTTTGTTTGGAATAAATTTCGGCTCTGTTGTCATAATTGTTTTTCCCGAGGAAGATTGCGGAAGTTCATCCACAGTCCTTTTTAAGTCATTTTCATCCTGTATTTTCGGAATCACGGAAAGATTCATAAAGTTCTTAATAAATGTGGATTTGCCTGTCCGCACCGGTCCCACAATTCCTATGTAGATTTCTCCGTTTGTCCGTTGTTCAATATCATCATACACATTAAATTGCATAAAAATCCCCCCATACCACTTACTAATATTTTAGTAAACTATATGAGGGGGGTGATTGAAATATTCTTGTTTTACATTAATGGTGCCACCAACCGTAAGACCTTTCCACAGATTTTATACAAAATCGGGCGATTCCTACACTCAATCAAAGAAATTCTTCTGGATTTTTTCACCATTTCCTGATAATCCTTTTCCATTTCCAGAATCACATCATTTTTATAAATAAAGCATCCGTTCTCGAAATGAAGGAACAAACTTCTGTAATCCAGATTGATGGTTCCCACCGTTGCTTTTTCATCATCACAAATAAACATTTTGGCATGAGTAAATCCCGGTGTGAATTCATAGATTTCAATGCCGGCTTCAATCAACTCATCGTAATAAGTTCTCGCAACGCAAAAGGCATATGCTTTATCCGGAATTCCCGGAAGAACCAGTTTAATATCCACGCCTCGTTTTGCCGCAAGAATTAACGCCGTAATCATTACATTATCCAGCACCAGATAAGGGGAAACAATATGCACATACTTGGTTGCTGTATTTATCATATGCAGATATACCGATTCCCCGATATGTTCATCACTAAATGGATCATCTCCATATCCAATAACATACCCATCCACCTCTTGGGATTCATAGTTGCGATTAATGTACTTATCATAGTTGCCGATACTCTTCTCAGAAACATTCCACATCTGCAAAAACATTAGAGTAAAACTTTGTGCCGCTTCTCCTTCCAGCATTACCGCACTATCCTTCCAATATCCAAATTTGGATCCGATATTCATATATTCATCTGCCAGATTTATTCCTCCCGTAAATGCAATCTTCCCATCAATTACAAGAATTTTTCGATGATCTCTGTTATTTTGTTGCGTTGTAAAAAACGGTCTGGCCGGAGCAAAAGGTTTAGAGATAATGCCTTTTTTTCGAAGTTTTTTAAAATACCCGATTTCAAGTTTCGTCAAAGAACAAAGTCCATCATACATGACACGGACTTCCACACCTTCCTGCACTTTTCTTTCCAGAATATTTAAAATGGTATTCCAAAACTTTCCTTCTTCAATGATGAAATACTCCATAAAAATAAATTCTTCCGCTTCTTCCAATTGGCGAATCAGCATTTCATATTTATCTTCACCGGAAGGCAAATAAGTTACCTTGGTATTCTTATATACCGGCATTCCATTGTTCTTATAAATATATCTGCTTAAGGCCGCAACTTGACGGTCCTCTTTTTTCAATTCCTGATAAACCTCTTTATTCATCGAAAGATATCGCTCGGATTTTAAATCAATTCGCTCAATTTTTCTCCGTAAAAAAAAGGCTCCGGGTTGAATCCGGACATACACATACATCAATGTTCCCAATGCTGGAACAAACATAATGAAAATGACCCAAATCAGTTTCATCGTGGGGTCAGATTTTTCATTCACAATATAGATTACAAGAATGCACTGCAATACGACCAAAACCTGATTAACGGTCTTGCTTACTGTCATATTGTAAGAAAGGAGTAAAATCAGGGCAAGTTGTGATAATACCATAAGAACAAAAATAAAAGTTCGGCTAAAGAGAAATGTTCCGATATTTTTCTTGCCTTTAATCACATGCTCGTTATGAATTTCCATTCCATGCCCTCCTTTCTCCTGTATGTATTAATTGACAATTATTCTTCTTCGTCAATCATTTCTTTTCGTAATGCCATCATTGTCAAATCTGTTTCATAAATTGTGTCCGCACATTCCGTCAATTTCTTAACCGAATCTGCATTGGAATTAGATTTTTTATAATGAATTTCATGCTCCAGACTCGCCCAAAAATCCATAGCAATGGTTCGAATCTGAACTTCAACCTTCATAAATTTCTTTCCGGTTGATAAAAAAATCGGAATCTGAACAACTAAATGCAGACTGCGATATCCGTTTTTCTTTGGATGTTTAATATAATCCTTTACCTGCAGTATTTTTACATCATCTTGTGAGGTAAGCATATCTGCCACTTTATAAATATCATCAATAAAAGAACACACCACTCGAATTCCTGCCACATCATTCAAGTTTTCTTCCAGAGATTCCAGGGACAAATCAAATCCTTTTCTCTCTAGTTTTTCAATAATGCTGGCAGGAGATTTCATTCTTGTCTTAATAGCTTCAATAGGATTTCTCAATTCATTATCCATAAACTCTTTGTTTAAAACATCCAGTTTTGTCTTCACTTCGAGAATCGCACATTCATAATAAGTCATTAAGGTTTTTAATCGGCTAACCGGTTCTCGAAAAGGTTTAAATTGTTCTTCTATTTCATTTAGAGTTTTTACCAAATAGTCCATTTCTTATTCCCAATCCATATCTGCGAACTCATTTGTCAATGCACGCTTCATCATTTCTTTCATTACTACAGATGCCTTCTTATCCTGGAACAACACTTCATTGACTGCTTCGACAATCGGCATATCCACATCGTATTTCTTGGAAAGTTCCAATGCAGCTTCCGCTGAAACAGCACCTTCCACAACCATATTGACTTCTTTTACGGCTTCTTCCAATGTTTTACCCTGACCAATCAGCACACCGGCTCTTCTGTTTCTGGAATGCTTACTGTCACAGGTTACAATCAAGTCTCCAATACCGGATAATCCGTGGAATGTACGGGCATGCCCGCCCATCGCCACTCCGAGCTGAGTGATTTCTTTAATTCCTCTGGTAATCAAGGCTGCTTCTGTATTGTCACCATACCCTAATCCATCAGCAATTCCTGCAGCAAGAGCAATGACATTCTTTAAGGAACCGCCCAGTTCGATACTCTTACGATCCGGGCTAATGTAAACACGGAAATAATCGTTAGCAAAAATATTCTGAACTTTTTCTGCAATATCTTTTTTCTTTGCCCCAATAACAACAGCTGTTGGTAATTGTCTGCCCACTTCTTCTGCATGACTTGGTCCTGAAAGAACAACTGCATTACAATCAGGAAGAACATCTTCAAGAATTTCAGTCATCGTCTTGTAAGTACCGGATTCAATTCCCTTTGCTACATCCACAATAATCTGATTTGCAGGAATTTTTCCAACTAATAATTCTGCAGTACTTCTTACGAAGGAAGATGCCACTGCCATAACAATAACGTCTGCTCCCTTTACTGCTTCATCCATATCTCCTGTAATATTGATTTTCTCATCAATCTTCACTCCCGGTAATCCAACCTTATTTTCTCTATCTGTTTTCAGTGCCTCTACTTCTCGCTCCAGTTTCGACCAGATTGTTACCTCATTTCCATTTTCAAATAATACTTTTGCTAAGGCGATTGCCCATCCGCCACCACCTAATACTGTCACTTTAGTCATCCTTACTTAATCCTCCTTCTTGCTGCCAATACGTCGTTCTGTCCCATTTAATAAACGTTTGATATTTGTGCGATGTCTGATAAATGATAGTGCCATTAAAACAAATGCCAATGCATAAGCTTCCAGTCGGTCAGAATCATGTAAATGATTTATCATTTTCAACTGTCCAAAGGCTACCATTTCCACAAAGAAACAAAACATCAAAATCAGGGAACTGAGTGATACATATTTAGTTATCAGCAATGTTCCAAAAAATATTACAAATCCAAAGATAAAAAACTTATAATCATAAATCATTAAGCCAATTACAAGACCTGAAAATGCCGCAATTCCTTTTCCACCACGAAAGTTCATATAGAAGGGAAAATTATGTCCCAAAATCACTCCGAATCCGGTATATAAAGCAATGATAAACATATGTCCTTCGCATTTTGTCGAAAACAGAAAATATGTAACAATGATGGCAAGAACTGCCTTGAACATATCTCCGAAATAGGTAAGAAATCCGCTTTTTTTCCCCAATGTTCTCATTGCATTGGTGGTTCCTGAATTTCCGCTACCATAATCCCTGATATCAATATGATTTAATTTTGCGATAATAAATGCGGTCTGAAACAACCCAAAAATATAACCAATGAGAATTGATAATAATTTCTGTACAATCATTATTTTTCTCCCTTTCTTTCTCTAATAATAAATTTAAGAGGGGTTCCTTTAAATCCAAATGCCTCTCGAATACGATTTTCTATATAACGTGTATATGAAAAATGCATCAGTTGCTTGTCATTTACAAAAATAACAAATGTTGGCGGTTTCACACTAACCTGGGTTATGTAATACAGCTTCAGACGTTTTCCTTTATCTGATGGTGGCTGTTGCATTGCAACAGCTTCTGCAAGAATTTCATTTAAGATACCTGTTTCAATACGCATTGCATGATTTTCAATTACCATGTCAATCATCTCAAACATCTTCGGTAAACGCTGACCGGTCTTTGCTGAAATAAACATTATTTCTGCATACGGCATAAAGGACAAAATACTTCTCACCTTGTTCTGATACTCATAAACGGTCTTATCATTCTTTTCAATGGCATCCCATTTATTCACTGCGATAATAATCCCTTTTCCATTTTCATGAGCAATTCCGGCAATCTTTGCATCCTGTTCCGTGACACCTTCTTCTGCATCAATCATGATTACCACCACATCGGCACGTTCTACTGCGGTAACTGTACGAATCACGCTGAACCGTTCTATATCTTCTTTGACTTTTGCTTTCCGCCGAAGTCCGGCAGTGTCAATGAATACATATTCTTTTCCATTGAAGGTGATTTCCGTATCAATGGCATCCCTGGTTGTTCCGGCAATATCAGAAACAATCACGCGACTCTTTCCGGTAAGTTTATTGATTAAAGATGATTTTCCAACATTCGGTTTTCCAACCACTGCAATTCGTGGTCTTTCATCTTCTTCATCTTCCTGATTAAGTTCAGCAAAATATCCGGTAACCACGTCCAGCATATCTCCTAAACCACTCCGCTGTGTGGATGAAATCGGAATTGGATCCCCAATTCCTAAATTATAAAACTCATAGACGTCTGCCATCATTTTATTGAAGTTATCTACTTTATTTACAACCAAAACCACAGGCTTTTTGCTTTTTCGAAGCATATCCGCCACTTTGGAATCGGCGTCAATCAAGCCCTGTTTTACGTCAGTCATAAAAATAATCACATCTGCGGTGTCAATCGCTATCTGAGCCTGCTCACGCATCTGTGACAATATAATATCACTACTATCCGGTTCAATACCTCCGGTATCTATTAAAGTAAACTGATAATTTAACCAGTCAATATCCGCATAAATTCGATCTCTTGTAACTCCCGGAGTATCTTTTACAATCGAAATCATTTGCTTCGCTAATGCATTAAACAATGTAGATTTTCCAACATTCGGTCTTCCTACAATCGCTACTATCGGTTTGTTCATAGCTCCTCCATTTCATTTAAACATTTAAATCCATAGTAAATTTTACAATAAGTACCCTTATTTGTAAATCTTTCCGACAAAGTTCTCCAATTTTATTCTCCGGAGATTTCTAAAAAGGCTGCCAGATTTCCACGTTTTCCTTTGCTTGCCCGATGAGAAAACAAAACCTGTGGATTGCAGCAGGTACACAAATCAGTCGTATGAATATTTTCCGGCAACACTCCTGCTTCCTGAAAAATTAATTCGTTGCTTCTCCACAAATCAAGCAAATATTTCTCATTTTTTCTCTCTTTCAACAATTCTTCTTTATGTCCTGGAAAAGCTTTTATAAATTCATCTGCAACATCTTTGCTGACTTCATAGCAATCCTGACAAATGGACGGCCCAATACAAACCACCAAATCTTCCGGCTTAGTACCAAAACATTCCTGCATCTTTTTTATGGTCATCATCCCGATTTTTCCTACAGTTCCCCGCCAACCGGAATGCGTCAGTCCAATCGCTTTCTGTTTCACATCCACGAAATACAACGGAACACAATCCGCAAAATAAGTTGCCAGAACAACATTCGGATCATTTGTCACCAATCCATCTACATTTTCAAACTCTCTTGGAAAATAAACACCTTTCCCTCGGTCTTCCTTTGTTACTTCCACAACATTGGTCGTATGAGTTTGATGACTGGTTACTACATTTCTCGGATCAAAGCCAATTGCCTTTCCGATTATTTCATGGTTCTTCACCACATTTTCTCTTGCTTCTCCTCGTTCCCAGCCAAGATTCATAGATGTCAAATGACCTTCACTAATTCCACCAAGCCTGGTCGAAAATCCGTGACGTACAAATCCAATTCTGTCCAACGCCTTAAACGACAAGTATGGTGTCTCTTTCATATGAATTTGTGTGGTATTTCCCGGATATTTTTTCCATTGTATATATTTCATTAGATTCCTCCGTAACAATTGGAATAAAATTTTATTTGATTTTCTGTGATTGCCAGCACGTCAAAGGACGCATCAAAACATGCATATTCCTGATGCTTTAACAGATACATCTGTGCGCACTGATAAATCTTTCTCAGTTTTTTCGCAGATACTGTTTCTGCAGCATTCCCATAGGTTTCATCCGCTCGATATTTCACTTCCACAAAATGAAAGGTCTGATTTTTTCTACAAATAATATCAATTTCTCCTATCTTGCATCGAAAGTTTCTTTCGACAATCTGATACCCTTTTCTTTGCAAATACATTGCCGCGCTGTCTTCATAGGCACTGCCTATCATACGTTTGTTCATTATTCCCCCCTGTTGCACCCTAATTTAATGTTTTGTCCTACAGGGTGCTGTTTTTTCTACAATTTTTGCTCTTGATGCACCCTCTACAGTGTTTTCACATTTCAGGGTGCAGTTTTTTTCTGAGATCTTTCTCTTATTGCACCCTCTACTATATTTTATCGTTTTGGGATGCATTTTTATCCTTAACAAAGCGAACTCCCTGCCTCCTCTACAGCATTTTCTCGCTCTAGGGTGCATTTCATCCTTCGCGAAATATTCTCAACTGCATCCTCCACAACATTTTTGCACACTAGGGCGCATTTTCATTCCTCACGAAGTGATTTCGATGCACCCTCTACATCATTTTTGCGTTCTAGGTTGCATTTTATCTCCGAGAGAAGTTTTCATCATCTATAAATGCACTAATTATCTGTTTATTTCTTAATTTAGTGCATCTGACTCAACATATCGAAAAAAACACCTGCACTAAACCAACAATTTTCGCTGAAACTAATGCAATATTCTAAATAAAATTCCCGATGAACGACTTTCTATGAATCAGACATGGGCCATATTTCTTTAATGCTTGAATATGCTTCGCGGAACCGTATCCTTTATTCGACGCAAAATCGTATTCCGGATATATTTTATCATATTCCACCATCATGGCATCTCGTGTCACCTTGGCGATAATGCTAGCTGCACCAATGGAAATACTTTTTGCATCTCCCTTAATAATCCCTACCTGTTTGATATCCACTCCCGGTATTTTCACTGCATCATTCAGCAAAATATCCGGATGTACACTAAGCTGTTCAATCGCTTTTCTCATAGCAGCATACGTAGCCTGTAAAATATTGATATCATCTATCACTTCCGGTGAAGACAACGCCGTTGTAGCAGAAACTGCCTTTTCCATAATTTCCGTAAAAAGTTCTTCTCTTTTTATTGCCGAAAGTTTTTTCGAATCATTGATATATAAAATATCACAGTCTTTCGGAAGGATTACAGCACCGGCAACGACAGGACCTGCCAGCGGTCCTCTTCCAACTTCATCAATCCCGCAAATATACCCCTCATCAGCATATTTACGTTCAAACTCCGTAAGAAGAAAAGTTCTCTGCAATTCAGCTTCATAAGCTGCTTTTTTCTTTATGGCGCTTTGAACCAATGCCTGAACGCCACTTCGTTCATCCTGAGAATACTGATGAATAAACCCTTCCATTTCAGTGTCTTTTGTTGATTTCAAGATTGCTTTAATCTGACTAACGCTCTCCATAAAGCCTCCATTCTATAACCGGTCCAGTGTGATTTTTCCTAACTTCCCGCTTCGAAAATCATCCATAATTATTCCACTTGCTTTCTCAATATCCGGAAGATTTCCTTTCAGTTTACAACCACGAACTTCTGCAACCTGATTCATAATTTCCAACGGTTCTTCACTTCCTTCAATATTGTATCGTCCACAAATAACACTTGGATAAACATCATTCAATATTTTAATCAGCTGATATGCCATTTCAGAAACATCTAAAATATTATCATTAATGGATCCAATCAATGCAAGATTCAAGCCTATCTGTTGGTCGTCAAACTTAGGCCATAAAATTCCAGGTGTATCCAAAAGTTCTAATGTCTTATTGAGACGAATCCACTGTTTCCCTTTGGTTACCCCCGGTTTGTTACCGGTTTTCGCAGCAGAACGTCCTGCATATGCATTAATAAAGGTAGATTTTCCAACATTTGGAATTCCAACAACCATTGCACGAACCGGTCTGTTTTTAATTCCTTTACGTTTATCTCGTTCAATCTTTTCCTTGCAGGCAACCAAAACAGCATTATTGATTTCTTTAATCCCCTGCTTATTCTTTGAATTAATTTTCAAGGCTACGATTCCTTTTTCTTTAAAGTATTGAAGCCATTTCTGATTCTGTTCTTCGTCAGCTAAATCAGCTTTATTTAACAACACTAATCGAGCTTTATTCTGTCCTAGACTATCAATATCAGGATTCCGACTACTCAAAGGAATTCTCGCATCTAACAGTTCAATCACAAGATCAATCAGTTTGATATCTTCTTTCATCTGACGAACCGCTTTCGTCATATGTCCCGGGTACCATTGATAATTAATTTTATTTTCACTCATGCCTTAACTCCTTCTCCTTAATGTGTCTAAAAATCTGAAAAAAGGAACGAGTGACCACTCGTTCCTTTTCATAAGTTAAATCTTATTATTTAACTAATTCTTTAACCTTTGCAGCCTTACCTACTCTGCTTCTGATGTAGTTAAGCTTAGCACGTCTAACTTTACCCTTTCTAACAACTTCAATCTTATCAATTGTAGGAGAGTATAATGGCCATGTTCTTTCTACACCAATACCATTAGATAATTTTCTTACAGTAAATGTAGCACGGTTGCTTCCACCCTGCTTCTTCATTACTAATCCTTCGAAAACCTGAATTCTTTCACGATTTCCTTCCACAATCTTAGCGTGAACTTTAATTGTGTCACCTACGTTAAAATCTGCAACTTCTTTAATCTGAGCTGCTTCAATTTCTTTAATTAATTCCTGCATAATAGCCTCCTTATTTATTGCGATGTTCTTAATACTTACGTAACAGAGGACCATCTTTTCTTTTTACAGCACTGATAAATATATCATATCTTTTTACCAAATGCAAGCATTTTTCGAATCTTTTCGTTAATAACAAAGGCTATTTCAGTATAACACAAAAAAGAGCTTAAGTCTTCCACATTCAGAAAACTTAAACTCTTTTTTTTTACTTTTCTGTCAACTCATCCATCCACTCCTGCGTTGGCCGTTCTCCACGGTATCGGAACAGAATAAAATCTACAAATAAAGCAATCCCAAAAATAAAAATCATTCGTCCGGTCCATTGGTCTCGAAGTACCATTGGTTTTTGAATATTCTCGGTCTTTAGAAAAACTACAACGCTAAGCAGAAACAACATCAGTTCCGTCAAAAGACCAATCACAAAGTATTACGACTAAGATAGATTTTAGATATTTTCGGGAATGATTTTCCGTCCATACATATAAATCATCTCCCTA
This sequence comes from Eubacterium sp., assembly GCA_024697845.1. Classification (GTDB taxonomy): domain Bacteria; phylum Bacillota; class Clostridia; order Lachnospirales; family Lachnospiraceae; genus Eubacterium_G. The sequence continues at coordinate 7,577 of JAILRZ010000006.1, read as the reverse complement.
AAAAAGAAACACTATTCTCATAAACGAATAGCTAAAAACCGATACATTTTTCTTACAGTCATAATACAATTGTATAGAAAAATAATCAATCATTTCCCCCACTTTTTTTATTTAAAAACGTTTAAATCCGCAAATTTTTTTTCTTCAAAAAACTTTTGCGGATTCCATCATTTTTCCATTATATTTCTATTTTTTCCATCATTTTTCCTTGTTTGAATCAAGTTTAATTTTCTTTAAATATTTTAAATCCTCTTGGTTCAACATTGCTTCTTCCAGCAAATCCGGTCTACGTTCCAAAGTACGTTTCAACGACTGTTCCCTTCTCCAACAATCTACCTTTGCATGATCTCCGGAAAGCAAAATATCAGGAACCTTCACTCCTTTAAATTCTGCCGGTCTGGTATACTGTGGATATTCCAACAAATTATCCTGAAAGCTCTCAAATTCTGCAGACACATCATTGTGTAGCACTCCCGGCACCAATCTGGAAATACAATCAATCATTACCATAGAAGGTAGTTCTCCGCCGGTCAATACATAGTCTCCTATCGACACATGATCGGTCACAATCATATCGAGAACCCGTTCATCAATCCCTTCATAGTGACCACACAGAAAAACCAAATCTTCTTCTTTCGCAAATTCCTCAGCCATTTTTTGATTAAACACTTTTCCCTGAGGTGTCATATAAACAACCCTTGGCTTATGACCAATCTTTTCTACTACAGATTCATAGCTTCGATAGACCGGTCCCGGCTGCATTACCATACCGGCACCTCCGCCGTATGGATAATCATCCACTTGACCGTGCTTATTTCCGGAAAAGTCACGAATGTCAATTGCATTCACGGAAATCAATCCTTTATCCATTGCTCTTCCGGTTATACTGGTTCCCACACCTTGTGTGATCATTTCAGGAAATAATGTTAATACATGAAAATTCATTAATCCAATAATCCTTTCATCAAATGAACTGTTACTAATTTATTTTCGAGATCTCTATTTAAAACACATTCTTCAATGACCGGAAGTAACACTTCCTTTCCGGATTCTGTTTTTACAACATATACATCATTGGCTCCGGTCTGAAGAACTTCGGTTAATGTTCCTAATTCTTCATTGGTATCTGTGACAACACGGCTTCCTATAATGTCTGCAATATAGTACTCTCCTTCTTCCAACGGAATGGCATTTTCTCGTTCAACCAGTAAATCCATCCCCTTCAACGGAATTACCTGATCCATATTATCAAACTCTGCAAATCGTAAAATTGCCATGTTCTTGAAGTATTTTACACCGGTAACATGTAAAATCTTCTTTTCTTTTTTGGTGTCTAATAGTACTTCCTTCAAATCATTGAAGCGCTTCAAATCATCCGTAGTCGGATAGACTTTGACTTCTCCTCTTACCCCGTGTGTATTTGCAATTACACCAACACGAAAATATTTTTCCAACTTCAAACTCCTTTTTCTAACAAAAATACAGCGCTGAAACCCTCAGCGCTGTGCACTTGCTTAAAGTATTTCAACTTTAACCTTTTTATCAGATTTTGTTGCAGCTGCCTTGACAACGGAACGAATTGCTTTTGCAATTCTTCCCTGTTTTCCAATCACTTTACCCATATCATCCTGAGCAACCTGGAGCTGCAAAATAATTTCTCTGTCGTTTTCCTTTTCAGTAACAACAACTTCATCTGGAGAGTCAACAAGTGCTTTTGCAATTGTTTCAACTAATTCTTTCATGAATTTCCCTCCAAGTCTTATTTTTCAATTCCGGCAATCTTTAACAACTTTCCAACAGTTTCTGTAGGCTGAGCACCATTAGATAACCATTTCTTTACAGATTCTTCCTTAACGTCAAATACGCTAGGTTCCTGATTTGGATCGTATGTTCCAACTTCTTCGATGAATCTTCCATCTCTAGGAGCTCTGGAATCCGCTACTACGATTCTGTAAATTGGATGTCTTTTCTTTCCCATTCTCTTTAATCTGATTTTTACTGCCATTTTCTTATTTACCTCCGTAAAATATATAATTAATTATTTATTATCAGGAAAACAAATTGTTTTCATGAAATCACTGAATTAGAAACCAAAAGGCAAATTAAATCCGCCTCTTTTACGCTTTCCTTTTCCCCCCATCATTCCACTCATGCTTTTCATCATTTTCTTTGCCTGTTCAAACTGTTTAACCAAGCGATTTACCTCGGCAATTTCCACACCGGCACCCTTGGCAATTCTCTGTTTTCTGGATGGATTTAACAAATCCGGATTACTACGCTCTGCCTTTGTCATAGAATAAATGATCGCTTCCACTCGACCTAACTGCTTCTCATCCGGTAGCATATCATCAGTAATTTTCATACCAACTCCCGGTAACATTCCAAGGAGGGAGGATAACCCGCCCATATTCTTGATTTGTCCCATGTATTCCAGATAATCATCGAAAGTGAACTGTGCTTTCTTCATACGCTGTTCCAGCTCTTTTGCTTTTTCCTGGTCAATGGTCTGTTCTGCTTTTTCAATTAAAGAAAGAACATCTCCCATTCCAAGAATTCTGGAAGCCATTCGGTCCGGATAAAACTGCTCCAGGTCGGAAAGTTTTTCTCCCATACCGATATATAAAATAGGTTTCCCGGTAATTGCTTTAATTGAAAGTGCTGCACCACCTCGAGTGTCACCATCTAACTTTGTCACAATAATACCGTCAATACCAATTTTTTCATTGAATTCTTTTGCGACATTGACTGCATCCTGACCGTTCATAGCGTCCACAACTAAAACCGTCTGTGTAATCTCAATACTATTACGAATTTCTACCAATTCATTCATCATTTCTTCATCAACATGAAGACGACCGGCAGTATCCAAAATTACAACATTATTATCATTCTTTTTGGCATGCTCGATTGCCGCTTTTGCAATATCCAAAGGTTTCTGCTTATCACCCATGGAAAATACCGGAACCCCTTGCTTTTCTCCGTTAATTTTCAACTGTTCAATCGCTGCAGGTCGGTATACATCGCAAGCTGCCAGCAAAGGTCTTTTTCCTTTTCCTTTTAACTTTCCTGCAATTTTCGCAGCAGTAGTTGTTTTACCGGCACCCTGAAGCCCCATCATCATAATGATTGTCACTTCATTTCCCGGAAGTAGCGTAAGTTCAGTCGTTTCATCCCCCATCAAGGCTGTTAATTCTTCATTAACGATTTTAATAACCATCTGCCCCGGTGTCAGACTTGTCATAACGTCCTGTCCCACCGCACGCTCTGTAACCTTCTTAATGAAGTCCTTTACGACTTTGAAGTTTACATCCGCTTCCAACAATGCAATTTTGACTTCTTTTCATGCTGCCTTTACCTCATCCTCTGTCAGACGGCCTTTCCTTTTCAAATTTTTAAATATATTTTGTAATTTATCAGATAAGCTTTCAAATGCCAAAGCAAACCTCCTACAATAACAAACTGTCTGTCTTAATAGTTATCCAAAATTTCCTGTGCAATTTCTTTGATTTTTAAAATACTTTTTTCATCTCTCTGTTCAGCCAGGGCACAAATCTGAGCCACATCTTCTTTGGTCTTTGAAAAGCGTTCCACTAAATGTAACTTGTCTTCGTAAGAATTTAATGTCTTTTCACATCGTTTTACTAAATCGTGGACTCCCTGTCTGGAAATTCCTCGCTCTTCGGCAATTTCCGTCAAACTTAAATCGTTCAAAAAAAAGTCTTCAAATATTTCTTTCTGATGATCTGTCAATAGCTCTCCATAAAAGTCATAAAGCATTGAACTTTTAAATATATCTTTCATATTGCACCTTTTCTATCCTAGAGTATCCTACTACAAGATAAAAAGGGTGTCAAGTATTTTTTCTTGACGCCCTTTCATCTTTTATAAATTTGGTCGAACTTCTTTTGGCTTATAACCTTTTTCCTCCAAGTCCTTCATAATAAGTTCTTTATGATCATGTCCAAAAGTTTCGATAGTAACGCGAAGTTCTACTGCCGCATTTCGATTCACGGAAACAAACTGATTATGTTCCAATTTGATTACATTACCCTGTTTTTCCGCAATAGCATTTGCCACACGCACCAATTGTCCCGGTTTATCCGGAAGCAATACAGAAACCGTAAACACTCGGCCTCTCTGAATCAGTCCATGCTGTAAAATGGATGACATTGTAATAATATCCATATTTCCTCCGCTTATAATGGAAACAACCTTCTTTCCTTTGCATTTCAGATGCTTCAATGCCGCAACTGTCAACAATCCGGAATTTTCGGCAACCAATTTATGGTTTTCAACCATATCTAGAAATACATCAATCAATTCTTCATCCTTAATCGTAATGATATCATCAATATTTTTCTGAATATATGGGAATAATTTTTCACCCGGCGTTTTTACAGCTGTACCGTCAGCAATGGTATTGGCTGTCGGTAATGTTGTGACCGCTCCCTGACGAATAGAAGCTTTCATGCACGCTGCTTCTTCCGGTTCTACTCCAATGACCTGGATTCTTGGATTCAATAATTTTGCCAGCGTACTGACACCAGTAGCCAATCCGCCACCGCCAATCGGAACAAGTATATAATCCACCGTAGGAAGTTCCTTAAATATTTCCATTGCAATACTTCCTTGTCCCGTTGCAACATCCAAATCATCAAACGGATGAATAAATGTATAACCTTCTTTCTGAGCCAGATTCAATGCATAATTACAAGCATCATCGTAAACATCTCCATAGAGAATCACATCAGCACCGTAACTCTTTGTACGATTCACTTTCATCAAGGGAGTAATTGTTGGCATAACAATTGTAGCTTTCGCCCCATAAAGTTTTGCTGCATAAGCAACCCCTTGGGCATGATTTCCTGCAGATGCGGTAATCAATCCACGTTCTCTTTCTTCTTCTGAAAGTGTACTAATCTTATAATAGGCACCTCGTACTTTATACGCCCCGGTAAACTGCATATTTTCCGGTTTGATATATACCTGATTTCCTGTCTGTTCACTAAAATAATCACTATAAATCAAATTCGTATTTAAGGTGACTTTTTTTACAATTTCACTCGCTTCTTCAAATTTCTTTAAGGTTAACTTTTCTTCCATGACAGCCTCCCAAACTATTTATTCTGTAAACAATGCCTGAACGAAATCATGAGCATCAAATTTCTGCAAATCTTCTATTTGTTCTCCCACACCAATATATTTTACCGGAATTCCTAATTCCGACTGAATTGCAATAGCAATACCACCTTTCGCAGAACCATCCATCTTCGTAAGAATTACGCCTGTAATATCTGCACATTCTTTAAACTGTCTCGCCTGAGCCAAAGCATTCTGACCGGTTGTGGCATCTAAAACAATAAAGTTTTCCCTTCTGCATCCTGCATATTCTTTTTCAATAATACGATCAAGCTTCTTTAATTCTTCCATCAGATTCTTTTTATTGTGCAATCGCCCCGCCGTATCACACAGCAAAATATCTGCATTTTTATTTTTTGCTGACTGAATTGCATCAAACAAAACGGACCCCGGATCCGAACCTTCGGCCCCCATTACAATATCCGTATTGGAACGATTCGCCCATTCTTTTAACTGATTTCCTGCAGCAGCACGGAATGTATCCGCTGCGGCTAACACGACTTTCTTTCCGTCGTTTTTGAACTGACTGGCAAGTTTTCCAATGGAAGTGGTTTTTCCAACTCCATTCACTCCAATAACAAGAACAACTGAACGTTCCTGTTCAAAATCATAGGCATTCTCTCCCAAGTCCATTTGCTCTTCGATATTATGAATCAACAAATCCTTACATTCCATCGGTTCCTTAATATTTTGTGCTTTTACCTGTTCTCTTAAATTATCAAGAATTTCTTCAGTAGTATTCACACCAATATCACTCATAATAAGAATTTCTTCCAATTCCTCATAGAATTCCTCATCAATATGTGAAAAACCGGTAAAAATGGAATTTAATCCGGATACGATATTGTTTCTTGTTTTACTTAAACCGGAAACTAATTTATCAAAAAATTTTACAGCCATAATTCCTCCCTATCACTGCACATACAGTGCTTTATTTACTTAATTCATTTTCCAGAAGGTCTACAGAAACCAATGCGGAAATTCCTTTTTCCTGCATCGTGATACCATAGAGACGATCTGCACAGTTCATCGTTCCTCGACGGTGAGTAATTACAATAAACTGTGTATTCGCAGTTAATTTATGCAAATATTCCGCAAATCGAACAACGTTGGAACCATCCAATGCCGCTTCGATTTCGTCCAAAAGACAAAACGGTGAAGGTTTCAGATTCTGGATGGCAAATAACAGACTAATTGCTGTCAGTGCCTTTTCCCCACCGGATAGCTGCATCATATTCTGTAATTTCTTTCCAGGCGGCTGTGAGATAATCTGAATTCCTGCCTCTAAAATATCATCTGCCTCTGTTAACTCGATGGTACCTTTCCCACCACCAAACAGCTCTTTAAATACAATGTCAAATTCCGACTTGATTTCTTCAAATTTTTCCTTGAACTGCTTACGCATGCCCACTTCTAATTCATCAATAATCTTTAAAAGATTGTCTCTTGCTTCCATAAGGTCATCATGCTGATTCTTCATAAACTGATAACGTTCATTGACTTCCTTGAATTCCTCAATAGCATTAATATTTACATCTCCTAAAGATTTCATTTCTTTACGGATATTTGCAATATTTTCACGAATTGCACCTTTATCGGAGAAATCATCGTCTTTCAGTTCCAGCGCTTTACGATATGTGATTTCATATTCATTCCACATATAGCTTTCTTTACTTTCTGTCTTTTCTTCCAACGATTCTTTCTGACTGGTGAGACGGTAGATTTCTTTATCCAGGTTCGAAATTCTTTCAGAAAGACTTTCTCTCTTTTCAAAGAAATCTTTATGTTCTTTGCTCTGCGCTTCCTTATCTGCTTCGGCAGTCTGAATTTCTTCTTTTAAGACTTCAATCTGTTTTCTGGATTTTTCCACTTCATTGGAAAGTCCTTCAATCGCCTGAAGTTTTGCGGAAATTTCTCCATCTGTTTCCTTGGAATTATTCTGAATAGATTCCATTTCCTTATTCAGTTCACGAATCAATTCTTCGGAACGATGGATATTTTCCATAATGAACTCATGCTTCTGTTTCAAATTGGAAATTTCGATATTAATTTCTTCCAACACAGAACTATTTTCAACATGCTGTTCTTTCAATCCATTTAATCGTTCTGTCTTTTCACGGATTTCTTTTTCCAATACCGCGCTTCTGTCTTCTGTGCCGGTCAATTCTTCATTCAACGCGGAACTGTTCTTGTGAATATCTTCGATTTCCACAGAAATATGATCACTTTCTTTCGTATAATCCTGATATTCATGAACTAAAGTATCTTTCTTTTGATTTGCCTGTTTCAGATTAATTTCAATTGTATTCTTAATTAATTGCTGTTCCTGTAACGCATTGCCTACTTTTGTAATCTCTTCGGAAATAACACTGATTCTTCCTCGACAATCCACAAGTTCCCTATCCAGCGTTTCTTTTTCTTCCTTTAATTCCTTTAGG
>JAILRZ010000167.1 GCA_024697845.1 Eubacterium sp. | reverse complement strand
GCATTTATCATTGCCGGTTTTGTTTCCTTATCTAAAGCCGGAAAACTAAAGGTAGAAGCTGAATCGGAAGACGAACTTATTTCTGACATTCTTGATTGGTCAAACAAGAATGTGCATAAAGAAGCTTTGGAAACGGACCTGGATTTAACCCAGCCGGAAGAAATCCTTTACTTCAGTCGATTTGATCAGATTAAAGATTTACTGATGCACGAATTTGAAACTGCAGATGAAGCCTTAATCGACGAATTATCCGAAACGGTATATCAAAACATTTACGAAAATGACAACGAATAAGGAACATTGTTTTTACAAAAAAACGCCTTGTAACCAACGTTACAAGGCATTTTTCATATTGCGTTTCTATTCAAGATTTTCATCATAAACCGCTCTGCATCCACCAATGAATTTTGGTCTGGTACGTGCGGCTAAGACAATGGCTTCTCCAATTTTACGATGTTCCAATCGAACCGGAACGGCAACTTTTTTGATATGCATTCCAATTAATGTCCCTCCAATATCGATTCCCGCATCTGCTTTGATCTCTTCTACTGCCACCGGATTTTTAAATGTATGATAAGCTGTTGTAGCAAAAGAACCACCAGCCTTTGGCTGCGGAACCACATTGACAATCTCCGAAAACGGGACTGCTTCCTTCTCAACAATAATAGCACGATTTAAATGCTCACAACACTGTGCCGCAAGATATATGCCTTTCTCCCTTAAAACAGCGTAGATTCCACCAAATACGTCTTTTGCCACATCCAAATTGGAATTGCTACCGATTTTATCTCCACACACTTCGCTGGAAGAACATCCAACGACCAAAATATCTCCTTTTTGAAGTCCTGCCTTTTCACAAATTTCTCTCGTTGTTTCTTCTGCCTGTTTTCTCAATTCATAAAACATTTCTTTCTCCTTATTTTCCTTAAATCGCCTTAAGCGCATTCTCAAAAACTTTTACTCCTTGAAGTACTTGTACAAAAGCCACTGCAAATCCAAGACAAACAACTGCCTGAATGATGTTTCCTGATACTCCGGCCAGCGCTGCTACCCCAAGGCCAAGAACGATTGCTTCATAACCAAGATATCCTAAGACCATAATAGTCTCTGCAACCACGCCACTTGCAATAACGGCAATCACCTTTTTCTCCGTATGCTTCATTATGTTTTTCCATACAAGATAGGCAAATACAACCATCAGTGACTTAATGACGATGGTTCCCGGAGCATAAATTGGTGCCAGTGTCAAATCCGCCAGTCCGGATCCGATGGCCGCTGCAACGGAACCTCTTAAAATTCCTAAATGCCATGCAGCCAGTAAAATAACCACATCTCCTAAATTTACATATCCTCCTGTTGCCGGGATTGGAACCGGCAAAACTACGGTAAGTACAAATACCAGTGCTGCAAACATTGCAGTAATAACAATGGATTTTGTTTTGTTTTCCATAAATATACCTTCCTTTCATATTTTTCAATCACTATACAGGATTATAGCAGAATCTGACATTGTCTGTATAATCAATTTCGAAAAATATAATAAGGTCAGTTTATTTTTATTAGAAACGGGTCAAAACCCGTTTCTAATTTAAATCCGGCAAAGCGGATACATATTCCTTAAACAGTCTCCAATTTCCTTTTTTCAAATCAAAGACATCTTCATTTTTGGCATTCAGTACATATTCATCAATCAGAAACACATCAATTCCCAACTGTCTGGCACACATATCTTCCTGAACATCATTTCCAACCATCAGACAGTCTTCCGGATCTTTATACAAAGTTTTCAGAATGTACTGATAATACTCTAATTTCGGTTTTGTAAAACAAGAATTTTCAAAGGTAGTAATCAGTGAGAAGTCCTCCGGATTCAAACCTGTCCAGGACAATCGTTCCAGCGTAGCAACCTCTGGAAAAATTGGATTGGTTGCCAGAACAATCTGATACCCCTTCTTTTTCAAAATATCAATGACCTCATTCACCAGTTCTGTTGGGTGAGTTACATATCTGGAAATTGAAAAATCTTCTTTGTAGAAACGATTAATTTCCTTTTCAATCTTTCTGCGATACTTTCGATCCGGTTTTTCATCTTTCTTGGTAAACTTTTGTTCAAACGCACTCCAAAAACACTCTTCATTGGTACGTAATCCATCATTTTGCGTCATTGCAGCAACTCCTGCCCAGACTGCATCAATAATGTCAGTCGCTTCATCATACCCTGAAGAACGTAATCGATTTTCCAAAAGCATCATATATGTATCTGTAAATTCTTTCATGTCCATTGGAAGCAAAGTGCCATCCAAATCGAAAAGTACTGTATTCATCGATACTCCTAATTATTCATCCCAATTGTGATATACCTGCTGAACATCTTCATCTTCATCCAAACGATCAATAATAATGTTCATTTTTTTAATTGCTTCTTCATCTGTTAATTCCACATAGTTCTGAGGAATCATGGTTACTTCAGCCTGAGCCATCTTTACACCGGCCTGCTCTAATACTTCACGAACTGCGCTGAAGTCTTCCGGAGCAGTAATTACTTCGTAACTGTCTTCTTCATCAACAAAGTCTTCTGCGCCTGCATCAATTGACATCATCATTAATTCATCAGAATCCATATCGCATTCTTCCTTATCAATGATAATCTGTCCCTTTTCATCAAACATATAAGATACACATCCCTGTGTTCCAACATTTCCGCCACCCTTTGTAAAGCAGTTTCTTACATTAGCTGCAGTTCTGTTCTTATTATCTGTTAAAGCGTCAACAATGATTGCAATACCATTTGGACCATATCCTTCGTATCTTGCTGATTCAAAGTTTACTGCACTGGAGTTTCCGGCAGCTTTTTTAATTCCACGTTCAATGGTATCATTTGGCATATTGTTTGCCTTTGCCTTCGCAATTACATCACGTAATTTACTGTTATTGGCAGGATCCGGACCTCCTTCTTTAACTGCTACAGCAATTTCCTTACCAATGATGGTAAACATCTTTCCCTTAGCAGCATCATTTTTTTCTTTCTTATGCTTAATATTCGCAAATTTTGAATGTCCTGACATTGTCAAACTCCTTTTTTCATTTATTGTATTTTTCAGATTCCGTAGAATCCGCACTATCCATCAAAGTTTATCATTTTCAGTACTAATAGTCAACTTTACCGGATTTACTGTTCCAACTCCAAACTGACTGCCAAAGCATTTTCTACTGTTTTCAACAATTCTCCATCCAGATGACAAACCTTATCTTTCAATCGAGTCTTATCGATTGTTCGCAACTGTTCCAATAGAATAATAGAATCCTTCACGATATTGTAGCGTTTTGAATCTATCTTCACATGAGTTGGCAGTTTGCTTTTGGTCATTTTTGATGTAATTGCTGCAACAATTACCGTTGGACTATGTCTGTTTCCCGTATCATTCTGAATAATCAGAACCGGTCGAATTCCACCCTGCTCAGACCCTACTACCGGTCTTAAATCCGCATAAAAAATATCCCCTCGTTTAATAATCATCTTTCCACACTCCAAAAATATTCTATATATTATCATTATTCCAATTTTTGAAATGTGTATTCAATGATTTCAATTTTTATGATGATTTTGAATCAATCAGACATCATAGTCATCATTAAAATAATCCTTAGTTCCGATAACCTTTCCGCCTTTAGTAAATACTCTTGGCACTCTTTTTCCAAGATCGCAGACAAATTCATAATTAAAGGTTCCTGCTAGTTCTGCTAATTCATCAATTAAAATGGTTTCTTCTCCATCGGTGCCTACCAACGTAACCCGATCTCCTGTTTTCGCATCAATTTCCGTTACATCAACCATAAACTGATCCATGCAGATTCTTCCAAGAATCGGTGCTTTCTTTCCATGAATCAACACCCACCCTTTATTACTGAGATTTCTCGGATAACCGTCACCATATCCTAAAGGAATTGTAGCAACTTTCATTTTATGGTCTGCCACAAAAGTTTGTCCGTAACTGATTCCCATTCCCGGCTCAATTTCCTTTACATAAACAATATGACTGTAAATGGACATTGCCGGTTCTAATACCATGGCATCCTTGTCCATTTCATCAGATGGATAAAGACCATACATTGAAATTCCTGCTCTGGAAAGAGTTAGTGATGTTTCCGGCATTTCCATAATTGCTGCACTGTTTGCGCATTGATGAATCGGAATATGAACTCCTTCTGCTTCCAACCGTTCCACAAAATCTACATAGGAATGGAATTGCTGATAAGCAAAATCCTTTTCCTTATAGTCTGCCTTGGCAAAATGGGTGAATACAGATTCAATCTGCACCCGTGGCAGAGAACAGATTTTCTTAATTGCCTCCACCGCCTCATCATTTGGGAAAAAGCCGATTCGGTTCATTCCCGTATCAATTGCAATATCTATTTTAATCTCGTGATTCAATTTTACCGCATGTTCTGACATCTTTTCTGCCATTTCAAAACTGAACACCGGCGGAAGCATTTCGTCTTCTATCACCAGGTCATACATACATTCCGGAACGTATCCCAAAATAAACAAGGGCTTGGTAATTCCATGACGACGAAGATTATGCCCCTCCTGAGGCGTAGCCACTGCATAACCATAGCACATATCATCCAATTCTTTTGCAATTGGAACCGCACCATGTCCATACCCATCTGTCTTTATTACAGCTACCATTCCTGTATCCGTACTCAATTTTTCACGCATCAACTCCATGTTTTTTCGAATTGCATCGAGATTGACTTCTGCATATCCTCTAAAATATTCTTCTAACATGATTTTCTCCAATTATTCTAAAATATATTTTAATGACTCAATAATATCTCCTGCCATCATTCCCGCTTTTCCTCGTTGTTTTGCGGCATAATCACCGGCAAGACCATGTACGTACGGTGCTAAAACCGCCGCATCACGCATCGGAACTCCCAATGCTAAAAATCCTGCAAGGATTCCACTTAACACATCCCCGGATCCGGCCGTTGCCATTCCATTATTTCCTGACAGGTTCACCGCCAGCAATTCCTCGGTGGAAATAACTGTTCTTGCATCTTTCAAAACACAAGCCGCTCCGTAACAATCCGTAACGGACTTCGCTACTTGAAATAAATCTTTGGAGATTTCGGAAACATCCAAATTCATCAGACGACTCATTTCTCCCAGATGCGGTGTAAGAATCACTTTCTTATGAATCATTGCTTTTAACTTTTCGTTTTCTGCCATAACATTGATTCCATCTGCATCAATGACTACCGGAAGTTTCGATTCCAGAACCATTTGCATCAAATCTTCCTGAATGATTCCAACTCCAATTCCCGGTCCAATGATCACCACGTCACTCCAACTTAATGCTGAGCGGACAATCTCCGGATTAAATTGATTGGTATCATAGGTATGAACCATAGCCTCTGGAATCATCCGATTTAGAAATTCTTTGTTTTCATTTGCCGTAAGGATTTTTAACATTCCCGCTCCGGAACGAAAAGCTGCCTTGGCACATAAAAACGCTGCCCCGGCAATATCTTTACTTCCTGCAATTATCAAAATTTTACCAAAGCTTCCTTTATTGGAATAATTCGGACGTTTTGGGATTCGAAACAGATCAGATTCTTCCAGATAATACTTCTTCTCCACTTGTTCAAAAGCTTTCTGTGGGAATCCGATGTCCGCCACGAACACTTCTCCGCAATAATCCGCTCCGGGATACATCACCGTTCCGATTTTGTGGCACCCAAAAGTCACTGTTACAGTTGCCCGAACAGCCACACCGCGAACCGCTCCCGTATTCGCATCAATTCCCGACGGAATATCCACGGCGTAAACCTTTGTCCTCAGTTCATTCATCTGATTAATTACTTCCTTATATTCTCCCTCAACATCTCTGGATAATCCTACTCCAAAAATAGCATCAATCAGGATATTACATCGCTCCACCTTTCTAGCGAAAGGAATTCCCAGCTTTTTACAGATTCCAATCTGCTTTTGGAATTCTTCACTGGCATGAGCAATATTTCCAATCACATAAATACAGATGTTATATCCATCCAGAAATAACATCCTACCAAGTGCCAGGCCGTCTGCACCATTATTTCCTGTTGATGCAACCACCATAATATTCTGTTTTTTATTGGTTTCCCGAGCAGCAATCAGCTGATACATACTGTATGCAGCACGCTCCATCAATACAAGAGAAGGAACCCCTATCTCCTGTATTGTATACTGATCAACTGTTTTCATATCTCTTCCGGAAACGATTGTTTTCATAACTACTCCTGTTCTATTTCTGACCTTTTTCAGAAATTCTGTATGTAAGTCTCATTAAGCTTTCGGATAAATGCACATTTTCCACCAGCACATCTTCCGGCAATCCTAAATCTGTATGGGCAAAGTTCCAAAAAGCCTTGACACCACATTCCACCAATTTATCTGCGATTTCTTTCGCAGGTCCCTTTGGCAATGTCAGTGCAACAATATCCACATTGTTTTCTACTACATATTCATACAGATCTTTAATATCCAGAATCTCCCCTTCAGCAGTTTTCTTCCCAATCAATTCCTGATTCTGATCAAATAAGGCTGTGATTTCAAATCCTCTGTTTTTAAAGTTTCCGTAATTGGCAATTGCACGCCCCAGATTCCCGGCTCCCACGATTACCATCTTATGATTTTGATTCAGTCCTAGTATTTTTCCGATTTCTTCATAGAGATATGAAACATTATATCCGTATCCCTGCTGTCCAAACCCTCCGAAATTATTCAAATCCTGTCGAATCTGAGATGCTGTCACATTCATTAATTCACTTAATTCCTTGGAAGAAATCCGCTCAATCTTTTGCTGACGTAATTCCTCCAAATATCTATAGTAACGGGGCAGTCTTGATACGACCGCCTTTGATATCTTTTCCATTTCCTTTTGCTCCTTATACACGCATAAGATAATTATAAATAGATAGAAAAAGATTGTCAATTATTTGTCAATATAGACCATAATCCTACATCAAATGTTTTTCTACCAGCGTTCTAACGAGCTGCATATTGATTGCCGTTGCGGATGTTTCAAACGACAAAATCAATTGGTCTCCCGGAAAAATGCCGTTATTTTCATACATTTCTATCTTTTTCACCGCACTTTCCGCATAGTTCGGATTATCCATCATCCCTTCATGTTCCCAATAGATTTCTTTTCCTGTTTTTCGTGACAAAAATGTAAAATCCGGATACACAACTCCATACCCTTCAAGTTCTAACGGGCACTCATATTTAAACGGGATCCCCATAGAATCAAAAAAATCAGCCAGTATTTTCTCTGATTTTGACCGAACTCTTAACCCATTATTTGATAATATTACAGGGGTATCCATTTTAAATTGTTTTCCTTTAAATTGATGGGATAGCCATTGCACCAGCTTTTGCTCATAAGTCTGTTCTACCGGTTCGATAAATTTCCTCCTTGCAATATGCTCCTTTAAATATATTTTTTCAATTTCATTCTCTTCATAATCCTTTAAGATTTTCTCAATCTGAGGTAATCTTTTTTCTACCAATCTCAAGACTTTTTCATCATAGGACTTTTGTGCCAAACGTTTTGCAAGTTCTTCTTCTTTTTTTGGAATATAAATTCCTTTACGCTCTCCTTCCTTGATATAAAAATAGCGCACACATCCCTGGCTCTTCCCTAATCGAAGTTTTCCTTGTGGAGCGTCCTTCATTCTATCTCTCACAATTTTTCCGGCATTTAACAATCTTTCTTTTTCATTTATGAGTAGTTTTCTTAATTCCATATGAATCCCCTATCTTAATGATGTCTGCCACAACTCTGTTCTTGATTTCTAGTAGCAAATTTGACTTTTTCCTGTTTTCGCTACTAGTTTTTTCCTGGAATACTAGTAGCAGATTTGACTTTTTCCTGTTTTCGCTACTAGGTTTTTCCTGAAATACTAGTAGCAACTTTGACGTTTTCCTGTTTTAGCTACTAGGTTTTTCCTGAAATACTAGTAGCAGATTTGACTTTTTCCTGTTTTCGCTACTAGGTTTTTCCTGGAATACTAGTAGCAGATTTGACTTTTCCCTGTTTTCGCTACTAGACTTTTCCTGAAATACTAGTAGCAAATTTGACTTTTCCCTGTTTTCGCTACTAGACTTTTCCTGGAATACTAGTAGCAAATTTGACTTTTCCCTGTTTTCGCTACTAGGCTTTTCCTGAAATACTAGTAGCAAATTTACTAACTTCTCATTTCTGCTACTAACCTCTTTCTTAAAATCAAACGAAATGATTTTCTTTCATTCTTTTTCGTAACTTTTATATACTCTATGTGATT
>JAILRZ010000137.1 GCA_024697845.1 Eubacterium sp. | reverse complement strand
TCTAACCTCCTTCACTTTATATACAATTCAAAAATAGAAATGGTCAATTTCTCATTCAATCTTTTCACATTAAACCATATTGACTGATTTTTCTCAATCCATAATCATCAAAAACCACATAGACGGGTTTTCCCATCTATGTGGTTCTCTTAACACTAATTTTCAATTGTAATTGTTTGTGCCAAAATTCCTATTTGGCTACCACCGCTCTAGTCTTCGTCCATTTGCCGTAAGTGTTCTTAAATTGTCCTGCACTAAAGGCTCTCATTCGAATATAATATCGTCGTCCCGATGACAATCCTTTTACGCCTGTTCCGTCATATTTATTTCCGTAAACGGTGTGGGTGTAAGTCAGTTTTTTCGGAAATTTTTTATTTTCGGAAACCTGCAATTGATACCCACTGCAATTGCTCTTATGTGCTTTCCAGTAAATATTAAAGCGTTTCTTCATTGCTACAACTTTTTTGATTTTTACCGGTTTCACTTTAGAAGACTTTTTCTTTGACTTCTTTGCTTTTGAAATTTTAATATACTGATATTTTTTGTATGTCTTCTTTGAAGGTTTCTTCTTTTTCAGCATGATTTTGTTTGAATTCATGCCAGCTTTCACTGAAGGTGTATAACCTTTTCCAAAGGAAATAACCGTGTTAAATGCTCCGGAGGTGCCGTATGAAGTAAGCTTTGCCGAACCTTTTATGGTCACCTTGTTATTTATATAAATTCCATAAGCCATCCCTGTGGATGAACTTGGGGTTTGTGCATCAACTTTTGCCTTTCCCTCAATGGTTAATCCTCTTCCGGCATTGATTCCAGCCGTCAATCTTGTTGCATCATTAGATATTAAAGTCAAACTTCCGCTTCCACTGATACTCATTTTTGCAGCCCCGTAATGTGGACAAATTCCATAACTGAACTCAGCGTTCGCATCATATGGAACAAATATATTATTCGATCCACTCAGTTTGATTTTAAAGGTCCCGCCTTTAACTTTATAGTAGATTCCACAAATGTACCTTGTGCTAGAATCTTTCACTGTATATGCATCCTGAATCAATGCGTTCTTTAATGTCAATGTTTTCTTGGAAGCATTGTATTTTACGGAGCCTCCATCTCCAAAAACATCCTTTGCATTCTTTGAAGTAACCTGTTTTCCACCAACCCACACATCATAGTTTGCTGCGGAAACACAATTCGTATTCCACCACATCATAATACCAAGGAACAAAGCTACAACAACTACTTTTTCTATTTTAATTTTCAATAGACTTTTTTCCATACGCATTCCTCCTATTTTACTTTAATTAGAACACTAACAGTTTTACTTCCTGATTTGTAGGTAGTATTTCCTGTTGCAGTAATCTTAATTTTCAGAGTGTAACTTCCAGGCTTTAATCCCTTAGAAATTGTAATTTTTCCAGTTCTGCCCACGGAAAAATCCATCTTAAAACTCTTTTTTCCCTTCCCTGCTGAAGATAATTTATAAGTCACTGTTCCTTTCGCCTTTGAAACAGAAATTGCTTTTTTTCTGGAAATTGTTTGCTTTTTCTTTTCCAACTTTGTATAGCTAACTTTAACTGTCTTTCCCTTTGCAAAAAGTGTATTTTTTTTCTTTTTCAGTTTTGCAATAGACTCTGTCTTTAGTACTTTACCACAAACAGTACACCTATAAGTCTTAACACCTGTTTGTGTGTATGTAGCTTTTTTCGTTACAGTTCCCTTGTCAGATGTATGGCCTTTTCCATGTATTTCCTTAGTCTTTATTGCACCACAAACTTCGCAAGTTGCTTTTGCTTCCCCGGCTTCACAACCGGCGACCTTTGTTTGTGTCCAAGGTCCCCAACGATGGCTCAACTGAATACAATTCGTTGCTCTTTCAGCCACGCTGTCTAATTGTTCTAATATCATTTCCGGTCCTGACTTCCACTGTTCGGAAGGAACAATGTCTCCGGTAGTTGCCACGTAGAAATATATTTTTCCTTCGCCACAAACATCACCAAAGTTAGCAAACCAGCAGTCATCATTGCCATCTTCATTGAAATAACCACAATAGAGACTTCCATTCATCACCAAGTCAGCTTCCTCAAAGTTCATGATTCTGCCACCCATCTGGCTTTTTATCGTAGCATCTTTTGCTACAACAATTTTATTGTAATTATTTATATTTCCGCCCATGGTTGTGGCCAACAATCCACTGGATTTTACATCAACCAAACCGTAGTTTTCTATGCCACACTCTAATTCCGCGCCGGAATTAACGGTAAGTGTAATGCCCTCCGGCACAGTAATCTGTGCCATAGTGCCAATGGATTCACCTTTCGGAATTGTAATATTAGCGTCCAATTCAATCAGTGTATCCATATCTCCATTCACTTTTTCTCCTGCAACAGTACGACTTCCGGATGTCGCAGTTTTCAATTGCTGAAGGTTAGAAACTGTAATCTGTTTGTAAATGTTAATATCTTCCCAGTTTTCAAAACGTGTTTCCTGACCTAACCTTGTCATAACCTGGGCAATCAAGTCATCCATATTTGATACGGGTCTCTCATCATGAGATGCTTCATAAAGAATCATATCTCCGTTTCCGGTTATTGTTCCCTCATTATCAAACCAGCAAATATCTTCTCCATTCATTCCCATACATCCACAATAGAATTTTCCATTCATTTGAATGATTCCATCATTATCATTAATAATCGAAGATCCAAATCTTGATTGCATCAATCCGCCTTCATGGATTGATATAGAACCATGATTGACTACTTCTCTCCCTTGCGTCGTAATATAACTTCCTCCATCTTCCACAGTAACAGAACCATTATTGTTATTACAGCACACTGCTTTTCCACCGTCTTTAACAAGGATGTCACCATTATTGGTGTCAAAATCCGCTTCGGTTGCGCCACCGGCTTTAATAACCACCGTACCGTTATTAATTACCTTACTGTTTGGAAGTGGCGAGGTTTCCCCATCCCCTTCATAGGATGGCCAGAAGCTCCCCAGTTTTCCACCATTATCGATTGTTAAAGTAACTCCCTCCAAAATTGTTAAAACCGTGCTATGGTAATTATTGATATGAGTTGGGTCCAGCTGAATCGTGCAGTCATCACTAATGGTAAAACTTTCCGTAATATTAATGGCTTCCACCGGTGTTTGCTTGTTCAATGCAGCCTTTAATTCCGTTTCACTGGTTACATTCAATGTCTCTCCTGCAGACACCGTAGTCGTTGTGATTGTGAATGTCGATACAACCAATACAAACGACATAATTATCGATGCAAATTTTTTCATATAATTCCTCCTTTCAAATGGTACAACGAAAGAAGTATGCATAATGACATACTTTTATTCGTCCATCATATTTTTTTAATCTGCCCCAAAAGTATGATTCCATTATACTGTATATTTCAAAAAAAGAACAGATGTGACGGACTATACATTTAATCCACTCACATCTGTTCTATAAATTTTTTAACGTACCACGCCAATTATTTAACTTTAATTTTTACAGTTACTTTCTTTGTTGCTGCCAGATACTGATTATTTCCTGCTGCTGTAACCTTAACAACAATCTTATATGTTCCTTTTTTAGTCTTTTTCTTAACTGTAATCTTTCCGGTCTTCTTATTAATTGAAAGTTTTGAAGATGAACCTTTCTTAACCTTCTTGTATGTAACCTTTCCGATTGCTTTCTTAACAATAATCGCTTTGGATACTGTTAATTTTTTCTTTTTCAATTTCTTATATTTTACTGATTTTTTCTTTGTTGTTACAGTAATGGTATTTGCTTTCTTATTTGCCGCTGTTGTTACTTCTTCTTTCA
>JAILRZ010000096.1 GCA_024697845.1 Eubacterium sp. | reverse complement strand
CCATTTGCATCATACTGCTTCCATTCTGTTGCATTTTCCAATGGAGCCTTTCCGTTTTTGCCCTTATAGTCATCCAATTCCGGAAGAACTAATGGTAATTCATCATCCGGAAGAACATAGATTTCACCATCTTCTTTATATACACATGGAACCGGCTCTCCCCAGTATCTCTGACGTGCGAAAATCCATTCACGGAACTTATAATTAACCTTTTCTCTTGCAACACCCTGTTTTACAAGTTTTTCGGTAATTGCAACCTTTGCTTCTTCAACAGTAAGTCCGGTAAATTCTTCAGAGTTTACTAACTTACATCCTTTTCCAAGGTAATCCTGTTTTTCAAATGCACATTCAGAAACATCTCTTCCATCAATAACCTGAATCATATCAATGTGATGAACCTGAGCATATTCAAAGTCTCTCTGATCATGACTTGGAACTGCCATAACGGCACCGGTACCATAACTTGCAAGAACGAAGTCACCAATAAATAATGGAACTTCTTTTCCGTTAACCGGATTGATTGCATAAAGTCCTTCCAACTTGCAACCGGATTTTGTCTTATTCAAATCTGTACGATCCAAATCACTCTTCTTTAATGTTTCATCAATATAAGCCTGTACTTCTTCCTTGTTTTCAATTCTGTCCATTAATCCCTTTACAATATCTCCGTCCGGAGCAAGTACCATAAAGGTAATACCATAGATTGTTTCAATACAGGTTGTAAAGATGGAGAATTTTCCACCTCCAACAATATCAAAATCAACTTCCACACCGGTAGATTTACCAATCCAGTTTCTCTGGATTTCTTTTGTAGATTCCGGCCAGTCAATTTCATCAAGACCTTCCAATAATTTTTCTGCAAAAGCGGCCTGGTCAATTACCCACTGCTTCATGTTCTTTCTGACAACCGGGAACCCACCTCGTTCAGATTTTCCATCAATAACTTCATCGTTGGAAAGAACGGTACCAAGTTCTTCACACCAGTTTACAGGCATATCAACCAATTTTGCATATCCCTTCAGGAATAATTGTTTAAAAATCCACTGAGTCCATTTATAGAACTTTGGATCAGAAGTTGCAAGAACCTTTGACCAATCGTAGTCAAACCCTAATTCCTTTAACTGCTTTGAAAATGTCTGAATATTTTCCTGCGTAAACCCATTTGGATGGTTTCCTGTATTTACAGCATACTGTTCTGCAGGAAGTCCAAAGGAATCATATCCCATTGGATGTAATACATTATATCCCTGCATTCTTTTCATTCTAGACATAATATCTGTGGCAGTATAGCCTTCCGGATGTCCTGCGTGAAGACCTACTCCTGATGGATATGGGAACATATCCAACGCATAATATTTTGGTTTACTAAAATCCCAGACATCTGTCTTAAATGTTTCATGCTCTTCCCAATATTTTTGCCATTTCTTTTCCACGACTTTGTGGTTGTATGTCTCTGCCATGTTTCCTCCTAAAATTTTAATCTATTTTATTTTAATTATTCTGCTTCCATTTCTGCGGAAGTTGTAATCTGTTCTTCCTCATTTTTTGTGTCTTTCTCTTTTTTCTTTTTCTTCACTTCTTTTTTAGTCTCTTGTTCCAATTTTCCCTGATTTCCTTCTTTTGCTCGTTTTAACAAGGATTCTTTTTCTTTCTTAGTGAAGCCACTGGATTTATTGATTTTCTTCTCTCGAAGTTTCACATCCAGCATTACCTGACACGAACCTACATTTCCCGATTGATCAATTGCGGTAATAATAATCGGGAATTTCTTAATGGATAATTCCCCGGCATTTACCGTATTAATTTTAATTTCGCAATCCTCTTCATTACAGGTCACATAAGGTCGCACCATATTTTCAACCTTTTTCAGATTTTTAACATTATTCAAATCCAAGTTTGAACGGCTTTCCACATACAGCGTAAATTGTCCGTTGGAACATTGGACTTTCGGACATATCGTATCCACTATTCGAAATTCCTGAACAAAGGTCTTCTTTTCGCCCTTGTCATTCTTATAATGAAACTTAACAGAATGTTTTCCCAATTTATTGGAATCGAAAGCCTTGTATTTCAGTTTTTTCACAATGCTTTTTCCTGATTGGTTTAATGCCAGAATATTTGAAATGTAAGGAACCTTTTTTCCCTTCTCCACGTAGACGGTCTTCTTCCCGCCAACAACGGTTCCAAGCTTTACCTTGGAATATGGATTATCCTTAGACGGATCTGTAGGGTCCCAACCGCAACTTTTTTCCACCTTCACCTTTTCCTGAATGTCCAATGGTAACTGGTCGGATTTTTTGCCTTTCACGACTTTTACTTCTGTATCTTTTTTACAATTTTCAAAAATCCATGCTGCATCCCCGGAACACATCAAAATAGATTTTCCTGAATGTTTTTTTCCAATTTGCTTATAGCTTTTCTGATTCATTGTGTACGAATACTTATCAGAATAATTTAGCGACTGGATCCAACACCGTTTCCCAATTCTTGTATTATATTGATGCCATGCTTTTTCAGACTGAATCCACGTATAATCCGGCGTTGTCTTGTATTTTCCTTTTTTCAGTTTCTTTCCAATAGAACACCGAAACACCTTCATCGGCTCTTTTTTCTTATGCTTCTTATCTTTGTATTCATAAACAATTACAGCATTCTTGGAACAATTCGCTTCAATCAGGTAATCGGTCTTTTTCTTTTTTTCCTGCTTCTGTTGGGTTGCAGTTTTTTCATCCACCACTTTAGAAATGGAACCGGAATCTGATTCGTTGTTAATTTTTTGATAAACATACATCATTACACCGAAAATCAAACCGGCAACAACCAGAATTTCAATAATGGTGTACAGAATGTTTTTCACTTTTTTTGATTTTAACAACGCTTTTCCTTTCATATCATCCCTCTCTTTGCGTGGCACAAACAAAAAACTCTGTATGGTTATAATAACGCACACCTGTCTATTATAACGCATTACAGAGTTTTTTCAAGAAAACGTCAACAGTTTTCTTAATTGTATTCTGTATTTTTATCATCCAC
Source organism: Eubacterium sp. (assembly GCA_024697845.1). Taxonomy (GTDB): domain Bacteria; phylum Bacillota; class Clostridia; order Lachnospirales; family Lachnospiraceae; genus Eubacterium_G. The sequence continues at coordinate 7,025 of JAILRZ010000096.1, read as the reverse complement.
AAAAACTGTAATCAGGAAGAATATAACAATCGAAACGATCATACCACTCACTGTAATCAATCCCAAAACCATTGGATTTGCTGATTTTATTAATGAAATATCAAATCCGTCTTTATCCTGAATTTTTCCAAACAGATAAATGAAGTCTGCAACAATTGCAATTCCCATAAACAATAAACTATATAACATTGCCGCAGTTGTTAACTTCTTCTGCACAAATTCCGGCTTGTTTAATCTCAAATTGGTTGATAAAGAAATCAGTGTTATTGCATAAACAGTAACTACTGTTTCCGGAATCATATACGCCAGATTATAGATTACTGAATTAAGCATTCCATCTGAACTTGGAATTGAAACACCTGACCAAACAGTAGCTCCAGCAAAAACGTGACAGAAAAATCTTAAAAAACATACAAATGCTGCGCCAAAAATCAATGTGGTGGTCTGTGGCCGTTCTCTCCTCCACCATCCCATAATTCCAAGAACAGTAAATGCAAAAATGTAATCAAGAAAAATGATTTCCAACAATTGGATAGTTCCTTCTGCTTCCTGCAAATGATCCATTCCCATTAACAACTGTAGCCCACTATAAATAAATGCTGATGGTAACCCCCACTTCAGTCCCTGACGGTAACTCAAAATAATAATCGGCAACATACTTGCTGCTGTAACATTACCACCATACGGCATTCTGATAATCGATACATTGCTCAATGCAAATGCTAACGCAATCATTGCCACACACTCTAAAATAATATCTTTTGTCTTCTGTTTTCCCATAAAAAGCCCTCCTTTAGTAATTAATTTTCACGGTCATTTTTATAAGAAAATTTTATCGTTTTGGGGGCAATTTGTCAATCAATCCTCTAGTTCTATTCCACTGACGCACAGGCAGTTTTCATTGATTTTACATACTCCCCAACATAAGGAACTGCGTCTTTTCCATATTGAGCAATCATCTTCACTATAGCGCTTCCAACAATTGCTCCGTCTGCATACTGACATACGTTTGCCGCCTGCTCCGGCTTGGAAATACCAAATCCAATGGCGCAAGGAACATCCGTTGCTTCTTTTACAAGTTTTGTCATCGCACCAAGGTCCGTAGTAATATTCTCGCGCACTCCGGTAACCCCTAAAGATGAAACCACATATACGTATCCCTGTGCAGATTGTGCAATTTTATGAATTCGTTCCTTGGAAGTCGGTGCAACCAATGGAATGAAATCAATCCCGGCTTTTTCGCAGTATGGTGCCATTTCTTCTCTTTCTTCGTAAGGTACATCCGGAACGATAATTCCGGAAATTCCACAGTCATTACAACGCTCCAAAAATCTATCCGTACCATACTTAAAAATAACATTGGCATAAGTCATAAAAATCAGTGGAACAGTGACCTGATCCTTAATTTCTTTTAAACTTTCCATTAATTTATCTGTTGTTGTTCCTGCTCTTAAAGCTCTTAAATCCGCTTCTTGAATCACCGGTCCTTCTGCAATAGGATCGGAAAACGGAATTCCAATTTCAATCACATCTGCTCCGTTCTTCTGCATTTCCAAAATCAATTTCTGGGTTGTTTCCAAATCCGGATCCCCTCCGGTAATAAATGGAATGAATGCTTTTCCGTTTTTAAAAGCGTCACTAATTCTACTCATAAATCTGTACTCCTCTATATCTTGCGATTGCTGCCACGTCTTTATCTCCTCGACCTGACACATTAATCACAACAATTTTATCCTGATCCAGTGTTGGAACATATTTCAGTGCATAAGCAATGGCATGAGAACTTTCAATTGCAGGAATAATTCCTTCTGTTCTTGACAGATATTCAAATGCCTGAACAGCTTCTTCATCTGTAATTGCTTCGTAACGAGCTCTTCCCTGATCATGAAGCATTGCATGTTCCGGACCTACTCCCGGATAATCAAGCCCTGCTGAAATAGAATAAACAGGTGCAATCTGTCCGTATTCGTTCTGACAGAACAAAGTTTTCATTCCATGGAAAATCCCTTCAGAACCATTTGCCATAGTCGCAGCATTTTTTGGATTATCTACGCCAAGTCCTGCAGCTTCACAACCAATCAATTCTACATTTTCTTCTTCAATAAAGTGATAGAATGCTCCAATGGCATTGGAGCCACCACCAACACAAGCAATTACTGCGTCCGGAAGTCTTCCTTCCTTCTCCATTAACTGTTCTTTAATTTCCTCACTGATGATGCTTTGGAAATCACGAACCATTGTTGGAAACGGATGAGGACCCATTACAGATCCAATTACATATAAAGTATCATCCATTCGGTTGGTCCATTCTCTCATTGCGTCATTAATGGCATCTTTTAAAGTCTGTGTGCCACTTTCCACTGCATGAACCTTTGCTCCCAACAGTTCCATACGAAATACATTTAACGCCTGTCGTTCACAATCTTCTTTTCCCATGAACACTTCACATTCCATTCCCATTAATGCAGCTGCGGTAGCTGTTGCTACACCATGCTGTCCGGCACCGGTTTCGGCAATAACTCTGGTTTTTCCCATTTTCTTTGCTAACAAAACCTGTCCCAACGCATTGTTTAATTTATGAGAACCGGTATGATTTAAATCTTCACGTTTCAAATAAACCTTGGCGCCACCCAAATCTTTTGTCATTTTTTCTGCATAATATAATCTGGATGGTCTTCCGATATATTCATGATATAAAGTCTTTAATTCTTCTTTAAATTCAGGGTCATTCTTATAATGCTCGTAAGCTTCTTCTAATTCATTGACAGCAGTCATCAGGGTTTCCGGCACGTACTGTCCACCATGAATTCCAAATCTCCCTTTGCTCATTTTCTGTCTCCTCCTAACTATCCAACTCTCTCAACATTTCTTCTTTATTCTCAGCCCTCATAAACGTTTCTCCAATTAGGACTCCGTTTACTCCGGATGCTTTCAGTCTGCGAATATCTTCAGCGGTTTTAATGCCACTCTCCGCAACAAATAGAATATCAGATGGAACCAATTTTCGCAATCTTTCGCTGTTTTTAATATCTACAGTAAATGTCTTTAAGTCACGATTGTTCACTCCAATCATTCTGGCTCCTGCCGCAATAGCTTTTTCCACTTCTTTTTCATCATGCGCTTCCACTAGAGCAGATAATCCAAGAGAATCGCAAATTCCAATATAATTACGAATCGTTTCTTCCTCTAACAAGCTGCAAATCAGAAGAACCGCAGATGCTCCATGAATTTTGGCATCATAAATCATATATTCATCCACCACAAAATCCTTTCGGATCAATGGCAAATTCACAACCTGGCTGATTTCCTTCAGATACTTTTTGTCTCCCTGAAAAAAGTCCGGTTCCGTCAATACAGAAATACATCCTGCTCCAGCTGATTCATATTCCTTTGCAATATCAAGATAAGGAAATTTTTCAGCAATTACCCCTTTAGAAGGCGATGCTTTTTTTACTTCACAGATATAAGTCATTCCTTCTTTTGCAATGGCACTTTCGAAAGAGAAGGTTCCCTTTGGAAGATTCAATGCTTCCTCTTTCACCTGTTCCAAGCTTTTGGTTTCTTTTTCTTTTGCCACTCGAACTTTTGTCGATTCTGCAATTTTATTTAAAATCATGTTTCTATCCTCTATGAATTTGTTGCTTTTACAAATTCTTCTAATTTTTCTAATGCCTTTCCGCTATCAATGGTTTCTTCTGCAATCTTGATTGCCTGACCGTAAGAGATTCCCTCCTGATAAAGATAAATACATGCAGCAGAATTTAGCAATACTGCATTTCTCTTTGCTCCGGTAATCTTTCCGCTTAAGATGTCTCTTGTAATCTGTGCATTTTCAACTCCGTCTCCACCTTCCAGTTCAGACTTGTCGCATAAATGAATTCCATAAGCTTCGGGATTTAATTCATAAGTTGTCGTTGTACCATTTCTGATTTCACATACTTTTGTCTTTGCACTGGCTGATATTTCATCCATAACATCCATACCAAATACAACCATTCCTTTTTTCACGCCTAACTTAATGAGTACCTGTGCAATCGGTTCAACTAATTTTTCATCATACACACCGATAATATCCATTGTTGCACCAGCCGGATTGGTTAATGGTCCTAAAATGTTGAAAATCGTACGGATACCTAATTTGCCACGAACCGGGCCAACAAATCGCATTGCTGAATGGTACTTCTGTGCAAACAGAAATGTCATATTTGTTTTTTCCAATACCTCTTTTGCCTTTTCCGGTTCAATGGTAATCTTTGCACCTAAGCCTTCTAATACATCTGCCGCGCCGGATTTGCTGGATACTCCACGATTTCCGTGCTTTGCAATTTTGCATCCTGCAGCTGCCGCAACAAAAGCGGAAGTTGTGGAAATATTAAAGGTATTGGCTTGGTCTCCTCCGGTACCAACGATTTCCATTAATTCATAATCATGTTCCAGCTTTATTCCATTATCTCTCATCCCCTGAGCAGAACCGGTAATTTCTTCCACCGTTTCTCCCTTCATTCGAAGTGCTACCAGATAAGCACTGATTAATACCTCCGGTGTTTCTCCGCTCATAATTTCATTCATACATTCTTTTGCTTCTTCAAAAGTAAGGTTCTTTCCTTCTACCAATTTCTTTATTGCTTCCTGAATCATCTTTCTTCCTCCTACGACTCTATTTTATATTCAAAAAATTCTGTACTATTGTTTTTCCTTCCGGAGTCAATACTGATTCCGGATGAAACTGTAATCCGTATATATTCTTTTCCTTGTGCTGAACAGCCATAATTTCCTGATCCTTTTCATCAACAGCAATGACTTCCAGACAATCCGGTAAGGTGTCCTTTAGTGCTGCCAGGGAATGATATCTGGCTCCAGCGAACTGCGGTTCCATTCCTTCAAACAAAGGTGTTTCCTTCGTGATAGTCATTATGCTCTGCTTTCCATGCATTAACTTCTTTGCATAGGTTACGGTTCCTCCGAACACTTCACAGATGCTTTGATGTCCAAGGCACACCCCTAAGATTGGATATTCATCCTGAAGTCTGAAAACCAGTTCTTCGCAAATTCCCGCATCCTTTGGTTTTCCCGGTCCCGGGGACAGAATGATATGACTTGGTTTCAAATGTCTGATTTCCTCCACAGAAATATCATCATTGCGCACTACCCGAACTTCCCCTTTTGTTAATTCTCCGACTAACTGAACAAGGTTATAAGAAAAACTATCATAATTATCAATCAATAATACCATTAGCCATTCACCTCATTTCCCTGAATCACTGCATCAATAGCAGCTCCTGCTTTATGAGCACATTCCATAAATTCATTATAAGGTACACTGTCTGCAACGATTCCCGCGCCAGCCTGAACACAAACCTTATTTCCTTTTTTTACTGCAGTTCTTATTGCAATACAAACATCTAAGTTTCCTGATAGATCAATATATCCAATGGCTCCTCCATAAATCCCTCTGGATTCCGGTTCCAGTTCTTCTATAATTTCACAGGCACGGAACTTTGGTGCTCCGGACAAGGTTCCTGCCGGAAGTAATGCCGATACCGCATCGCAGGCATCATATTCTTTCTTCAGTGTTCCACAAACAGTAGATGCAATATGCATTACCTTGGAGAACCGGTGAATCTTCATATATTCTTCCACGGTAACACTTCCATACTCTGCAATTCTTCCAATATCATTTCTAGCCAAATCCACCAGCATATTATGTTCTGCCAATTCTTTTTCGTCCTGTAACAGTTCCTGCTCTAATTCCAAATCCTGCTCATCATTTTTTCCTCTCGGTCTTGTTCCTGCAACCGGGAACGTTGTTAATTTTCCATGGACCAGCTTCACCATAGTTTCCGGGGATGCTCCTGCAATCTGTAAATCTTCCGACTGAATAAAGTACATATACGGCGATGGATTTGTTGTCCGTAGTACACGATATGCATTCAACAATGAACCGCTGTATTCCGCTTCAAATTTTCTGGAAACAACCCCTTGGAAAATATCGCCTTCCTTAATATACTTCTTTGTTTTTTCAACCATCTCGCAATAAGCTTCTTCGTCCATATTGCTTTTAAATTCCACTGTTTCTTTTTTAACATGCTTTGGTAACGGTACCTGATTTTCTATCAATGCAATCATTTTTTCGATTTCAAGCAAAGCGGAATGATATCCCTGTCTTCCATCTTTGGCCTTCATGTTTGCAATCACCAAAATCTTTTGTCTCAAGTGGTCAAACACAAAAATTTTATCAAATAACATTAACTGAAAATCATTGACATCACTGCTTGTCAGTTTCAGTTTCGGTTCTGCATAACCAATCATGTTATATCCAAAATATCCTACAAATCCTCCGGTAAAAGTTGGATAATCCTCCAACTGCGGAGATTTGTATTTTTCCAATAATGCTCTTAAAGCATTCATCGGGTCCGTTTCAATCGTTGTCTCAATTTCCCCGCTCTTTTGTGTTACCACGCCATCTTTACAACTGACCTGAAGCACCGGTTCATATCCCAGGAAGGAATAACGGGCCCATTTTTCACCACCTTCTACACTCTCAAGAAGGAAAAAGTTCTTGTCAAACATTTCCATTTTTCTTAAAAGAGTAATTGGGGTAATGACGTCTGAATAAATTTCCTTTGCAATCGGAATCAGACTGTAATCTGCTAAATACTGTTCGATTGATTCATAACTTGTTGTTTTCACTGCGTTCTCCTTTTTTGTTTTATTTTGGGACAAAAGAAAAAGCTCTTATCCCTTTACTTTTGTAAAGGGACAAGAGCTGTTATATACTCCTGCGGTGCCACCCAAATTAATGTTCACACATTCACTCATCGCATACCATCATATGCTAACCTCTTTAACGGTAGGTATCCGTCAGCGTCTACTCTCAATAACTGATTTCAAGCTGCCCTCTCAGGCCCATTCACTTCTGACTATCTGTTATCTCTCACCAACCGATAACTCTCTGTATAGAATCGTACTCGAAGCTACTCCTCCCGATCAACGGTTTCTCAACTATTTATGAGTTTATTATTTTT
>JAILRZ010000070.1 GCA_024697845.1 Eubacterium sp. | reverse complement strand
TAGCAAAGGTGGTGCACTTTTCTGCGAGCGGCGCTATGACACCGTGTTCACTTTTCACAATGGCGCGGATTCATACTATTCTGTTCGCGGATTCAGAGGGTATATTCTTGTCTGAATACCAGACTCAATGATAAAATCGCTGAGAACTATTGAGCTGTAAGATTAACAACTTCAAATTTATGGAGGAAATAAACATGGGATTGTTTGATAAGTTTAAAAAAGAAAATAAGAAAATATCAATCGTTAATACTTCTGAAGAAAAAGAAGTTGAAGCGATTGGTTGGCAAGCAATTGAAAAGGAATTTACTAGAGTATATCCAGGACAAGATAATCCAAAACATTATGCGACAATTATCAAATGGATATTCGGCGGAAATGATCCTTTGGACGGAATAAGCGTCTATGATGGTGGAGACTTTTGGCATTTTGTTTCATTTGGGCAAACTGAAATATATGAAAAAGAAAGTGAATATCCAGATATTAGTGGCTATGGATATGAGTTAACATTCAAATTAAAAAAAGATAACTACGATGATGAGGAAGCGGAAATTAGAAATATTTGTGGAATCCTTCAAATGATTGCAAGAATAACATTTACTAAAAATGAAATATTCCAACCGTTTGAATTTATCTATACAGGTCAAACCACAGGAATAGATGCAAAACAAAAATCAAATCTTACGGGTTTTATCACAATAAAAGATCCAACTGTTGAAACAATCGACACTCCAAATGGTAAAGTTGAATTCTTAGAACTCATTGGAATGACAGATGCAGAATTAAAAACGTTATCAACAGTAGGCTCTGTAATGGAAATCTATGAAAAACTCGGGTCAGATATAACCGATTACCATAGAGATTCAATTGTATAAATTCAGGTTTGTTGAGGAACTTACTATAGGAATTACAAAAATGCGAAAATCTATAGTAATCCAACAAGTGCAATTACTATAGGAATTACAGAAACGCGAAAATCTATAGTAATCCAACAGGAGCAATTACTATAGGAATTACAGAAACGTGAAAACCTCTAGTAATTAACACAACAAAATCAGATTTATCGCGGTGCTCATTCGTGCAGCGTAGCTGCACTTATGTCGCGCTGTCGCGCAATCGTCTGTTCGCAATATGAGTTGGCTTGTGAGCAAGCTCCCAGCCACTCAATTGCTCCATCCGGCACCGCTTGTAGAAACGCACAAATTCCAGCTTATGGGAGGATTCATTATTGGAAATTCAAATGATTCAAAAAGGACATATCCTATGGAATAAAACAATTTCGTTTGCACAGTCCTGCTCATGGAAAGCAGGACCTTACCTTGCAGATTGTATGAAGAAGAATTCTTTTAAAGATTGGGAACGCGTAGTCGTTGCCGTTGATAATAAAACCATAGTCGGATATTGTACATTTTCAGAAAGAGATGAATTATCGGAAGAATATGATTATTCGCCATTTATTGGTTTTGTTTTTGTCGATGAACGGCATAGGGGCAAGCGAATATCAGAGAAGATGATACAACAAACCTTATCCTATGCAAAATCTATTGGATATCGAACTGTTTATATTATGAGCGGAGAACAGGGATTATATGAAAAATATGGTTTTAAAAAGCTCGGTGACTTTCAAACGATATATGGAACAACAGATCAACTGTTTTATATTGATCTGTAGAACGTCAACTTCGAGTTTTACGAGGTGAATTCGATGGAAAAAGAACTGTCAGAAATGACATTGGAAGAATTGTGGGATATATGGTAAAAGATACTGAAAATTATTGGATACGAGGGCATTGATTGTAGAGGAGAGATATTATGGCTTTTGATTTTAAAAAAGAATATAAAGAATTTTATATGCCGAAGAATAAACCTGAAATAATAACCGTGCCAAAGGCAAATTATATTGCGATTAGAGGAAAAGGCGACCCGAACGAAGAGGGCGGGGCGTATAAGCAAGCAATTGGCGTGTTATATGCTGTAGCGTACACTTTGAAAATGAGTTACAAGACGGATTACAAAATAGATGGATTTTTTGAGTATGTTGTTCCACCGCTTGAGGGTTTTTGGTGGCAGGACAATGTAGAAGGAGTAGACTATACAAATAAGTCTGCATTCAATTGGATTTCAGTTATTCGCTTGCCAGATTTTATTTCTGAGAAGGACTTTGAATGGGCAGTCTCAACTGCCCATTCAAAGTCCTTCTCAGAAATAAAATCTGGCAAGCGAATAACTGAAATCCAATTGAATGCAGACTTATTTGTATAGTCTA
>JAILRZ010000008.1 GCA_024697845.1 Eubacterium sp. | reverse complement strand
TTTCAAGACCAGCACCATCAACCACTCGGACACCTCTCCGTAGCACCACCGCTTGCGGCGTGCTTGATTATATTAGCACTAATTCATTCTAGTGTCAACAACTTTTTTCACTTTTTTTCAATTTTATTTTACAAGCTTTAAAAATGCCTTTACTACCGCCAAATCTTCCGGTGTTGTGACTTTGATATTCCGATAATCTCCTTCGATAAACCATACCTTATGATTACCATATTGCTCCACTACCATCGCATCATCAGTCACTGCCTGCTCCGGTTGTTCCATCATCTTTTCATAAGATTCTTTAATCAACTTCGTTTCAAATCCCTGAGGCGTTTGTGTAATCCACAAACTGCTTCTTGGCGGTGTCGCAACAACCTGATTTTCTGAAACCTGCTTTATGGTATCTTTTACCGGTACACCGACCACGCAAGCTCCATAACGTTCTATTCCTGCAATTGTATCTTTAATTATTGTTTCTGTTAGCATTGGGCGGGCCCCATCATGAATCAACACTTGACTTCCGGAGACCTTTTGCAATCCGTTATAAACAGAATGATAGCGTTCTTTTCCCCCTGCCACAATATGTTTAACCTTTGAAAACCCATACTTTTCCACAATGTTTTTTTTACAGTATGGTATATCTTCTTCTCCGGTCACCAGAATCACTTCATCAACCGGACTTTGTTCCAATTGAAATAGAGGGTACCACAAAATTGGTTTCCCCTGTATTTCCATAAATTGTTTTTTCTGCTGGCTTTGCATCCTGCTTCCGTTTCCGGCTGCTAAAACAATGGCTGATACTTTATTCATATCGTTCTCCTAACTTCAGATTCGGAATCGCATTTAGGTCCCAACCATGTCTGACACCTTGAATATACTCATAATAAGCTGCAGAGCCAATCATTGCCGCGTTATCCGTGCATAGAATAGGACTCGGATGATAGAATTCAATGTTACGTTTTGCACATTCTTCTTTAAATGCTGCACGAATTGCCGTATTTGAAGCTACCCCTCCGGCAATGGCAAACTTTTTCATCCCAGTTTCTTTTAATGCTGACATCCCTCTGGTTACCAACGTATCCACTACTGCCTGTTGGAATGAAGCAGCCACATCTGCCTGATTAATTTCCTCATTTTTCATTTTTGAAAGATTCAACTGATTTAACACTGCTGATTTCATTCCACTAAAGCTGAAATCATAAACACTATCCGTAATTTTCGCCCGAGGGAACTCAAAGGCATGAGGATTCCCCTCTTTGGATACTTTATCAATTTTTGGGCCACCCGGATATCCTAGACCGATTGCCCTTGCCACTTTATCAAAAGCCTCTCCTGCAGCATCATCTTTAGTCTTTCCCAGAATTCGATATTTACCATAATCCTCTACCACAACCAAGTGCGTATGGCCACCTGAAACCACAAGGCAGACAAACGGAGGCTCTAATTGTTCATTTTCAATATAATTAGCACAAATATGTCCTTCAATATGATGGACTCCCACCAAAGGAATTCCTTTGGCAAATGAAATTGCTTTGGCTTCTGCTACACCTACCAGAAGCGCTCCTACCAAGCCCGGACCGTAGGTAACACCAATGGCATCAATTTCATCCAGGGTAACACCGGCTTGTTCCAATGCCTCTTCGATGACAAAATTAATATTTTCAATATGCTTTCTTGACGCAATTTCCGGCACAACTCCTCCATACAACGTATGCAGGTCGATTTGTGATGAAATTACATTTGACAATACTTTTCTTCCATTGACAACAACCGCTGCTGCCGTTTCATCGCAGGAGCTTTCAATCGCCAATATCTTTATCTCTTCCATTTCTATACCTCTTCAAATTTCAGATCTACACTCATTCCATCTTTTCCCGGTCTTGCATTTGGGAATAATTCCGTCACTTGTTCCATAAACTCCCATGGCTTTGTCAAAGACGGACTATAATGGGTCAGCCACATTTCCTTCGGATTAGATTTTACTGCAATTTCAGCTGCCTCTCGGAACGTCATATGCTTGTGTTCAATTGCTTTATCTTCTTTCCCTTCTTCCCCATACATTCCTTCACACACGAACAAATCAGCATCCGTTGCCGCTTCAATAATTGAATCTACCGGACGGGTATCGGTTGTATAAGTCACCTTCAAGCCTTTTCTCTGTGCTCCCATAACCATCTCCGGAGTATACACTTTTCCGTCTACTTCCACGATTTCACCATTCTGCAAGCGATTCCAATTCTGTACCGGAATTTCCAGAGCTTTTGCTTTTTCCAAATCAAATTTTCCTTTGCGGTCAATTTCAATGGAATATCCATAGCAAATTACATTATGTTTTACACGAAAAGCCCGAATCCGGTATTCTTCAAATTCAAACACCTGCTTCGGTTCTGTTATTTCCATAAATTTTATTTCAAAAGGGAGTTCCGGTGCAATGGTTCTAAGTGCCGAAACAACCCGCTCTAATCCTTTTGGTCCAATCATAGTCAACGGCTTGGTTCTTTCTGCATTGCCCATTGTCAACAATAAGCCAGGCAAGCCACTAATGTGATCTGCATGATAATGGGTGATACAAATCACATCGATAGGTTTAAAATTCCATCCCTTTTGCTTGACTGCCACCTGTGTGCCTTCTCCGCAATCAATTAGCACAGAGCTTCCATTATATCTGCACATTAACGCCGTCAGCCATCGTCTTGGCAGCGGCATCATTCCACCGGTTCCAAGTAAACAAACATCTAACATTTCTACCTCTTTTATTCTTTATACTTCCACATAATTATTGCATTTTCTGTTGGTTTCTGATAAAAATTCTTCCGAATTCCTTCATTCACAAACCCTGCCTTCTCATACAGTTCAATTGCAGGACGGTTGGATTCCCGAACCTCTAGGGTCACAGACTCCACTCCGCATGCATCCGATGCCTTTAACAGGCGTTCCAATAATTGTTTCGCGATACCTTTGCGCCTTTGAGCGGGTGCCACAACAACATTTGAAATCGTCCCGATTTCAAAGCTGATATACATTCCAATATATCCACTGACACTTCCATCTTCTTCCGCCACAAGATACAACGTATCCTTATTCTGTAAGGATTCCTCGAAAGATTTTTCAGACCAAGGCATAGAAAACACTTCCTTTTCAATGGAAGCAACCTGCGGTATATCTTCTATTTTCATATTACGATAATTAATCATTGTTCTTTTTCGCTTTCAATTCCCGTTCTGCCTGAGAAGCTCTCAGGTAATCCGGCTTATGTTCTTTCGCTGTTTCGATTTTTCCCTCTTTGAAATAAAGCGCTGCAAGAGATGCAACGGATGCAGCCCGATGTCGGTTCATAGATGCCGGCGCATAATAATGTTCCACCTGAAGTGTTTCATCAATTATAGCCCGGTTTACATCGACACCGTCTCCTAAAAACATCACCGGTTCTCCCAGTTCCGTCAGTGCTTCTAACAACTCCTGAATCAAAATCATACATTGAGTTTTCACAACTTCCATTTCTGTTCCATGAAAGCGATAAATCCCGGTATACACCTGACTTCTTCTGGCATCCATCATCGGGCAAACAATATATTGTCCTGAATAGAAATTGTACGCCATAGCATCCATGGTCGGAACATTAATAATCGGTTTCTGCAATGCCAGACCGATTCCTTTTGCTGTTGCACTTCCAATTCTAAGACCGGTATATGAGCCCGGCCCTCCTGTAATAGCAATGGCATCAATGCTATCCATATCTGTTTCAGTCATTTTTACAATTTCATCAATCATCGGCAACAATGTCTGAGAATGAGTCTTTTTGTGATTGATGGTATATTCTGCAACAATCACATCATCTTCCCAGATTGCCACCGTAGCCACCATCGACGAACTGTCAATTGCTAATATCTTCATATTCCCTCCACTGTGATTCTTCGATAATCTAATCCCTTGTCCAGATTTTTTTCTATAACCACCTGAATCGCATCTTTCGGAATCAGTTCTTCAATCAGTTGTGACCACTCCACCAGGCAGACGCCCTGTCCGTAAAAATAGTCTTCAAAACCAATCTCATACATTTCTTCCGGATCTCCAATGCGATACACATCAAAATGATAGAGCGGCATTCTCCCCTCATCATAAACCTGTACAATGGTAAAGGTCGGACTGTTTACTTCTTCTTCGATTTCCAATCCCTTAGCAAATCCCTTCGTAAACACAGTCTTTCCCACGCCTAAATCTCCGTTTAAACAAAAGATTTGTCCCGGCTGTGCTTTTTCACCTAATTCCTTTCCAATCTGAAAAGTTTCTTTTTCATTATTTGTTTCAAAAATCATAATTCCCTCTTACACTTCTGTAAAAAGCCTGATTGCCTTCGGTAGTTCCTCGACAGATTCAACTACTGCATCTGCCTGCTTTAGTTCATCCCTGCTTCCATATCCATAAGCACATCCGATAAACTTTGCCTCTATGGCTTTTGCAGCTTTCCAATCGCTATCTCGGTCTCCAATCACAATCATTTCCTGTTCATATTTTTTCGAGATTTTTTGAATAATTTCTTCCTTTGGTGCAAACCCAAAACTTTCACAATCAAAGAACTCCCGAAACCATTGTTCCATCTGAAACACATCCCAATTCACTTTTTTATAAGCTATTTTGCAGTTACTTAATACAATCATTGGATAACCTTCGTCCTTCAGCCGATTTAAAACCGCTTCAGCCTTGGGATACCATTTTCCTTTTCCACCGGAAATTTCCCGAAGCATTTCCTCACCAATTTTTGCACTGGCAGTTTCCTTCACTTCTTCCTGCAAATCCGGTTGAAAAGAATTCCACATATCCTTTGCATTCATCCCAAGCCAACCGGAAATACGATCCGTAGATATTTCTTCCGGAGCAACGTAATTTTGTTCCAAAAGCCACTGATAGCACTTCCGAAATGCTTTTTCATAAATGATTATTGTATTATGAAGTGTTCCGTCATAATCAAATACCAGTAACGGTTTCTTTTTATAACTGTTCAATTAAGTTCACCATTTCAATTGCAGCCAATGCACAATCGTAACCCTTGTTTCCTGCTTTGCTTCCAGCACGAGCAATTGCCTGTTCGATATTTTCTGTTGTAATAACACCAAACAATACAGGAACCCCTGTATTCATACTTGCCTGAGCCACTCCCTTTGATACTTCATTACAAACATAATCATAGTGAGTTGTATCGCCTCTGATTACAGCACCAACACAGATTACCGCATCATATTTACCGGACTGAGCCATCTTTGCAGCAACTGTTGGAATTTCAAATGCTCCCGGAACCCATGCAGCTGTAATATTTTCTTCTTCTACGCCATGACGTACTAAACCATCTACTGCACCACCCAATAATTTATTGACAATGATTTCATTAAATCTGGCAGCTACAATCCCCACCTTCATTCCTTCTTTTGCTACAACTTTTCCTTCTACTAAATTAATATTCTTCATGATTTTTCCTCCTAATGATTAAAGTTTTATTTTATTAAATATATGTCCCATTCGTTCCTGTTTGGTTTTCATATATTTGAAATCATATTCCTGTGGATCGATTTCAATTGGTACTCTTTCTTTGATTTCCAATCCAAATCCTTCCAATCCATATACTTTATCCGGATTGTTTGTTAATAAGCGAAGGGATTTCACCCCTAAATCCGAAAGAATTTGTGCGCCTACCCAATATTCCCGAAGGTCTGCATCAAAACCTAATTCAATATTCGCATCAACAGTATCCAGTCCCTGCTCCTGCAACACATAGGCTTTCAGTTTATTAATCAATCCAATCCCGCGACCTTCCTGGCGCATGTAAAGGATAATTCCTCTGCCTTCTGCTTCTACCTGACGCATGGCACTTTGTAACTGTTCTCCACAATCACATCGCTGTGAACCAAAAGCATCTCCTGTAAGACATTCAGAATGAACGCGACAAAGAACATTTTCTCCATCTCCAATCTCTCCCTTTACCAATGCCACATGATGTTCTCCGGTAATGTCATTCACATAACCGTAAATCTGAAAATCACCATACTTGGTCGGCATATGAGCATTTGCTTCCTGAACAACATGTTTTTCATGCACGCGACAATAATCCTGTAATTCTTTAATTGTAATAAATTTTAGGTTATGCTTCTTTGCCAATTTCCAGAGATTCGGAGTACGCATCATGGTACCATCGTCTTCCATAATTTCACAACAGATTCCACATTCCTTCAATCCTGCCAGACGCATTAGATCTACAGTTGCCTCTGTATGACCGTTTCGTACCAAAACGCCACCTTTTCTTGCCACCAACGGGAAAACATGTCCCGGTCTGCGCAAATCTTCCGGCTTGGTGTCCTCGTCTACACATTTCATCATTGTATAAGAACGTTCTGCTGCAGATATTCCCGTTGTAGTATCTACATGGTCAATCGATACAGTAAAGGCAGTAGAATGATTGTCTGTATTTTCAGAAACCATCTGTGGCAATCCTAACTTTCCTGCCAGTTCAATGCTCATCGGAGTACAGATTAATCCTTTTGCATAACATGCCATAAAATTAATATTTTCTTGTGTTGCAAACTCTGCAGCACAAATCATATCTCCTTCATTTTCTCTGTCCGGATCATCTGTAACCAAAATAATCTTTCCATTTCTTAGATCTTCTAAAGCTTCTTCGATTGTATTATATTGCTCGCTCATACGTACCTCCTATATTCCATATTCTTTCAAAAAATCCATCGTGATTCCATTGCTTTGATTTGGTTCTTCTTTTTGGAATCCCAATAATCGCTCTACATATTTTCCAATCACATCATTTTCCAGATTCACCAGATCCCCTTGCTTCTTCCTCAATAACGTAGTCATCTCTCCGGTATGAGGAATCACGGAAACTTTAAAACTCTGACTTCCCACTTCTGCAACCGTCAAACTTATGCCATCAATACAAATAGATCCTTTTTCCATAATAAGCCGCAAGATATGATCCGGCGTTTCAATTTCTACCCAAATGGCATTTTCCTCTTTTTTATACGAAATAATTTTTCCGGTGCCATCAATATGTCCCGATACTATATGTCCTCCAAATCTTCCATCTGCCGCCATAGCTCTTTCCAAATTCACTCGTTCTCCTTTTTTCGCACTTCCAAGACTGCTTCGTCGAACAGTTTCAGCCATTACATCTGCAGTAAATCCATTAGATTGCAAAGACGTTACTGTAAGACAGATTCCATTGACCGCAATACTGTCACCAATTTTTGTTCCCTTCAACACTTCTTCCGCTTCAATTGCAATCTCTCCGGAAGTTCCGTGAATGGAAATATTTCTAATTACTCCCAATTCTTCAATAATTCCGGTAAACATCATCTCACCTCACTTTATATTCCAATAACAAATCTTCATCGATTCTCGTAATCTCTTCTAACTCCAATGATACACATTCTCCAGGAGTTTCCACACCAACCCCTCGCACGGGAGACAAACTATTTTCTCCTCCGAAAATTTTGGGTGCTACAAAAACCAATGCTTTTTTTACAACGCCTGCTCTCAGAGCACTTTCATTCAAAGTTCCTCCCCCTTCTAACAGAATGCTGTCGATTCCTTTTTCTCCCAATTGCTTCATTAAATTATTCAAATCAACGCTTCCGTCTTTCACCGGACATCGAAGTAAAATAATTCCCTTCTCAGATAATGCCTGTTCCTTTTGAGGATTTTCTTCTCCATAAGCCACAATCGTAGGATACTCTGTTGCTGTCTGACAAATCTGACTCTCTAACGGAATCCGTAAATGGGTATCGCAAATAATTCTTATCGGACTTTTCAGCCCTTCCACTCTCGTATTAAGCATCGGATTATCTGCCAGGACTGTCTGAACCCCCACCATAATCCCCATGTAACGATGACGCATTCTCTGGACCTGGGCTCTAGACTGCTCTCCGGTAATCCACTTAGATGCACCTGTTTTTGTTGCGATTTTCCCATCTGCAGTCATAGCATATTTCATCACTACGTAAGGTGTTTTTTCTGTAATATAATGAAAGAATACATCATTCAGTTTGTCGCATTCTTTCCTCATAAAATCTTCTACTACCTGAATTCCCGCTTCTCTAAGGATTGCAGCGCCCTTTCCTGCCACTTTCGGATTCGGGTCTCTGGAACCAATCACCACCTTTGCAATTTTCTGTTCTATAATTGCCTCAGTACACGGTGGCGTTTTTCCATAATGACAACACGGCTCCAATGTTACATAAATGGTCGCTCCTTCTGCAGATTCTGTTAAATGTGCAATAGCATTTCGTTCTGCATGAAGTTCACCAAAACGCTCATGGTATCCTTCTCCGATAATCCTACCGTCCTTTACAATCACAGCACCTACCAAGGGATTTGGATTCACAAATCCTTCTCCTTTTTTTGCTAATTCAATGGCTCTTTGCATGTAATCAAAGTCGTTCATTTTTTCTCCTTTGCGTAAACAAAAAACCTCGGAGTTCTCCGAGGCTTCTATATCCTTAATTCCAGTGCTTTCGCTCCTGATTTTCTTCTCTCATCCAGACTATACTGTCGGTTATGGATTCTCACCATATCATGCCCTTAGGCTCGCTGACTTATGCTTTTCGCAAACACAGCCGGTGGGGAATTCCACCCCGCCCCGAAGTATTTAATTATTTTGAAATTTTGATAAACGCATCGTAAATTGCTCTCATTGCAATTTCAAAGTCTTCATCTGCAACACCAATAATAATGTTTAATTCTGAAGAACCCTGGTCAATCATTTTAATATTAACGCGAGCCTCTGCTAATGCAGTAAACAGAATTGCTGCAGTTCCTCTGGCACTCTTCATACCACGACCTACAACGGCAATTAAAGCAAGATCCGTTTCAATATACAACTGATCCGGATGAACTCTGCTTCTGATTTCATCTAAAATTGCTGTTTCTTTACCAGTCAAATTGTCTGTCTGGATTACAACACTCATTGTATCTACACCGGATGGCATATGTTCAAAGCTTACGTCATTCTTTTCCAATGCACGTAAAACATTTCTACCAAATCCGATTTCACTATTCATCATATCTTTTTCAATATTGATTACAGACATTCCCTTCTTTCCGGCAATACCTGTAATAATGTGTTCACATGGTTCTGCTGTTTCAGAAACAATAAATGTTCCTTTATCCTGTGGACAATTTGTGTTTCTGATATTAATTGGAATTCCAGCCGCACGTACCGGGAATACCGCATCTTCATGAAGTACATTGAATCCCATATATGCTAATTCACGAAGTTCTGCGTAAGTCAAGGTGTTAATTGGTGCCGGATTATTAACGATTCTCGGATCACAAATCAAGATACCACTAACATCAGTCCAGTTTTCGTATACCTTTGCATTACATGCTCTGGCAACGATAGAACCTGTCACATCAGAACCACCACGGGAAAATGTCTTGATTGTTCCATTTGGCATTGATCCATAAAAACCAGGAATTACTGCTTTATTAGTTTTATCAAGCTTTGGAACTAATTTTTCTTTTGTCTTTTCCCAATCAAATTTACCTGCATCATCAAAGAAAATATATTTTGCTGCATCAATAAAATCAAATCCTAAATATTTTGCCAACACTTTACTATTCAGATATTCACCACGGCTTGCAGCATAATCTCTACCTGCCATATGCGTGAACGCTCCCTGAATAATTTCAAATTCATCATCTAATGTGAAATCTTTTAAACCAAGATCTGCAATAATTCCATTGTAACGATCTTTGATTGCAGAAAATTCTGTTTCAAAGCTTTCCCCTTCAGATGCTTTTTCATAACATGCATAAAGCATGTCTGTCACTTTAATATCTTCTACATAACGCTTTCCAGGTGCAGATGCAACTACAAATCTTCTGCTATCTTCCGCCAGGATAATGTCTGCAACTTTCTTAAACTGTTTTGCGTCCGCTAAAGAGCTTCCTCCAAATTTAACAACCTTTGTGTCTCCCATGTTTCTCCTCCTAATATTCCAATCGATTAACGAATAATATCTCTTCTTATTATTAGAATTATGCTTCTACTCTGATTCTTGAAATAATATTTCCTAATTTTTCTGCTTGTTCTGCAAACTGATTTTCACTCAGACGTGGTGTAACAAAACCAACTTCACCAGCAATATCTGCATCAACATAAGACACTTCACCAAATACATTTTCAATTTCTTCCTTAGAAGCTGATGTACGCACAAAGAATGCTTTCTTTGATTTTGAAAAATCTTCTAATTCCAATTTCTTTGCATTCCAAACAACGGTCGTTGAAACATTCAAGTGTCTAACACAGTCAACCACATCAGATACCACCGCACTGGCTGTTGGAAGACTACCTGCACCGCTACCAATAAATACTAAGTCCCCAACCATATTTCCACGTACAAGAATTCCATTAACAACATCACTTACATGGAATAATGGATGATCTTCTGCTAATAATCTTGGCGAAACAGAAGCAACAACTTTGCCTTCTTCATTTTTACATTTTGCAAGAAGTTTAATAGATCTTCCCATCTTCTTTGCATACTTAAAATCTTCAGCAGAAATCTTCGTAATTCCCTCTGTATAGATTTCTTCAAAATCAACGGTTTCTCCATATGCCAAAGATGCAAGAATTGCAATCTTTCGAACGGCATCAAATCCTTCCACGTCTGCTTCCGGATTTCTCTCTGCATATCCCAAATCCTGTGCCTGCTTTAATACACTGTCAAAGTCTGCACCTTCACGGTCCATCTTTGTCAAAATGTAATTTGTTGTTCCATTTAAAATTCCGGTAATTTCCTGAATCTTATCCGCAGTAATATGCATATTCAAAGGGCGAATAATTGGAATACCTCCGCCAACTGCAGCTTCAAATAAGAAGTTTCTATTGTGATGCTGTGCGATGCTGACTAACTCTGCACCATACTTAGCAACCAATTCTTTATTAGAAGTACATACGCTCTTGCCTGCTTCCAAAGCTGCTTTAACAAAATCATAGGCTGGTTTCAAACCACCCATTACTTCTATTACAATTTCAACTTCAGGATCATTTAAAATAATATTGTAATCATGTACCAATACACTCTCACAAGGATCTCCCGGAAAATCTCTCAAATCAAGAACATACTTGATATCAACGTCCTGACCTGCTTTCCCTGTAATCACTTCACTGTTCTGTTTCAGTATTTCAAATACTCCGGAACCAACTGTTCCATATCCCAAAATTGCAACTTTAATCATGATATTTCCTCACTTGTTCTTTGTTTTATCCGTGCTTTTTAGTTTATCACGCTTATTTGTAATAATCAACAAAAAAAGAGTGATTTCTACATTATGCCGAAGTGTCTGCATTTTACTTCCCACTATTTATCCATTTTAGATAAGCATTTATGAACGGTTCCAAATAACCGTCCATCACTTTTCCAACATCTGTCACTTCTTCGTTGGTACGATGATCTTTCACCATTGTATACGGTTGCATGACATAGGAACGTATCTGATTTCCCCAACCGATTTCTTTCACTTCTCCTCGAATTCCGGAACGTTTTTCTTCTTCTTCCTGTTTTTTCAACAAATACAGTTTTGCTTTTAACATTTTCATTGCACGATCCTTGTTCTGAAGCTGTGAACGTTCATTCTGACATTGCACAACAATTCCTGATGGAAAATGGGTGATTCGAATAGCAGAGGATGTTTTATTGATATGCTGTCCACCGGCTCCACTGGATCGATAGGTATCAATTCGAATATCATCATCCTTAATTTCCACTTCCACATCTTCCTCAATATCAGGCATTACATCCACAGAGGAAAAGGATGTTTGTCTTTTTCCTGCTGCATTAAAAGGAGAAATACGAACCAAACGATGAACCCCTTTTTCAGATTTCATGAATCCGTAAGCATTTTCCCCATTTACCTGGAAAGTAATAGATTTAATTCCCGCCTCGTCGCCATCCAGATAATCCAGTACTTCTGTCTGAAATCCTTTGGACTCCGCCCATCTGGAGTACATACGATAAAGCATACTACTCCAGTCACAGGATTCTGTTCCACCGGCCCCTGCATTAATCTTAATGACTGCATTACAACGATCATATTCTCCGGAAAGAAGGGTTCCGATTTTCACACGGTCGAATTCTTCCATAAACTCTTTTAGTTCATTCTCCACTTCTTCAACCATTTCTGGGTCTTCGGCCTCTTCGCCCATTTCAATCAAAGCGCCTAAATCTTCATATTTATTTTCCAGTCCTTCAATCACTTCTAAACTGGTTTTCAGACTCTTCAATTCTTTCATCTTTTTCTGAGAGCCATCAATATCGTTCCAGAACCCTTCAGATTCCATATCTGCTTCGATTTCATTGATGCGATCTTTTTTCACTCCGATTTCAAAAGCTTCTTTTAATTCATCTAATCTATTTTTATAATTACTCCATTGCAATTTATACTGTTCTAATTCTACCAAAATCATCCCTCCGCCAACGTTTTCTGATTTCCACAAACATTAGTTTATACTATAAGAAAAGGAGTTGTCAAACAACTCCTTCATTCTTATTTCTTATCCGTTTATTCTTCCACAACAATTTTTGTATTTTTTTCCGCTTCCACATGGACAAGGATCGTTTGGATACACTTTTTCAGCCTGACGAACCTTTGGCTTGTGAACGCCATCGCCCGCATCCTTGTTTGTTCCGGTAACTTTAGCAACTTCTTCTCTTTCAACCTTCTGTTCAACTTTTACATGGTATAAAGTTTTCACGGTATCTAGACGAATGTTGTAAATCATGTTATCAAACATTTCAAATCCCTGAATCTTGTATTCAATTGCCGGATCTTTCTGACCATAAGCCATCAATCCGATTCCCTGCTTCAACTGTTCCATATCATCCAAGTGATCCATCCATTTCTGATCAATCACTCTCAACAATACGATTCTTTCCAATTCACGAATCTGTTCCGGTTCTGGGAATTCGCTTTCTTTTTCCTCATATAACTGAACTGCTTTTTCCTTTAACATCTGAACCAATTCAGCTTTTGTCATCTGACGAATTTCACTTTCGTGCATTCCAAGATGTAATGGAATCACCTCAAATAAGGACTGGTTCAATCCTGCCAAATCCCAATCTGCCGGATGAGCATCATCTCTCAGGAACATATCTACCTGAGATTCAATAATTTCATAAACCATCTTCATAATGGCTTCTCTCATGTTTTCACCATTCAGTACACGAGCTCTTTCCGCATAAATGATTTCTCTCTGATCATTGTTAACTTTATCGTATTCCATCAGATTCTTACGAATACCAAAGTTGTTTCCTTCAATTTTTTTCTGCGCTCTTTCAATTGTATTAGAAAGTGCTTTATGCTGGATTTCTTCATTTTCAGGTACACCTAATGCATTAAATACCGCCATAAGTTTTTCTGAAGCAAACAGTCTCATAATATCATCTTCCAATGAGATGTAGAATTTGGATTCACCCACGTCTCCCTGACGTCCGGAACGTCCACGTAACTGATTGTCAATACGACGGGATTCATGTCTTTCTGTACCAATAATCTTCAATCCACCGGCAGCTCTTGCGGCATCATCCAACTTAATATCTGTACCTCGACCAGCCATGTTCGTAGCGATGGTTACAGCACCATGCTGCCCAGCCTGTGCTACAATCTCAGCTTCCTGTTCGTGGAACTTCGCGTTCAATACTTTATGTGGCACTCCACGTTTCTTCAATAATGCACTGATTTCTTCAGATGCATCAATATTGATTGTACCAACCAATACCGGCTGTCCTTTTTCATATGCCTTAACAATTTCTTCAATTACTGCATGTAATTTTTCTTTTCTTGTTTTGAACATTGCATCATTTAAGTCAACTCTTGCAATTGGCTTGTTTGTTGGAATTTCAACAACGTCCATACTATAAATATCTCTGAATTCTTTTTCTTCAGTTAAAGCAGTACCTGTCATACCTGCTTTCTTATCATACTTGTTAAAGAAGTTCTGGAAAGTAATCGTTGCTAATGTTTTGCTTTCTCTCTTAACCTTCACGTGTTCTTTCGCTTCAATTGCCTGATGTAATCCATCAGAATAGCGACGCCCCGGCATAATACGTCCGGTAAATTCATCAACGATTAAAACTTCATCATCTTTTACTACATAATCCTGATCTCTATGCATCAAGTTGTGCGCACGAAGTGCTAAAATTACATTGTGCTGTAATTCCAAGTTTTCTGCATCTGCGTAGTTTTCAACATTGAAGAATTTTTCAACCTTGGCAATCCCCTGTGCTGTCAAAGTAACAATTTTATCCTTTTCATTTACAAGGAAATCTCCATCTTCTTCAATATCAACACCCATGATTGCATCCATCTTGCTCAGTTCTGGATTGGCTGTACCACGTTCCATCTGTCTTGCAAGAATGTCGCACATTTCATATAACTTAGTGGACTTTCCGCTCTGACCTGAAATAATCAATGGTGTTCTTGCTTCGTCAATCAAAACAGAGTCCACTTCGTCGATGATACAGTAATGTAATCCTCTCTGAACTAACTGCTCCTTATAAACCACCATGTTATCTCTTAAGTAGTCAAATCCTAATTCATTGTTTGTAATGTATGTAATGTCACATTCATAGGCTGCTTTCTTTTCTTCATGTTCCATTTCTGAAACAACACATCCAACGGTGAGGCCTAATGCTCTGTGAACCTGTCCCATCCATTCAGCATCTCGAGTAGCCAGGTATTCATTAACAGTTACGATATGAACACCCTTTCCCTCCAATGCATTTAAATAAGCCGGCAATAAACAGGTCTGTGTTTTACCTTCACCAGTCTTCATTTCAGCAATACGACCTTCATGTAAAATAATACCACCCTGTAACTGACATGGGTAATGTTCTGTTCCAAGAATACGACGTGTTGCTTCACGAACCAAAGCAAATGCTTCCGGTAATATATCATCTAAAGTTTCACCCGCCGCCAGACGATCCTTGAATTCCTGTGTCTTCGCCTTCATTCCTTCATCTGACAACTGTTCCATTTCAGGTTTTAAACTCAAAATCTTTTCAATGGTTCCATTATGTCTTTTTAATTCTCTCTCACTGTGAGATCCTACTATTTTGCTTACAATTCCCATCGATTATCTCCTAAATCCTGTATTTGTGTAAAATGTTACACCTGAACTATAATACCATTTTCAACCATAATGTTCAACAACAAGGACTAACAATTTTGTTAAAGATTTGTTAACGCCATACCTTCGCCCAACCCTATGCGACGTGACTGCTTGCAGGCAAAATCGCATATGGTTGGGCGAAGTGATGTGGATGGGAACCATCCACACAGCGAAAAGAAGCGCAGCGGATTTGAGCTGGATGGCGTTCACTATATTCCGTTTCCATCACTACAAGCGAAAAGTAGCGCAGCGGATTTGAGCTGTATGGGGTGACGTTCTACTCTACACAAAGAAACAGACCAACATTGTAACCTACAACGCTGGTCTGCTTGCCCGAGACTTCTTCTTAGTCTCCCTCTCTTGTAACAAATCTATTAATCAAGTTCTGGTTCAATCAAGCCAAATGCTCCATCTTTTCTCTTATAAACGACATTTACTTCATTTGTTTCTGCATTCAGGAAAACAAAGAAATTATGTCCAATCAGGTCCATTTCGATACACGCTTCTTCCGGATTCATTGGCTTAATTCCAAAACGTTTTGTCTTAACAATTTTAACCTCATCATCTTCGTCATCATACGTGTACTCTGCATCAAAGAAATCAGATTTAAAGCTCTCTCTTGCTGCTTTCTTCTTGTCGATGATTTTCTTTTTATATTTTACAAGTTGTCTTTCAATAGTTTCCTCAACCATATCAATGGTAGCATACATATCGCTACTAACTTCTTCTGCTCTAATAAGATTTCCCTTTACAGGAATCGTAACCTCCACTTTCTGATCATCCTTGTCAACACTCAGTGTAACATCAACCGGAGTGTCTTCAGCCAAATACTTATCTAACTTACCTAACTTCTTTTCGATATCAGCCTTGATACCTTCTGTAACTTTAATGTTTTTTCCAAATATTCTAATCTTCATGTCGCCACTTCCTTTCTTTATTTGGTATCTCAATTATACCATATGATAGAAAGGTTTCCAACAGATAAAATTCCCTGTAACGTTTTTATTTGCAATCGTCCAGAGCCAGGTAAACACTAAGCCCTTTGTGCTGAACGCTTGCGTTCAAAAACAAGGGGCTTAGTGTTTATTTGGCGAGTTCGCCACAGCGAAAAAGGGCTTGCTCTTTTGAGCTGTTGGCTCTGGACGATTGCAACGCGTTAATGTTGATTCCCGAGTTCGCCACAGCGAAAAAGGGCTTGCTCTTTTGAGTTGGTGACGCTGAACAATTGCAAAAATAGGATAATTTTAGAAGTTTTTGTATATCTTGCACAAAATCAACGCCACATTCTTTTCCAACGTTCTTTGACATAACACAAGTTATTAACATTCATTTTCCACCTTTTTTCCCTTAAAAAATGGGTTATTAACCTAGTTATTAACATTGTTAACTATTTTTTTCGTTTATTTATGTAAATCGATGTCGAATTCTGTAAAGAACGGATGTTTTGTTAACATCTGATAAACTTGTGCATTTTGAATAATAATACTTGACAATTTTTTGACACTCTTATAAAAATATTTTTACTGTTTTCCGCTCATCTGCACAAAAAAAGACCTCTTACCCATCGGTAAAAGGTCTTTAGAAATCTTATCAACTTATCCAACGATTCTTCTAGCACAACATGGAGATCCCATACCACTAATAATGATACCTGTTTCTTCTGTTGATGCATGAATAATCTGTCCACCACCAATATACATTGCTACGTGACTGATTCTAGAACCACTGTAATTGTAGAACAACAAATCTCCCGGCTGTAATTCGCTCATTGAGACTGCTCTACCATTCTTAGCCTGCTCTGCGGATACTCGATTCAATGAATAACCGAAGTGTGCATAAATTGACATTACGAATCCTGAACAGTCAGTTCCATTTGTCAGACTTGATCCACCATATACATACGGATTTCCAAGGAACTGTTTTGCGTAAGATACAACGTCTGATGCTCCACCGGAACCATTGTCACCATATTCCTGCTTTGGCTGTGGTGCGGAACTTCCGCCTCCGTTGTTGGTGTTTCCACCACCATCAGATGTACCTCCACCGTTTCCGGTGTTCTGTCTTGTCTGTGTATTTCCACCATTGTTGGTATTTGTGTTTGTATTTGTATTTGTATTCGTATTGTTCTGTGCTTCAGCAGCAGCCTGACGTCTTGCTTCTTCTTCTGCAGCTTCCTCTGCTGCTCTACGAGCCGCTTCTCTACGAGCTGCTTCTTCTGCTTCTCTGATTCGACGCTGTTCTTCTCTGATTTCCTTGTTTGTCTTTGCAGTATCCATACTTACAGAAAGATCTGCATAGTCCGCTGAAATCCATCCGCTAACACCATCTTCAATTTTGATCTTAATCCAATTTCCTGTACTGTCGAATTTCTTAACTGTATAGCGTTCCTGTGCGTAAACATTGGTTACGACATCAGAATCTTTGTTTGCTTTCTCACGAACGTGTAAAGCATCTTTAACTTCTGCAATAACATAACCATTATCTAATGCAATTGCTTTTGCTTCATTTCCGCTTACGAAAAACTCAGCTTTAATGTATCCTACACAATTACCTGATACAACTTTGTACCATCCATCTGCGGTAGTCTCTTTAATTCTGGCACCACAGTTGTTAAAAATCTTTCCAACTCGCTTTGATTCTGCATTTGGTTTCTTTCTTACGTTAACGTAATCTTCATCACCACCTGCAACTGATGTAATTGCAATGTCTTCAAATAATGTATCTTCTTTTGACTTATTGTCAGTTTTTTCCTTATCTTCTGAATTTTCTTTTTTCGCTACATAAGTCTGTTCTGCCGGCAAGATTGAAACAATGTCATCCTCTGAACCAGTGTTTTCAATATACTCATCAACCAATACCGATGAGCCAACACTTGGAATTTCTGTTTCCAATTCTTTTGCAAAGGATGTCATACTGCTGGTTACAAGCAAACTCGCAATCAAAACCCCACTAGCAATCTTCTGCGAATGTACGCTTCTCATTTTTTGAACCTCCATATTAATCCATTTAAAATGTTACAATTCTGTTACAATTATAGCACGCTATGGTTTTATGTCAACATCTTTTTTTGATTTTCACAAAATCTTCACTTTCTTCAATGCTTGAAAAAATCAAGGGTTTTATGCTATTTTATAGGAAAGAACACACAAAACAAGTCAGGAAGGACACTATTTATGAAAACAGTATTGTTAACCGGCGTATCCGGTGGAATCGGCGAAGCCATTGCAAAAAAACTATTGGAACAAAACTATTTTGTTCTTGGAGTTTCTTATACAAACCGGGATTTTGGAAAATGTTTGGAAGAAAGCGCACCGAATTTTAAATCTTATCAATGTGATTTATCAGATTTTGATGCTGCACAGGCATTGCTGGAACAAATTCATCAGGATGGTTATTCCTTGGATTATCTAATTAATAACGCTGGCGTTTCCATTGTTGGTTTGTTGCAGGATTTAACCCGGAGCGATTGGGAATTTCTCTGGAATACGAATGTTACATCCGCTCTTGCTTTAAGTCGAGCAGCTATTTCCGATTTCTTATCGAAAGGTTCCGGAAAAATTATTAATATTTCTTCTGTTTGGGGCAATAACGGAGCCTCCTGTGAAGTGGCCTATTCCGCCACCAAAGGGGCTTTGAACACCTTTACCAAAGCGTTGGCAAAGGAGCTTGCTCCTTCGAACATTCAGGTCAATGCTCTTGCTTGTGGAATCATAGATACAAAGATGAACGCACACCTATCACAAGCTGATTTAGATGCAATTATTGACGAAATCCCTGCAGGAAGAATCGGTACTCCGGAGGATATTGCTGATGCAGTCTCTGCTCTGCTTCAATCCGGCAATTACTTAACCGGCCAAATTATCTCCGTAGACGGAGGATGGACAGTATAAAAGAAACCAGCTACAGTCCTTGGACCATAGCTGGTTTCTTTATGCCTTTTACTTCTGATCTAAATAATCCATATCTTCTTTACTGATTTCAAAATCCACCTGAACATTGGAAATAATTCGTTCTTCCTTTGTAGACTTTGGAATTACCACGGTTCCTTTCTGGATACAGTATCTCACACAAATCTGAGGAATCGTCGCATTATATTTTTCTGCAATTTTCTTGACATATTCATCTTCTACCAAAGCTCCTGTCGCAAGTGGAGAATAGGCAATCATCTGAATATTTCTTTCCTTACAGAAATTTACAGTTTCTTCCTGGCGAAGCCCAATATGGAAATTCACCTGATTGCACATCGGTACAATTTCACACTGGTCAAGAATCGGCTGTAAATGCTGCGGTTCAAAGTTTGATACTCCAATCGCTCTGACTTTTCCGGACTTATAGATTTCTTCCATCGCCTTGTAGCTTTCTACGTTTCCTTCGGTACAATCCATACCGATTTTGTCCCATGGCCATGGTGCATGAATTAGGTACAAGTCAATATAATCAAGTCCCAAATCTTCCAAAGACTTTTCAAAACACTGCTTTGCAACCTCATACCCTTTACATTCTGCAGGAAGCTTTGTTGTAACAAAGATTTCTTCTCTTGGAATTCCGGAATCCTTAATTGCCTGTCCTACACTTTTTTCATTACCATAAGCTGCTGCTGTATCAATATGTCGATATCCGTTTCTAAGAGCATAAGTTACTGAATTATAAGCATCTTCTCCATCCGGAATCTGCCAAGTTCCCAAACCGATTTTTGGGATTTCCACACCATTTGCTAAAGTATATACATCTGTTAAAACCATCTCATTCTCCTTAATTATTCTCTTTTATTCCATTTTCATATTCCATAATACGACAAGCATTTCCACCTCTCAAGGTTGCTTCTCCTTCATCATTGACAATATGATTGATTTGGCCGTGTCCATTCAATTTTACAGTACAGATATTGTGAATCTTCACGCCATCAACCTTCGGTACTTCTGCCGCGCTGTCAATTTCAATTTCTGCGTCACGATTGTAGCAATAAATACCCAATCCATATCCTTCGAAGGAGGTAACTTTGTCATCTACCTTAAAGGAAGCATATCCCTTCTTCTTTCCATCGTGACTCAAATATGCTTTCTGTTCCGGTGCATCATATGGCATTTCTGACTGATAGAAGTAACATCTTCCTCCATTACCATTCCAAACTGTCTGATATTCCTGGAAATGCTCTACAAAAAGACCATACATTGTTACGTTGTCACCATTAATGATAATTCCGTTCGGTGCAGTATTCATATCCCATCCAACATTCATAGAATGGTCTGCACGCCATACCCAGAAGTTATCTCCAATCACATCATTACTGTTTACAACAACACAGCTCTGAACTTTTCCTGCATACTTTCCACCGCCAACGCGGAAGTAAACGTCACTGTAAACACTTGGATTTGCAGAATGATCTTCCTTGGAATCCTCTGCTCCGATTTTAAGAAGTGTTTCTGATTCCTTTTCACCGGCATCAAACAACATTCCGCAAACTTTAACTCCATCTACATCAGCAACTTCCATACAAGCATTTCCTTCTTTTGCTTCCAATGTTGCAAGTCCCATTCCGTAAACGATTGTGTCTGGATTTGTCACTTCAATCGCCTTATCGAGAGAATAAATTCCCGGTGTAAGTAACAAATTCTTTCCTTCTTTCAATGCTGCATTCAACGTATCTGCAGTATCCTTTTTCGGATCAGCAATATAAAATTTATTCAGGCTAATGAATTTTCCCTTAACACCCTGCTCCCAGGAAATCCCCTGACAGTCTGTTCTGCGCTCCGGAACAACCACACCATATCCGTGTTCTCCGTCATAGCACAGATAAGGTTTTTCTTGAATTACCGGTGTATTTTCGATTCTTGTATATGGTGCATATGGCCAAGAGCCCATTGGAAGTTTGTTGACATTTACGCCGGTAAATACCATATTCCACACACCATTTTCAAAATATTTCCAATCATCATTTCTAAAGAGATATTGCTGCTGTGACCCGGAAGAAACCATTCCTTCAAATTTACTGTCAGCAATAAAGCCACCGGATGACCAACCTTCCCCGTCACTTAATACAGCTCCGTTATGAGAATTCACACGGCGCATAGAAACCGCCTGAGAATTTGCCCACATACAGTACCCATCAATTGTAAAGTTTTCTGCACCACGCCAGAAGTTACAGGTAGCATTGTGCCACATCCAATCGGCATTTACCCATAAACCGCGAATGTTCGTATCTGTTGGTGACACGCCCAAGCCGGAAACCTGGGTATAATATCCAACATTAACTTTCAGTGTAGACGCATATTCTCCCGGTAAGAACATTAAAGAATAACGTTCATCACCGAACTGATTAGATTCCTGTTTCTTATAGACTTCATCTACTTTATTCTTTACTGTTTCGATGTCATCCTCCGGCGAAAAAACGAATGTGTTTTCACCAAAAACAGACGCATCCGTTACTGCATCACCGTCAGAAATATATTCCAGTTCATTCTTCACGGAACTTTCCTGACTTGCTTCTGCGGCAGTTGTTTCCTCTACCGTTTTCTTAGTTTCCTTGTTTTCTCCGCATGCCGAGACTGAAACTGCCATCAGACCACTCAGCAAGAGTACTTCCCATTTTCTCATAGTTTTCTCTCCTCTTTATTTATAGCATTTTCATGCCAGATTACATTTTTACCACATATAACGAATGTGCTGTTGTCACAAACAAAAGATCCTTTTTGGTACCACCGAAATCAAAGGTTGTCGGTCTCTCTGGAATATAAATTGATTCCTGATATTTTAATCCATCGTACACCTTAATCTGATCATCACCAACATAAATCTTTTCGTTGAATTTTTTTACCCGGTAGTCTCCCTCCCGTATAATGACTTCCGGATTTTCCAATAAGCCATCCTTACGAATATCACAGCGGAACACTCTCTTGTACATTTCATCCACAGAGTACAGCTTTCTTCCCGGCTTGGAACGGGACAAATTGGTTGCGCGAATCAAATCGTAAAAACATGGGATGATGGTCACACCATCCGGTGCAAGGAACGCCTTCCCCGGATTATATTGCAATACTTCTGCAAAATCACTGCCGTCACGCCAACGATTTCCAGGCATCAGAACACGTTCCGGTTCCAAATCACCAATATTGATTTTCTGTAATTTTTCAATTCGCTGATTTTCCTTGATTGTAAATGCCACTACCTGTGCCTGACTGTTGTACCAATAGCCATAGGATGTTCCTGCAGAATCCGGTGGCAATTCCTGAATCCACGGCTTGCCACGTCTGGTTGCGTCTGCCGGAATAGCATATTCTCCGATTACAACAATATTATCTCTTAGATCAAACCCCAGAGAATTAATTTTATATGGTGATTCAAAATACAGCGACAATTCCAGCGTTTCATGATCTACTCTGTAAATCTTTTTCGCCATAGAGTCCAGGAAAAAGAAATTACCCTTTCCATCACAGTTTCCACCATCTGCAAACCGGAACCCTTCATAAAGCTTATGCACTTTTCTTCCAGAGTCCTGTCGAATTCCGATTACCGGTGCTTTGACCGGATTGACATTTTCATCCTGTGCAGAATCAATCACAGACTTTGTTTTCGATTCTGCCTTTCCCGTAATCTCCACCACCGCTGCCTGCCATGGTCGAAGCTCAATTCCACTGTTTACATCCAACAGGAAATTAATAATGGTGTATTTCATCTGGGAATAATTGTGAACATTCAGGAATCGAATCTTTTCACAATCCCAGGTCTTTACACAATAATCAAACGGTTTATCTACAAAAACAGTTCTGAAACAATAGGTTGTTGCAAAGGTAATATCCTTGCAGGAAATTAATTCGATTGGCAGGGCAAACTCACCTTCTGCCCGTTCTTCCTCACTTTGAAAACCATAAATCACAACATCTTTTGCCTGAATCATTCGCAATTCGTAACGTGCATGATGTTCCAATGAAAGACAATAAATTTTTACCGGAGCCGTATTTCTTCGAATCAACAATCCGGCACTTGCATAAGGGCTGGCAGACCAGACATCTTTCAACACACCACCACCTTCAATAATCAGGCTCGGGTACTGATAATCCCAGGTTCTGTTGAAATTAATATCTCTGACACGACCTTCATCATAAGGCATTTCAAATTCCCCGGTTCCTTCTACCAGATATCCGTGACCTCCAAAGAATTTCACATCATTCATATATGCATTCTGATTGGCTTTCCACAAAATACCGCAGGCTCTTGGATTTCTTGCTCCTGTATCAATTCCAAGGCCGGTAATAATGTTGTTTCCTTGCGACGTCTGAATCAATGGTTTTTCATTTCCGATTCCTGCAAAGTTTTCCGTATTATCCTTCAGTAACAACTTCGTGGAAATCGGATTCATTCCAATAAGGATATTGGAATCTCTCAAGGTAATTGTATCTGACAACAAATACTCACCCTGCGGGAAATACAGACAATCAAATTGTCCAACCAATTCCCGGAGTTTTTCCGTATCATCCGTTTTTCCGTCTCCAAGAAGTCCGTACTCTTTCACATTCTTCCACTCTTTCATTGGCGGAAGATTCGGAATATCCGTGGTCAGTTTTTCATAGTTCACTTCTTTGGCAAATCGATAAATCTGGTCATGCATCTGCTTATCCGGATAGATATCAGAAACCATAACACCGTGCACATAACGTTTCACCATACACTGATAATCTTCTACCGGGACATTTCTTCCTGAATCCTGATATTCTGCCACATTCTCCACGGATTTCAACTGACAGTCTTTCATATTCACCTGTGTCAGCGAATTCTGATCCAATGCAATATCAAGAATACAGTTCATATCCTCAAATATGGAATTTTCAATATAGATTTTTTCAAAATATCCTTCTTCCACTTCAATAAAATTCGAAGTGTGCTTACAATATGTACGAATTACATTCCAGCCTACTTCTCTGGAATGGATTGCTGACTTTGTCTGATTGGAGAAGCGACAATCCACCATTACAAAAGGCCATCCCGGGGAACATTTCGTGGAGATGATTCCATATTGCCCGCCGTAAAATGAAATATCCTCAATTTCATTTCCAACATCATAAATTCCTGCCATTCCGGATTCCACATGAATATCCATATGGCTCAGGAATGAATGTTGGGCAAAATGCGAGCGAATTGCCACCGCATAATCATTTCCTTGCCCCAATGCTATGTCCACATTCGTCATTGCACTATAGAATGTTCCCGGATTTGCATCATGACTCTCGTCCATCTCTTCCACAATTTCACTAACAAACCAGAAAAGATAACGATAATGTCCTTTCGCATTTTCATCCGGCTGATTGAATCCCGGTGCATTATCCTTCAATACAAACTTCGGTCTTGTTTCTCCGTAACCGATAATTCTTACTGCCTTAGGAATCATAATTGTCTTTGAAAGTAAATAGGTTCCCGAAGGCACAAAAAGGACACCATAACCTGCCTGTTTTACAACAGCACAGATGGCATCCTGTAATTGTTCACTGACATCTACCGTTCCATCATTATACTCCGTCTCAAAGTAAACCGCCTGTTCATCTGTCAGTTTCTGCTCATAAAAAGATCGTCCGCTCATAGGTTTTACCTCATATATATTATTGTCCAAGAATTTTATAAAGCAATTGATATAACTGCTTTGCTTCGTTTGCCGTTAATGGAACACATTGTCCCATTTTCTCCGGAATCGACTTTGCTTTATGTTTTAATGCTTCCCCTTCCTTTGTCAGAGTTACCATTAAATTCCTCTCATCCTTTTCAAAACGCTTTCTCGAAACATATCCTTTTGCTTCAAGTTTTCTCAAAAGTGGCGTCAACGTCCCTGAATCTAAATGTAAGAATTTTCCCAATTCCTTAACATTCAGCTGCTGATGTTCCCACATGACCATCATAGCAATATACTGCGTATATGTTAAATCCAGTTCATCCAAAAATGGTTTATAACGACGAACCACCTCTTTCGCACACGCATAAAGTGGAAAACAAATTTGGTTTTCCAATCTTAAACAATCAAATTCTTTATTATCCATTCCGTACTCCTAGTTCTATATGTACTAATGTATCATAAACACTGTATCGTTTCAAATATGACATAACTCAACATTCCAGCATCAAGCCGGTTGGGTTTTTACTAA
Source organism: Eubacterium sp. (assembly GCA_024697845.1). Lineage (GTDB taxonomy): Bacteria > Bacillota > Clostridia > Lachnospirales > Lachnospiraceae > Eubacterium_G. The sequence continues at coordinate 1,247 of JAILRZ010000008.1, read as the reverse complement.
TGTGTTTCGACATAGGCTTTTCGAACAGCTTTTGCAAGCTGATCTGCACAGGACGTTCCTCTCATTCCGCAAGTATTTCCAATCAACTTTTCTTCTATCTGGTCTACGGTCCATCCATCTACCAATTTAGAAATCGCCTTAAGATTTCCATTGCATCCACCCTGAAATTCAATATTTGTAATCACATCATCATCTATATTAAATTTTATCTGCATTGCGCAAACAGATTGCGGTCTAAATTTGTATTCCATAGCTTTCCTCTTTCTTCATTTTTCTTAAATATGATTATACCAAAAAAACGTTTTCTTGCAACAGTTCACCCACGTTAAAATCATCAGTATCGAGAGACTGTTTGCATTCTCTTTCGATGCTGATGATTTAGAGATATGCGGAGTACCGCATCGGTGAGCAAGACTCATTTTTCATTTTAACAACCTTCTTTACTACTAAGTCGATGTGGTGACCAAATAGGATTAGTACAATTTCTGACCACATCGACATAAGGAGAATTTCCGGGCTAAGGGGCAAACATTTTTAGCCCTTGAAACAAACAAAAAAGAAAGGTTTTTATCAAACAACTAGGCTTTACTGTACTAACCCAAGTTTTTTCATCTTTTCAACAATTTTTTCCGGTGTTGTTGTCGGAGCAAATCTTTCAACTACATTCCCCTCTCGATCTACTAGGAATTTTGTAAAATTCCACTTAATCTTGCTTCCAAAAGCACCACCCTTTTGCTTCTTTAAAAAAGTGTAAAGTGGATTTTCATTCTCTCCATTCACTTCAATTTTCTTAAACTGTCTAAATGAAACATTGTATCTAGCCTGACAGAATGTTACGATTTCTCCTTCTGTACCCGGCGCCTGATTTCCAAACTGATTACAAGGGAAATCTAAAATTTCAACTCCCTGTTCCTTATAGTCATCATATAATTTCTGTAACCCTTCATACTGTGGTGTAAATCCACAACCGGTTGCTGTATTAACAATCAGAAGCACCTTTCCTCGAAATTCATCTAAACTAACATCATTTCCCATAATATCTTTTACTGTGTAATCATAAATACTCATAATTATTCTCCTTTCAAATTGAATTGTATGCAATTTGTTTTTGGATAATTGCATTGTACACAATTCATTTTTGTTTGTCAACTACTTTATTTAAATTTTTTCCATTAATTCTTTTTTTACTCATCAATATGTTTTTCCGCGAAAATAATCCAAAAAAACAAGTCCCCATCAAGGCGACT
>JAILRZ010000197.1 GCA_024697845.1 Eubacterium sp. | reverse complement strand
GCCAAACAAACTTCTGGCCGTCTCCTTGCTGCGGGATAGCGAACTGACGTAAATCACATCTGCACCATTTTCCAAAGATGTCTTTTCTATTTTGACAATTGGTGCTTCATTGTTTCTTGCACATGCCTCATCAAATCCCGCCGACGTACAACTCTTCGGCCATTTCATATCCACTTTTCCATGACGGATAACTATTATCTTCATTTTCTCGTTTCCCTTATTTTTTTGTCTTGATTGGAATCACCCACCAGAACGACACTACTGCAACGGCAATAAATGCTGCCACCGGACAAAGGCCACAAAAAATTGCTGCGCCTGTATAAACAATCAAACTGGCAATACTGCGGGCCTCCAAACTAAAATGATTTCCACAATGATTTTCTTTGAAAATAAAATAATACATCAAATGAAATGCGATACAAGCCAGCGACATATCTGCGAAATAAAAACTCAATGGTGCCTGGGAACTCGGGTGCTGTCCAACCCACGCCGTAGCAAAAGGAATAAATGACATAACAAACAACCAGACAATATTGCACCACAGAATTTTCAAGTTGACCTGTTCCACGTCATGAAAAGTGATGTGATGATTTACCCAGTAAATTGCCACAAAAAAGAAACTTAACAGATACGCCAATAGCGTTGGTGTCAGTTTTAATAAATCTTTCCATGTATCGCTTTCAGGCAGTTTTAGTTCCAGCACCATAATGGTAATGATAATTGCTAAGACCCCGTCCGAAAATGCTTCCAGTCTATTTTTCTCCATAAGCGCCTCCCTTGTTCCATTCAACTTCAATTAAGTATTATTTTACCATACTTCATAACGCAAGTCATTGCCTCATCTTTTCATAAGCGACGAGTTTCCCCGTCGCTTATGTTCATAGATTTCATTATCGATTAATATAATCATTAATATCTTTGTCCGTAATAATCGAATAGACTTTTGCTCCCCATTGTTCTTCGATCATCTTTGCACCCAATCCATTCTTGATGATTTCTTCATTCTCTAAATTTGCAATTACCACAACTGCAACCACTTCAATCTCTGCTTCTTCTTTCAGAAGTTCGATTCGTTCACATATGCTTTTTCCGGTAGTTATCAAGTCATCTACAATAATGACTTTTTCTCCATCATTCAATGTATGACCACAAATTTTTCTTCCTTTGCGGTCCGGAACTTTTCTGTCAAAACAGAAATCTGAAGTAATACCATATTTCTGAAACAACGCACATGCCGTCGCCGTTGAGAATGCGATTCCATGGTATGCAAGTCCCAACACTACATCATAGTCAATATCATTTTCCTTGATACAATCTGCAAAGAACTCACCAATTTTTGCAATCTGTGCATTAGTTGTAAATTTTTCGGCATCCAGATAGTAATTCTTTTGTTTCCAATTTTTCAGTTCGAACTCACCCAACTGCAAGATTCCATTGCCAAGCATAAACTTTACAAACTGCTCTTTCCTTGTCAAAGCATTCAATTTATATCCCATTAATTCATCAATACTAATTCCAAAGTGTTCTGCAAGTTTCGGCAAAATCTGAATATCCGGAAGTGCGGAACCATTTTCCCATTTGCTAACTGCCTGCCCTGAAACTCCAATTACCTCTCCTACCTGCTCCTGTGTCATTCCCTTATTCTGACGAATTCTTTTAATATTTTTTCCTATCATCATATTTGGCTATTCCTTTCTATTCATTTGATAAGGCACCTTATACTATATTGATACCATACAAACATGCACTGCACAAGCGAAGGGATGTTGCGATTTTTGAAACCACCGGTTGAATTTTTCATTTCCCCTATTGACACCCTTTCCATTTTGCGTGACTATCATCGTAATATTTTTTGGAAAGGAGTTCTTCACATGTTTCAGTTTGTATCCAGATATTCATACAACAATACCAACACCGTGCGCGTCAATTATGTGTATGGTTTTAATGATGTACGTAAATATATGGATACCATGGAAGAATAAGTTTCAGCATAACAGATTACAATATACTGACCACTTATCTTTTCTGGATAAGTGGTCTTTTATTTTCAGGAGGTAAGAAAAATGGATTTGCATGATTTCAAAGATGTAGCAGAAAATTATGACCGCTACCTGGAGGTAATGTACTCAGACGGGTTTGACAGACACGAAAACTTTCAGGAGTTTTATTTGAATCTTGCGAAACAGTATGGTCAGGGAGGTACTGTGGATATTGCCTGCGGCACAGGAGCGGTATTGCTTTATCTGGCAGAAAGAGGAATTGAAATTGACGGAACAGATTTATCGAAGGAAATGTGTAAAGTGGCTGCACGAAAAGCTGAGGAACAAAACTTAAATCTCAATATTTATCCGGCTGATATGACAAAGTTTAATTCCGGGCGCAAATATTCCCTTGCAATTATTGCCAGAAGCGGATTTATGCATCTCCCAAATCAGCAGCTTCAGATTGATGCCTTGAAAAACATTCGTGAGCAATTGTTACCAAATGGAATTTTGACTTTTAATACTTTTGATCCTTGGCCACCGGTACAAGCGGAGCAGATTCATTCCACACCGGATGATTACGTGTTCCGTTTGGAATATGTCAACGCCGACGGGAATAAGGAAAAAATATACAATGCAATATCCTACGACCCAATTACTCAGCAGATGAAGGGCAATTGGAAATTTGAAACTTATAATGACGCCGGAGAAATTATTGGCGAACGAATCAGACCACTTTTAATGAGACAAATCTACCGTTCAGAAGTATTTCTTTTGGCAGAGCTTTGTGGTTTTGAAGTAATGGATATTTATCGAGGTTACAACGGGGACAAAGAAGATTTAAACGATCCGTCCACGGCCTGGAAATACCGGAGTAACCTCATATGGATTTTGAGAAAAAAGAATTAGTGGAGGATTTACCTATGAGTTTGAAACAATTAAAAGAGCTTGTACAGCAAGGCAAATTGGTATTGCCTGATTACGAAAATTGCATTGCCAACCTTCCAAACTCCGTTTTGAAAAAATTCGGATTGGAAACGGTAGGAAGTTC
>JAILRZ010000175.1 GCA_024697845.1 Eubacterium sp. | reverse complement strand
GTAGGTGTCTTACCATATTCTGCTGCTAACTGAGCTTTGATTTCCTTTGTAATCATTATTACATCCTCCTAAATATTTTATTATCCCCTGACACGATTGCATTGGTTGGAGTATCCGAATACAATGTGCCGGTTCACATACTCGGTTATAATAACATAGTTGTCATTGCTTGTAAAGATTTTTTTCTTTATCCGTTATAATTGCCACGAATCCGATTAACCTTTGCAATAAATTCCTTATTATCCTTTGTTTTTGCAAACAAGTTAATGACCTGTTCTACCGCATCTTCTTTCCTCATACTATTCATTTCTTTTCGGATAATATAAGAAGCCCCCAGTTCTTCTGAATTCAGGAGTAAATCTTCACGTCTTGTTCCGGACTTGGTAATGTCTACCGCCGGGAAGATTCTTCGTTCGGATAACTTGCGGTCCAGAACCAATTCCATATTTCCGGTTCCTTTGAACTCTTCGTATACTACATCATCCATCTTGCTTCCGGTATCTACCAACGCTGTTGCCAAAATAGTAAGGCTGCCGCCTTCTCTCATATTTCTTGCAGCACCAAAGAATCTCTTCGGCATATGAAGAGCTGCCGGATCCAAACCACCGGACAAGGTTCTACCACTTGGTGGAACAGTCATATTATAAGCTCTTGCAAGTCTTGTAATGCTGTCCAATAGAATCACCACATCTTTTCCATGCTCTACCAAACGCTTTGCACGTTCAATAACCATCTCCGAAACTCTCTTATGATGTTCCGGCAATTCGTCAAAAGTGGAATAAATCACTTCCACATTTTCTCCCTGAATTGCCTCCTTGATATCAGTTACTTCTTCCGGTCTTTCATCAATCAGAAGAATAATAATTTCCATTTCCGGATTGTTGGTAAGAATCGCCTTTGCTGTTTCTTTTAATAAAGTCGTCTTTCCTGCTTTTGGCGGAGAAACTATCATTCCACGCTGTCCTTTTCCGATTGGACTAATTAGATCAACAATTCGCATTGCCTTGCTATGTCCGTCTGTTTCCAGATGTAATCGTTCATTTGGAAAGATTGGAGTCAAATCTTCAAAATTCGGTCTGTTCAAAACTACCTCTAATCCTTCTCCATTGACCTGGTCCACATAATATAGTGCGCCAAACTTTTCATTTTCTCTCCGTTCCCGAACACGACCTGTCACAAAATCTCCGGTTTTCAAACGAAACCGTTTAATCTGAGACGGTGCTACATACACGTCATCCTCTCCCGGAAGGTAATTATCACAACGGATAAATCCAAATCCATCCGGCATCACTTCCAAAATTCCTGTTCTGGTCACTCCGGTTTCATTCGGTACTTCATCCCGATGTTCCAAATTCTTTCTACTACGATGATGTCTTCTGTGTTCCCCGGTTCCTTCTTCCTTATTGTTTGACTCCTCTACTGCCACCGGTTCAACTTTAGGAGATTCTTTCACCGGTTCAGTATCTTTTACTCTTTCCGATTGTTCCAGAATCATTTCAATTAATTGCTGCTTTCTTAAGCTGCTCACAGACTTAATCCCGTTTTCCTTTGCAATTTCACGTAATTCTGCCACCGGAAGTGAACTCAATTTTTCTCTCATATATGATATTTCCTTTCTAAATTGCCTATAAAAATTTCATTAAATCATGGGAATCGTGAGGGATTTCCTCAAAAGACAAGTTTCTTAACTATATAATGAACGATTATAACATACCTTTCCCAAAAGAAAAAGTCTGAAAATTACTCTTTTTCTATGAATAAAAATATGCTATTCTAATAAAAGTGTGTTTCACACAAGTTTGAAATATATGGAGGTACCATCATGACAACTGATGAAAAATCATTAAAAATGCATGCTGACTTAGTCGGTAAGTTAAGTACTGAAACCAAATGTCCGGTAAAAAGCCGTGAAGATTTATCTATCGCTTATACCCCTGGCGTGGCTGAGCCTTGTAGAAGAATCGCGGATAATCCGGAGGATGTTTACAAATATACTTGGAAAGCCAACACCATCGCTGTTGTTTCTGACGGAACTGCAGTATTGGGACTTGGAAATATCGGGCCAAAAGCTGCAATGCCTGTTATGGAAGGAAAGGCAGTTCTTTTCAAGGAATTCGGTGGCGTCAATGCAGTTCCGATTTGTCTGGACACTCAGGACGTTGATGAAATCGTTGATACGGTCGTTCGCATTGCTCCTGGTTTTGGCGGAATCAACCTGGAAGATATTTCTGCTCCACGTTGTTTCGAAATTGAAAACAAATTAAAGGAACGTTTAGATATTCCTGTATTCCACGATGACCAGCATGGTACAGCCATCGTTGTATTGGCAGGTGTAATCAATGCATTAAAGGTTGTTGGAAAAGAAAAAGAAAACTGCAAAGTGGTTATTAACGGGGACGGTTCTGCCGGTATCGCAATCACAAAGCTTTTACACCGTTACGGTTTCAGAGATTTAACACTCTGCGGACGTTACGGAATCTTAAACAAATCTTGTGCCAATATGAACTGGGCCCGTGAGGAAATGATTGCTTTAATCAATCCTGAAAATAAAACCGGTTCTCTTGCAGATGCATTAAACGGTGCTGATATTTTTATTGGAGTTTCTCTTCCTGGCGTTGTTACCGAGGAAATGGTTGCTTCTATGAACAAAGACGCAATTCTGTTTGCTATGGCAAACCCTACTCCTGAAATCATGCCGGAGCTTGCAAAGAAAGCCGGAGCTCGTGTTGTAGGAACAGGGCGTTCTGATTTCCCTAACCAGGTTAACAATGTTGTTGCTTTCCCTGGAATCTTCAAGGGTGCTTTGGAAGGTCGTGCAAAACAGATTACCGAAGATATGAAGTTAGCCGCTGCTCTTGCAATTGCAAACGCAGTTCCGGAAGATCAGTTAAGCGAAGACAACATTATGCCGGAAGCTTTTGATCCAAACGTAGCGGAAGCTGTTAGCGAAGCAGTAAAAGCGAACATTAAATAAAGATAAGCATAATATAAAGAAGGAAAATAGGTGTCAGAAAAATGTTTAACCCACAAAAATTTGAATTGATTAAAGAGATTTTAACAAATGTATTTGCATTGATTCGAAGTGCTCTTTATGTAGGTGTTCTTGTAACTATATTCTTTCTTACAAATAATTCTACTACAAGAATTATATTAATCCCCTTTCTAATTTGTTTCATAGCGTTCTTTATCAAAGAATTCATTTCTTTTAAGAGCTTTATGATTTCACACAAGAAAATGAATGAGGATTATATCCCCATAGAAGATGAAGCGAAAAAAATAAATAGTTTAAATAAAGTCACTTCATTTTTTTCAAAACTCTATAACTTGGGCTTTTTTCTGTTCTGGTTTCCTTTCTTAATCTTTGCAGATTATATAGCAATAAAAAATAACCGGAAAGATTTGCTTATTGGTACGTTAATTTTTTGGATTGTAGGGATTGTGCTGGCAGTTTCCACATTCAAAAAAACAAATAGAACAGAATAACAAAGTGTCGCTTGCGACACTTCGCGCGCGAGCGGATGCGTCAGCATAAATACATCTCCGCGAGCTGCGCATCCTTGCGGAGCATTTTTATTTCATGGGGAAGTTCAAAGAACTTTCCTATGAAATAAAAAAGGGACTGTAAAAAGCCCCTAACTCCAAAACAGCTATGGTCGAAAGACCATAGCTGTTTTTATTTCACGACGATTCAAATTCGAAACAGGCGAAGCGGTTTCGGTGACTGTTTTACTAAGTTGATAATTTGCTAATAACATATTGATAAATTTCCTGGGATCGATCCTTGTCTTCCCAAGCTGCACACATCTTTGAGGCAATCTGCCGATCCGGTGTGGCAATATTAACTTCAATTAAAGTGGACTCCCCTTCTTTTACCTGACAATGGACAATATATTCTCCATTGGTCGTTCTGTAATAATCAGAAACTGTACCAACTTCATTTCGAAGTTCATAACGGTTGTTCACCAGGAACATATCCACGTCATCAATAATACTATTCGGTATTCTGTTTTCGAAAAATTTCAGGCTTTCTCTCCCCTCGGAAGTCAAATGGTAATAAGAAGTATTACGATTCACATTCAGGAACATAAAGCCATCTTCAATCAATTCATTAATTGCCTTTTGTACATTAAAATAACTCGTGTATTCCTCATCTAAAAAAAATTGTGCAATCTGAGTATTCGTCAACGGAAATTCAACTTTATTGAGCATGTACATAATAATTAATTTATATAATGTTTCTGCTGCAAGAGCCATACATTTTCTCCTATCCGTTTTTTCAATCATTCAATGATGAATTCTCTGATACAAGTTCCTCTATTAAATTCAGTATTTCTTCTCTCCCCTGCTTCGTCTGTGCAGAAAACGGAATTACAGTGGTTCCCGGAACAACCTGCAGGGTTTCCTTAATCACCTTAATATTTTTCTGCAGCTGACTACGCTTGATTTTGTCCAGTTTCGTTGCAATGATAATCGGTTCAAATCCATTAGCCAAAATCCACTGATACATATTGATATCATTTTTAGACGGTGCATGTCGGATATCAATTAGCAAAAAAATCGCCCGAAGCATTTTCGAACGATTTAAATATCGTTCAATCATCTTGCCCCACTGCTCTTTTTCCTTTAAGGATACTTTTGCATAACCATATCCCGGCAAGTCTACAAAATACAGTTCTTTATTGACATTGTAAAAATTAATAGTCTGGGTTTTCCCCGGCTGAGATGAAGTTCTTGCCAACGCCTTCCGCTTTACCAATCCGTTAATCAAAGAAGATTTTCCCACATTGGATTTTCCGGCAAAAGCAATCTCCGGCATCACATTATCCGGCAACTTACTTGTAACACCACAAACTGTTTCCAATTCAACATTTTTAATAATCATAGTTCATCCTTTATTTCACTAATGCATGTGATAATACCTGATTCATCTGCTCCACAAAAACAATTTCCATCCCATCCTTGATTTCAGCAGAGATTTCATCTACATCCGGAAGATTTTTCTTTGGTACTAACACTTTTTCAATGCCTGCATTTTTTGCAGCAAGCAGTTTTTCTTTCAATCCACCGATTGGCATCACCTTGCCTCGAAGATTGATTTCTCCGGTCATTGCCACCTTACAGGCAACCGGAATTTTTGAAATTGCAGAAAGAATCGCTGTAGCCATAGTAATTCCTGCAGAAGGTCCATCCTTCGGCACCGCGCCCTCAGGTACATGAATATGTAAATCATTTTCTGCAAAAAATTCTTTATCCACACCATACTCGGAAGCAATGCTTCTCACATAGCTGAGAGCAATTTGTGCGGATTCCTTCATAACGTCCCCTAATTGCCCGGTAATCTTCAAGCCACCTTTTCCCGGCATAGTATTAACTTCAATCTGAAGGGTTGTCCCTCCTACTGCAGTCCATGCAAGTCCACGAACAATTCCAACATCATCGTTTTCATTGGCCAATTCAATATCAAACTTTTTCTTTCCCAGATATTTTTCAATATTCTTGGAAGTCACCTTCAGATGCTTCTTTCCATCCTGCACAAGAAAACGTGCTGCTTTTCGGCAAATTTCGGAAATCTCGCGATCTAGCTGACGCACCCCTGCTTCTTTCGTGTAAAAGCGAATAATTGAGTTTATCGCCTCATCCGTAATGTTTAACTGACTCTTCTTAATTCCATTCTTTTCGTATTCCTTTGCCAATAAGTGTTCCTTGGCAATATGGAATTTTTCATTGTCAGTGTATCCTTCCACCTCAATAATTTCCATACGGTCAATCAGTGGTAATGGAATGGTATTCATATCATTTGCTGTGGCAATAAATAATACCTTAGACAAATCAATTGGAACTTCCAGATAATTATCACGAAAAGCAAAATTCTGTTCTGAATCCATAACTTCTAATAATGCCGCAGCCGGATCTCCATGAATTCCACGACCAAGTTTGTCAATTTCATCAAATAAAATCAACGGATTGGAACTCTTTGCCTGCTTTAATGCATTGGCAATTCGTCCTGGCATAGCTCCGACATAAGTCTTTCGATGCCCACGGATTTCTGATTCATCATCCACACCACCCAAACTGATTCGAATATAATTCTTATTCAATGATTCTGCCACAGATTTAGCAATGGATGTTTTTCCTGTTCCCGGTGGTCCCACCAAACAGACAATCGGAGTATTTCCTTTTGCCTCCGTAAGAACACGTACTGCCAAAAATTCCAAAACTCTGGCTTTAACTTTATCCAAACCATAATGGTCTCTGTCTAAGATTTCCTGCGCACGATTCAAATCCGGATTTTCCTCTGTTACCTGATTCCAAGGCATCTCCAGCATATTTTCCAAGTAGGTACGGATCACATTATTTTCTACTGCATTCCCGCCAAAAGATTTATAACGATTTAATTCTTTTGTCAGTTTTTCCTTTACCTCTTCATTCGCATCTAACGCCTGGATTTTTTCTTCCAATTCCTGAATATCTGCCAGATAGTCTTCGCCCAATTCTTCACGAATAACAGCCATCTGTTCTCTTAAGATATGTTCTCTTTGGCTTTTGTCCAACCGTTCTTTCACCTTTTCGATGATTTCGGTACGAATCACGCCGATTTCACTTTCCTTTGTCAGATATCTGGCTACCACCTCAAAACGTTCCACAGCGCCCTGGGCTTCCAGGAAATCCTGTTTTGTCTTAAATCCCACTTTCACACGCATCATGATTTGAAGCATCAGTTCTTCCAAATCTGAAATGCCCATTAGGCTTTGCAATGCATTCATTGGTAATTCATGGGTCGAAGCATCAAAAGATTTCAACATTTCCTTGATTTCTCTTAAAAATGCCTCCTCCTGATTCTCGTTCAGTTCCAACGGATTTTCTTCCTTCGGAACCACTCTTGCTTCCAGGTGTTCTCCTTCATCCAGGAATTCAATTACTTCGGCCTTCTTCTCCGCTTCCACCATTACACGAACAACGTTTTCCGGCATTTTACTTAGCTGTTTGATAGAAACCAACGTTCCCACGCGATATATGCCATCAAAACCCGGTGTTTCTTCCACCGGGTCTTTCTGTGTTACAACGAATAAACGTACCCCATTAATCATAGCCGCCTCTGCAGCCTTAATGGATGATTTTCTACTAATATCAAAATGAACTGTAGTTCCCGGAAGAATTGTCAATCCTCTCAAAGGGATTGCCGGGAGCCTGTATATTTTTTCTGACATGTATTCTCCTTATTAAGCAGTTTTTGATTTCTTTTTCCCTGTCTTTTTCACAACCGCATCATATTTTAATTCCGGATCCGCCAGTCCGTTAATTACATCTGCATTAATGATACATTCCGTAATGGATTCATCAGACGGCGTTTCATACATGGTATCCATAACTGCACCTTCCACAATGGCACGAAGTCCTCTGGCTCCGGTTTTTCTTTCCACAGCCTTTTTAGCAACTGCTTCCACGGCATCCTCTGTGAATTCTAATTTTACGCCATCTAATTCAAATAATTTCTTATACTGCTTTACTAATGCATTCTTTGGTTCTGTTAAAATTCTTCCCAATGCAGCCTCGTCCAAGAAGTCCAATGCAACGGTTACCGGAACACGTCCAATAAATTCCGGAATCAGACCAAATTTGGTCAAATCCTGAGGCATAACCTGTTTAAACAATTCATCTGCGACTGCCTCTGTCTTAATTTTAACTTCTGAATTAAATCCAATAGAGCTCTTATCCAATCTTCTTTCAATGATTTTTTCCAGACCGGCAAATGCACCGCCACAGATAAACAAAATATTTGTGGTGTCAATTGGAATTAATTCCTGTTGAGGATGCTTTCTTCCTCCCTGTGGTGGAACGGAAGCTTCCGTACCTTCCAAAATCTTCAACAACGCCTGTTGTACTCCTTCACCGGATACGTCTCTTGTAATGGAGACATTTTCTGATTTCTTGGTAATTTTATCTATTTCATCGATATAAATAATACCGTGTTCTGCACGCTCAATATCGTAATCTGCAGCCTGAATTAATTTCAACAAAATATTTTCAACGTCTTCACCTACATAGCCTGCTTCAGTCAATGTCGTTGCATCTGCAATGGCAAACGGTACGTTCAAAATCTTTGCTAATGTCTGTGCCAGATAAGTTTTTCCGGAACCGGTTGGTCCCAATAACAGGATGTTTGTTTTCTGCAATTCCACATCCAGATCCTTTCCGGCCAATACTCTCTTATAATGATTATATACAGCTACAGATAAAACTTTTTTTGCATCATCCTGACCAATGACATACTGGTCCAGAAATGCCTTGATTTCCTTTGGCTTTAATAAATTGATTTCTTCCGGTTCACTGTGATGCTTTCCATAAACTTCTTCTTCCACAATGCTGGCACACAGTTCCACACATTCATCACAAATAAAAGCATCTCCCGGTCCCTGAATCAATCTTCGAACCTGATCTTCTGTCTTTCCACAGAAGGAACAACTATACTTTTCTATCATCTTGTTAGCCATAAAAACTCCTCTAAACTTGCAACACAAGGCACCACAAATGCGGTGCCTTTCATTGCATTTTTTTACTATCTTTCTCTAATTACTTCATCGACTAATCCGTATGCCTTCGCTTCGTCTGCTGACATCCAGTTATCTCTGTCGGTGTCTTTTTCAACCACTTCAATGTCCTGTCCGGAGTTTGCTGCCAGAATTTCATTTAACTTTTTCTTTGTCTTCAAAATATGTTCTGCTGCAATCTGAATTTCCGTTGCCTGTCCCTGTGCTCCTCCAAGTGGCTGATGAATCATTACTTCAGCATTTGGAAGGGCATATCGCTTTCCTTTTGCTCCGCTGGACAAAAGAAACGCTCCCATACTGGCGGCCATTCCAATACAAGTTGTAGACACATCACATTTGATGTAGTTCATTGTATCGTAAATAGCCATTCCTGCTGTCACGGAACCACCTGGGCTGTTAATGTACATATGAATATCTTTTCCCGGATCTTCAGACTCTAAGAACAAAAGCTGAGCCACAACAGTACTTGCCAATGCATCCGTAATTTCTTCTCCGATAAAAATAATACGATCCTTTAATAATCTTGAGTAAATGTCATAAGAACGTTCTCCACGGGAGCTCTGTTCAATGACGTAAGGTATCAATGCCATTTTACTACCTCCTGTTATTCAATACTCTTTCTGTCTGAATTATTTTGCCTGTTCAACAACAAGTTTTGCAGCTTTCTTTGCACAAATATCTTTCTTGATGTTCTTCTGATCATCTTCTGAAAGATATCCTTCTAATTTATCTGCTTCCATCTTGTACTGTTCAGCCATCTTAGCAATTTCTTCTTTGTATTCGTCATCGCTTGCTTCAATTCCTTCAGCTGCAACAATTGCATCTAAAACAAGACTTGTTTCGATTCTTGCCTGAGCCTGTGGCTTCACCTGTTCTTTCATCTGTTCTACGGTTCCGCCTGTGAACTGTAAATACTGATCGAAAGACATTCCCTGCATTGCAATATTCTGTGCAAATTCTTCTAACATCTGTTCAGCCTGTGCTTCAATCATCTTTTCAGGAATTTCCATTTCGGAATCTTTAACAATTGCTTCAATTACAGCGCTTTCTTTTTCTCTTTCAGCATCCTGAGCTTTCTTTTCTTCAAGATTCTTCTTGATGTCAGCCTTGTATTCTTCTAATGTATCGAATTCTGAAACATCCTGAGCGAAATCATCATCAACTTCCGGATATTCCTTTACCTTCACTTCTTTAATTGCAACCTTGAACATTGCAGGCTTACCTGCTAATTCTTCTGCCTGATACTGTTCTGGGAAAGTTACGTTTACTTCAACTTCATCGCCAACTTTCTTTCCGATTAACTGTTCTTCAAATGTATCGATGAAAGAATGAGATCCGATTGTTAATGGGTAATCTTCTCCCTTTCCACCTGCAAATGCAACACCATCTACAAATCCTTCAAAGTCAATGATTGCCTGGTCGCCATCTTCAATTGCCTTATCATCTTTTGCAACCAATCTGCTGTTCTGTTCTTTTACCTTGTCAAGTTCAGCTTCAACATCTTCATCAGTTACTGTAGCATCAATAGGATCTACCTTTACTCCCTTGTAATTTCCAAGTTTGATTTCAGGCTTTGTTGTTACTTCAGCTTCAAAGATGAATGCTTTTCCTTTTTCAATCTGAACAACATTGATTTCAGGACGTGCAACAATCTCTAATTCACTTTCTTTTGCTGCATCAGCATATGCACCTGGGATTAATTCATTGGCAGCATCTTCATAGAAAACTGCTGCTCCATACATTTTTTCAATCATAGCATAAGGAACTTTTCCCTTTCTAAATCCCGGAACATTAAATTTGTTTTTATTCTTCTGATAAGCAGTCTGGATTGCTTTATCAAATTCTTCAGCAGCAACTTCAATTGTAAGCTTTGCTGTATTGTTTTCTAACTTTTCTACCTGTAAACTCATGGTTTCTTCCTCCTAAAATTTGAACGGGAGTTTCTCCCATCTTTTTTCTTTCTTGGTCATTTGGGCATACTTATCCCATTGACGCAGTTTCATATTATAACACGAAACCCTGCGATTGTCACTAGTTTTTTATCCTTCAAACTGAATCGTCTCTGCAACTGTCTGACTACATTGTGCATCAACCAAGATTCGAATAAGTTCCAGTCCCATTTCCAATGCAACTCCCAGTCCTTTTGCTGTCACAATATTTCCGTCTGTTACCACACCGCCACCATAATTTTTGCAATTCATTTCAGACGCAAAAGAAGGGTAACTGGTGGCATTCTTATCCACCAACAATCCCAAATGACTTAAGATGCTTGGCGCCGCACAAATTGCTGCTACTACTTTTCCCTGTTCTGCATAGGCCTTTACCTGCTCTGTTAACAAACTGCACTGTTCCAGATTGGTTGTTCCAGGCATTCCTCCCGGAAGGAAAATGCAATCTCCCTGTTCAAAATCAATATCCGATATTTTCTGATCCGCATATACACGAATCTTATGAGAACTCTCAATTAACAAATCATCTGTTACGGAAACCGTAACCACCTCCAGCTGCTTGGTTCTTCGCAACAAATCAATTACCATCAACGCTTCAACTTCTTCCATTCCATCTGCTAAAAAAGCATAAACCTTCTTCATAATACGCCTCCTTCATTTCACTCCTAACAGTATAACATAAAGTACTTTTTCCACCAACAAAATTACTTGAAATTCCATAAGTTTCTCTATACAATTTAAGTATTAAAAACAGGGAGGTTCTTATGGAAATCGAGAGAAAATTCATTCCCGTGGCGTTACCGGACAATCTATCTGATTATCCCCATAAAAAAATCGAGCAGGCCTACTTGAATACTGCTCCGGTTATTCGTATTCGCCGACAGGATGATGAATATATTTTAACTTATAAAGGTGGGGGAATGATGGCTCGGGAGGAATATAATCTTCCCCTCAACCGTTCTTCATACGAACACCTTTTGAAAAAAGCAGATGGTAATGTCATTACCAAAACCCGTTACCTGATTCCCCTAACCGCGCACCTAACAGCGGAGCTGGACATTTTTGAAGGAATCTTCTCCGGCATGGTTCTCGTGGAAGTAGAGTTTTCTTCTGTGGAAGAAGCCAATGCCTTTGAGAAACCGGATTGGTTCGGCGAAGATGTCACCTACGACGGTCATTATCACAACAGCTATCTCAGCCAGGTTAAAATTAAAAGCGAGGAGCCTTCATAAAAGGTTCCTCGCTCTTTGTTTAATGAAACGCTTTTCTACTGTAGTTCGGCTGAACTTTTGTAAGAATGTCCGTATAGAGATAGTTGTGTCTCTGTTCTGTTGTCATACTACAGTTCTGGTAAAGTCGATCTGCCACATTGAAAATGGTATAGGAAACAATATTGGAATAAACATAATTTCCGTTGGCCAGTTTTGCATAAGCACGCACTTTCCAGCCGCTGGAAAATTCCTTGGCCGTCTTCGGTCCAAACAACATCGTCATTGCATGACTGGTTGCAAAATCAGAGTTGGAATATACCTTTTTACAAATTCCTGTTGTATTACTCTCAAATGTTGCAACTCTATTGTTTGAACTTCCTACAATCAAATCTCCGTCACTAACCTGATTGCTCACTGCATATACCACACCGGATGAGGCAACATCCTGTCCGTCAATACGGTTATCCACAGAATAAATGGTTCTCATTCCATCATACTGGTCACTTACCTGATATCCGTTAATTTCAATTCCGTTTCCAATCTTCTTTGTCTCTGAACTCTTAACAAAGCTGAAATAGTCAACATTGGCAACATAATATGCACCGCTTTCTGTTACATACTTGGTATAAATCTTATGCATTCCGGCAGAAATATTCTGATCCAGCAATCCGGTACATTCTGCATAGGTTCCCCAGTTTGAACCGGTATTTGCAAGTGAAATACTTCCTACCTTCTGATTCAGGGAATCCACATAGATTTCCACTCTACCGTTTGCAACGCCTTTCGGGCTGGAGTATTTCAATCGGAACGCTCCTGCTGTTGCATTAAAGTTTACACGATTATACTGCATCGTCGTTCCATTAATTACACCACCAATATTGTGTCCACCACTAGCACTACTGTTATTATCAATGACACCATTCTGATGCTCGTCAAAGTCTTCTGCTTCAATCTTTTCAAAGGCAGTAAAGGTCTTTGTCGGTGCCTCAGTGGTTGGTTCTTCCGTTGTCACTTCTTTTGTCGTAGTTTCCGGTTCATTATTGATTAATTCAAAAGATGTAATATCCATTTTCCATCCATCCGGAGCATTGGCCAGATCAAAGAAAATCTGAGCTGTTTCTTTTGCAGTAAACTGAAGTTCCAGATTATTGGTTCCACTGACAAGATCTACTCTCTTTTCAGTTCCGGATTTATCATCTTTTAACAAAATCTGATTTGCCTGTTTGTTGGCATTCACACAAATCTTGCAGGTATAGCTCTTTCCTGATACCACGCTAAGTTCCTTTGTTTTCATCTGTACTGCCCAGGCTGCTCCGGCAGCACCCTTTGTAATATATGTGCTAAAGTTGCTGTATGAATTTCCGTTCTTATATCCACCGGTTGGATTTCCGCCCCATCCGGATGCAAAATATACAGACCAATAATTCATTTCCGTCCACTCGCCGCTGGCCTGCGTATATCCACTTGGTACTGTTGTCGGTGCTTCTGTTGGTGCCTGTGTTGTCTGTACCACTGCATTGACATGAACAGTTCCTGTCACGCCACTACTTTCTTTTCCATTGTAAACAGATGTAATCTTAACAGTATGATCCCCTTCAGCAATTCCTGTTAATGTATAACTTCCACACAATACTCCGGATAGTTTTTTCTGGTTATCCACATAGACATTATATACCTGTCCTTTTCCTTCCATCGTAGCATTACTTCCCCATACCACTGTAATGGAATTATATGCATTGCTGGAAATCACCTGGCCGAATACTTCTTCCGGACCATTAACCGGTGCTTCTGTTGTCGGATCTACATTCTGACTGGTAAAGCTAAATACCGGATAATCACTTCCCTGTTTCCATACATTATGAACATTATTCAATGCATTGGTTACTGTTCCGTTTTTGAATTCGGAATCACTGCGGGATTTTGCATCATTTTCTCTTGGTCCTGTTCCGGATAAATAGAAACAGTTGGATACCGTTCCACCTGGCTTGTATCCTACAACACCACCATACCAATAATTGTCTCCTGAAATGATTTGTCCCTTGCTAAAGCAGTTCTTCACAGTACCGCTAGCCTGCCATCCGACAATTCCTCCGGATACCTGCGCAGTTGCCTTAATGGTTCCTAAATTATAACAATCCTGTACCAGACCGTTTCCTTCCAAAGTTCCTACAATACCACCTGCTCCGTTAGAGTTCGTTACTGTTCCGGAGAAAGAACACTGTTCAATAATTCCTTTACACGTTCCGGCAAATCCTCCGGCATAATAATTGCTTCCACTAACCGTAATACTGACATTTTCCAGTGCCAGATTTTTGATTCTTCCGCTTTCTCCCACTTCCCGGAACATTCCGCTATACCAATCATTGGTATTGATTTTCAACCCACTGATTTTATGACCATTGCCGTTGAAAGTCCCGTTAAAGTTTCCTTTCTTGGTAATTGTATCATTAATATAAATATCATTTGCTAATGTTACAGACTTATTAAAGGTTGATGCACCATTCCCCACCTTCGTTAGAAAACTTTTCAATTGTTCCGCTGTTGATATCGTTGTGTAATCTGATACCTTCGAGTCAATATTAGCTTTAATTCTTCGGCGGATTTCTCTTTTACATACTTCACAGAATTCCTTGTTCAGATAACGCATCTCACAATTCTGATGTGGGCGATACCAGTCCGGCTGTTCGTCATAAGCATATAATCCAACCCCATTCTTTCCAACCAGATCCGACCATTTACATTTCGTCGGGTCGCTTTCATGGGTTCTGTTTGGTGCTTCAGAACGATTGTCTGTCGTTGTTTCCCAATATTCATCTGCCAATCCACCTCCGGTATGTCCGAATTCATGGAATGCAATATCTCTTGCCTCAGAATGAGCCGAAATACAGCACAGGCTTCCACCGGATCCACCGTACTTTGTACTGTTACATACAACAATCGGCACTGCACATTCCGGCATATACTGTTTCTTAATAGCCTGAAGTCTTTCTTCATCATGAATACATACAAGACGTTCGATATTCCAGTTGTTAAAAGTAGCCTTAAAGAACGTATCATATGGTGCATTCGGATCTAAAGAAGTTCCTGATTGATTGGAAACCGTACAAACTGCACGGATATTAATCTTATTCTTGATTCCTGATTCATTAAATGGTGATCTGGTCATAAAATAATCCGCAATCTGCTGGGCAATATTCAAAAACTTGTCCTGCTCGGATGCTGTATAACCATCTCCGGCAATCAGGATACAATAATTGTCAGAATCGGATCCATTGTTAATTAAATCCTTTGTCCGAAAGTTGTAGGTTTCAGCAATCTGCTGAACATGTCCATCTTCAACAGTTTCCCCATCCTTATCATAAAACTCAAAGTCTTCCGGGTCCACTTCCACATGTTTCATGCTTCCGTTTGGAGAAAATACTTCCACAAGGTTGTTTTCTTCCACCGGTGCCGGAATCACTTCCGGAATCTGTACAACTTCTGTCTCAACATTGTTTTTCACTGCAGCATCTACCGGTTCAACATTCGCTATTAATACAACCAGAAGCATAACTGCCACTACTCGTTTTCCCCATAATTTAACCTTTTTCATCACATTTTTCCCTTTCTCATTCTCCTTTGATTTCCGCTCTTCACACAACTATTCAAAAGTATAGCATAATTCCTCTTGGGAAAAAGGCCATGTTATCGCTAACATAAAATATCACGCCCAAAACTAAAAAATGAGGAAGCAGATTTGCTTCCTCATTCCTGATTTCCTCTTTATTCACTTATTTTAATGTGATTCCTTTAACGATATCCATAGAATCATTCAGATTTACAAACATACCATAAATCTGTATTGCACCGGTCTTTGTGTCTGCAAATAACATATACTGTGTATCGGTGATTTCCATGTAAGTATAGTTGATGTCTCCGATTTTCTTTTCTGATACTTTTAAGTCTCCGCCGTAGTTGTCATTCATCTTTTTACACCATTCTTTTGCTTTTCCCCAAGAAGTCGAATATTTCACTTCAACATATGGGCTTTCCCCTTCTTTCACCATGACCTTTGCACTGGTTTCATCAAATTTGTCGAAATAACTTCCCTCCGGAATTTTTACTACCGCACCGGTAATATCAGCTTCCTTGGCCTGTTTTTTCGCTTCCAGAATTGATTCCTGTTCTTCCAAATATTTTTTATGTTCTTCCGTTCCTCTGCCTTTAACGCTAATTGTCACGCTTCCGGCATTGCTTTCCATTGCCCAACCATTAAATTCAATCACAACATCAGTTTCATCGTCATTGATAATCCATGCACCCTTTAATGTCTTGGATTCCCCGGCTTTGATTTCTTCATCAGTATTTACATTACCAACAAAGTTGTCATCTTTGTCTTTCAACTGTGACCAGCCCAAAGATTCTTCTCCCTGCTTGGTTGTAATATTTGCAACTGCTGTAAATGCCTTGTCTTCCTTGCCTAAGTTGGTTGCTTTGATATCCACTACAATATTATCGCTTCCGTCGTTTTCATTATAAACAACTTCATCTCCTATAATTTCCACCTTAAATTGATCTTTATAAGTTACAGTCTGTACTTTGTATGTCGGCTTGTCATCCTTTGCCTTCTTGTCTGTTCCTTTCTTGTCTGAACCACAGGCACAAAGTGCTACGGACATTGCAAGTACTGTAAATATAGCAATTCCTCTTCTCATCATATCGCATCTCCTTTCTCACTAGACCTTAGATTTGCCTTCCTGTCAAGTATACCATATTCGCATACCGCTTAATACATGACACTTGTCACAAATTTTTTCACTTTTCCTTCGTCTTTTCCCTGTCCATTGTCCTTCTCCACTGCTGAAGATACATCAACTCCGTCAGGTCGAACCTGTTCAATTGCCTGACGAACATTTTCCGCATTTAAACCACCTGCTAACAGAATCATCTTATTTCCCCTTGGAATCTTCTTTAATAGATTCCAATCAAACACTTCTCCGCTTCCCGGTTTCGCTGCATCAAATACATAACCGATCACTCTGTCGTTCTTCTGGAATTGCTCGATTTCATCCAAATCCTTCACATTGAAAGCCTTCCAGATTGGAATCGATGTCTTCGTAAAAATCTCTGGCTCCACTGTTCCATGAATCTGAAGAATGTCAAAACCACACTGTTCAATCAGCAATACTTCTTCTACTGTAGGTTCCACAACCACTGCTACTTTTTTAATTTCTGGTCTTAAATTCTTTATCAGCTCTGCTGCCTGTTCCAAAGAAATGTTTCGCTTACTCTTTGGAAAAAATAAAACCATTCCTGCATAATCTACCGGAAGCCTGTTCAGGTATTCTGTTTCAATAACCTGTGTTAATCCACAAATTTTAATTGCTGTTTTCTGATTCATTGTGACTCCTTTCAAAATCACCGAAACTACTATGCATGTTTCGGGATTGTATCATTGTAGTTCGCACCATTCCAATGCGCTTCGCACGGCGCTCACCCAGGTCGCCAAATGCTCGAAAGCAAGCTTTCTGCATTTTCCTCTCGTGTAAACAAAAAGATACCAACTAAACCTGTTAGTTGGTATCTGTAATAATAGTACGGGTGACAGGACTTGAACCTGCACGTCGAAGACACTAGAACCTAAATCTAGCGCGTCTGCCAATTCCGCCACACCCGCGTATATAATCTGCCTTGCCAGCGTGTTTGATTATAGCATTTTACACCTACTATTTCAAGTGCTTCTTTTTGAAAAATTACTGCCAGAGAAAAAATCCCCAGCAGCGCTTTTCCTTCTTATTTATCTATTCAAATACCTTTTTTTCTTTTTCCAGTTTTTCAACCTGTTCATTCCCCATGTCAACCATTTCCTGGAATGTTCCGATTGTATCCTTCAAACGAGGCAATGCTTCCTGACGGTAAGTACTGATTTCGTCCAATGCTTCCATAGTATCAGCAAATGCCTGTTTCAGAGTTTCAGCAGAAATTGCTGTTTCAGAAGCCTGACGATGAATTTCAGTCCCCTGTGTTTTTAACATTCTCGCAGTAGCTTCAATCATCTGATTTGTTGTTGCATTTAATGCATTTACTTTTTCCAGAACAATCTGTTCATCATATAAAGCTCCTGCCAAAGTTACCGCAGTACGAAGTGCATTCACCGTAACTGTTTTTGCCCGGTCTACGGAACGAATTAATTCTTTATTATTTTTGCGAATTAATTCCATTGCAATAATTCCCTGCTGGTTCACTACTGCCAACTGCTGGAAATCCACAATTCTCTGACGAAGTGGGAACAGCAATTCTTCTTCGATGAACTTGATTTTTTCCGGATTCTCTCCGCTAACCTTTGCATTCTCTACTGCATTAGTAACGCTGGTATCCAACTGCATTCCAAGTTCAATATTCTGATTCAGTTTCTTTGTCATCTCTCTCATAGAAGCCTGTTCAATTTCCAGTGTCGTATTGTCATTAACCAGAGATTTTCTTCCTTTTTCCAAAGATTCAATAATCTCTGCAATTTCCTTATCTGCAGTTTTATATTTTTCAAAATATCTGCGAACCGGATTAAACAGTTTTCCTAACGGTCCCTTTTTTGCAAAATCAAGTCCGGAAGGATCCAAATCCTTCATTTTGATTGTTAAATCTTCCAGGCTTTTTGCTACTTCACTGCCTTCTTCTCCCTGTTTGCTTAAAGTACCAATTCTACGCTCCAGAATCGCATTCTTTTTCTGTGCCTGCTGCATCAGTTCCTCTCCAAAGGAATCTACCACATCGGTATATTCCTTTCGCTCCTGAATGGAATCAATATCCACAGACATCATTTCCTGAGCCTGCTGCTCTGCTGTGGTTGCAATTGCAGTCTGTTCCTGTGGTGCAGGAGCTAACTCCTGTGCAATCTGTTCTTTTACTTCTTCCTGTGTTGGTAAACTTAAATCTAACATTTTTTCCCCTCTCTAATTACATTTCTGCATTAAACAACTGTTTCAACTGATATACAATATCATCGGTTGAACTGTTAATACTTGCCGCTTCATTAATATCACTAATCTGTTTCAACGCATCCAAATCTGCATCATATCCGATTGTATAAACCGGAACACCCATTCCGGAAATCACACTCTTAACATCATTCAGTCCATATCCCTGATTTGTTTCTCCATCACTGAGAACGAACAACATTGGTTTCACATTCTTGTCATTTTTCATCTGTTCTTTCAACATGCTAAGACCTACACAAATCGCATCAAAGGTCGCTGTTTCTCCACCCACATTCAGATGTTCCACAGAACCTTTAAACAGTGACTGCTGATCCAAATCGAATTTTCCCAATGGAACTTCAATTGTTACATCCGCACTGTAAGATACCAGACCAACGTAGTTTTCTTCGTTAATGTATTTCATAGAATTCACCAGGGAATCTTTCAATGACTGAATTCTGTCACCACCCATGCTTCCGGAAACATCTGCAACGAAGACACAGGCAACGGTATTTCCGCTATCCTTGTTTTTCTTATAAAGGTTCTGCATGGAAATCAGCATATTTCCATCCAGTTCAGGATATTCACACTGATATTTATCCATACGATTGAATCCGTCTTCTGTTGCAAGTTTTACAGCCTTTTCAGAAGAACAGAATTCTGCGAATTTCTTAAGAATTTCCTTCTTTTCTTTTGAAGATGAGGAAATTGCCACCAATGGATTATCATGACGGTATCCATATGGTGTGAATTTATAATTCTTGGATAAAGTGCTGTCATTAATATAAGTCTGATATTCTGAAATGAATCCTTCTAAAGTTCCC
The DNA here is from genome assembly GCA_024697845.1 of Eubacterium sp. Lineage (GTDB taxonomy): Bacteria > Bacillota > Clostridia > Lachnospirales > Lachnospiraceae > Eubacterium_G. Next base: position 1,922 of record JAILRZ010000175.1, on the reverse strand, counting down.
TTATCAGCAGCTCCACGCATTTGTACTGTCGTTAAAGCAACAAACGGTACGTTATCCTGGAATTTCTTAAATCCTTCCAAAGCAGTATCTGACAACGGACTATTAATGTCATATCGTTCCAAAGTGCATGCCAGGAAATTAAGTCCTGCTGTACTCGTAAATGGATTGGTGTATCCCATATGGATTTCCCCTGCTTCCGTTGCTTCCGTTACGGATTTCATGTCAACAGTACCATATTTCTTTTTAAAAGAATCATAAATATCATTCTTCAATACAATCCCGGCCACATTCTTTACTGTTGACTCTGCAACAGTCTCTGTTTCAATTCCTTCTGTATTTAACATGGAAACCCAGAACATACTTGACGGAGAAAAACCGTCCGGAACAGCTTTTCCTGTTTTGATATAATCTCTTGCCAGACCACTGCTGACACTTCTAATCTGGACACTGACTTTCTTTCCGTCAATCTCGATTCCTTTTTTATTAAACTCCTTGGCCATTTCACACATCCAGCCATCTGTTCCTGTTCCGGCCTTTTCCGGAGAACAATAAATCTCTGCATAAAGGTCAGTTGTTGCCTTAACACCAATCTTATTATTATCAATTGCCGGCAATTCATCTGCAGAAGTATCATCATCAGAGTATTCTACGGGAGATTTGTACTGAACCCCCTTCTGTGGATTAATTCGATCCACCATTTTCTCCAAATCTTTTGCAGCTTCCTGCTTCGTAATGGTTTTCTCGGATTTCCCCAAGTTTCTAGTGAGATAAATTCCTCCGAAAACAGCAAGTGCTACCACAACAAAAATTCCAATAATCGTCCCTGTTTTTTTTGTTTCATTTTCCATGTGTCTTTTCTCCTCATTCTTTTCTATTGGTAAAGCTTAACTTCTTCCGTCAGACGTTCGATTTCCTCCAATAATGCATCACCTGGTTTATATTCATCTTTCACGTCAGACAACTCCAAAGATAAGGTATCCATTTTCAGCAATAATTTTTCATTCAATGCAATTCCGTTTTTAATAGTATCCATATTCTTTTCATAGAGTTGCAACTGCTGTTCCTGCAAATCATCCGGAATCATATCATCCTTATAATGCTGCAATCTCTGATATTCTGTTTCATCAAACATCTGCATCCGATTCGCCATAGATACAATATTCTGTAACGCCGTTTGCTGAGCACTTTCCACAACAGAATAATATTTTTCCCAGCTTAAACTTCCTTTATCAAATCGTTCATCAATCAGTGACTCTGTTCTTTGAAAGGACTTCAACATTCGTTGTAACTGTTCATCTGCTGCTTTTGCAGACTTTCCAACATATTTTCCACCAAAGTAATTCCGCAGCAATCGCTCAGCCTGCTCAATGTTCATAATATCAGACCGTTCAATTTTCGGAAGTGGCTTGTCCCGAAGCAACTCATAATTGCCGTAAAAAAAGGCAAATCCCAGTCCCAATGCCATCATAATGGACATTCCTGCCCGAAAAATACTATCATCTGATGGTCGTAGATTTAAAAGGCCCGGTGAATAACAGACGATAGTAACAATTATGATGAATATATTTAATAGAACTATTTTTTCCTTGTTCTTCATCTGTTCCTCCATTTCTTAGTCTCCGTACTATTTTACCACATTCGTCAGTTAATGTGTATAAAAAAAACTTCCTTTATTGAAAGGAAGTTTTTAGTGAGCCACTGGGGAATCGAACCCCAGACAACTTGATTAAAAGTCAAGTGCTCTACCATCTGAGCTAGTGGCCCATATTTAGTTAAATGAGTTTTTCTAACCCATGAACTGGGCTAGCTGGATTCGAACCAGCGAATGCAGGAGTCAAAGTCCTGTGCCTTACCGCTTGGCGATAGCCCATTGTGTAAGGTGGCTAGAGGGATTCGAACCCTCGGCCTCCAGAGCCACAATC
>JAILRZ010000159.1 GCA_024697845.1 Eubacterium sp. | reverse complement strand
GAAAGCCTGTAACAGGAACTCTTCACGGAGAAGAAGTAATCGTTAACCCAACAGGTTACCAGTACGTACTTTACGCAACAATTGCGTTATACATCGTAGCTCTTTGCATGTCATTATTCTTGGTAAAGAAGAGCGACAAAGCAATTGCAGCAAAAGAAGCAAAATAATTATATTTGATTAGGATATCCCCTTCATTTCTTTAGGAAGTGAGGGGGATTTTTTGGCATTTAGGAACTCGAGGGGGTGGCTTGAATTGATGGGGACCGTATAGAATAGATTTTATGAAATATACCGTCCGATTTTGTCTGCTTTGAAGTTGGGGATACGGTATGAAATGGAGTATGTGAAATATACCGTCCGATTTTGGCAGCTTTGAAGTTGGGGATACGGTATGGAATGGAGTATGTGAAATATACCGTCTGGTTTTGGGTGCTTTGAAGTTGAGAATACGGTATGGAATGGAGTATGTGAAATATACCGTCCGATTTTAGCCGCTTTGAAGTTAGGGATACGGTATGAAATGGAGTATGTGAAATATACCGTCCGATTTTGTCTGTTTTGAAGTTGGAGATACGGTATGGAATGGAGTTTGTGAAATATACCGTCCGATTTTGGCCGTTTTGAAGTTTTGGATACGGTATAGAACAGAAAGAGAAAAATATACTGTCTAGAACGCAATGTTTGAAGTTTGATCATACCCTATTTGTTGTATTTCACAAAAATGTATGGAACCAGCCATATGTAAATAAATGAGAAACGCAACCCAAGTTCCAACGTCATAATTTGTTCACAAAAATATAACAGAAAATCATTAGCACTCGCTATTGACGAGTGCTAACAGAAGTGCTATAACATAATCAAGCGAAGGAAAATAATAGTTTTTCCGAAGCTGCATATAATAAAAACGACGTAGAGCCGTTCATAATAAAGGAGGTAGTGATTATGTTAACACCTAGTATTTTTGGAAGAGGATTTTTGGATGACTTTAATGATTTTTGGGCTGTGGAGCCGGCATTCAAGCATCGCGCACCGGAATTTAAGAAGATGAATACCGATGTGAAAGAAGTGGAAACAGGATATGAAATTGACATGGAACTTCCGGGATTTAAGAAAGAAGAAGTTCAGGCTGAATTAAAGGATGGATATCTTACCATTTCCGCAGAACATAAGGTAGAAGATAAAGAAGAAAAGAAAGACGGAAAATACATTCGTCAGGAAAGATATTATGGAAAATATCAGAGAAGTTTCTTTGTGGGCGATCAGATTGAACAGGAAGATGTATCTGCGAAGTTTGAAAATGGAATTTTGCAGTTATTTGTTCCGAAGAAGGAAGTAAAGCCTCAGGTAGAGGAAAAGAAGTATATTACAATTGAATAAAAGGTAACTGAAAAAGTTGCTGGTACCCGCAATAGATAGGTGTTCCGAAAGGGGCACCTATTTTTTGTGCTTTTTAAAAGTAAAATTAGATGAAATAAGAAAATGATTCTCATCGTTATAATATTAGAAAAAGGAGGAAGAAATATTGGAATTATAAAGAAAGCAATGACAGTGATGACACTGAAAACAATTATTTTAGTATTGCCATCTCTTTTGGAAAAAACAATTTTGCCAGGGACAAGTCAAGTGGAAGCAGCAACTGCAGTGAAATGCAATTTGAAAAATGGCACGCTTACAATTTATGGTAAGGGAGAAATGCCTTCAGATATGATATTTAAAAACAATAAAATAATTAAAGAAGTAGTTATTAAAAAAGGGATTACAAAAATATCAAATCATTGTTTTGATGGATGTATCAATTTAAAGAAAGGGAATCTTCCTAAAGGGTTAAAAACGATAGGCCACTATTGTTTTTGTAATACGGGTATTAAAAATATAACAATACCGGATAGCATAAATGGTATTGGAGAAGGTAGCTTTTTGAAATGCAAAAAGGTAACTAAAAAAAGCAGCGATTATTGCTGCTTTTTTTATGAAAATTAATATATGGTTCAAAAAGAAAAATTTTTTTCAGTACGCATGAAATAAAATGGGGATTACCTTCGTTTTAGTATTAGATATGACAAAAGGAGGTATCACAATGAGATACAAAAAATTAATTTTAGGTTTATTATCAACAGTGGTTTTAGGTACAAGTTTTTCAGTACCCTCTATAGGGATTATGGCAGATAATGCGACTAAGTCAGAGGTTAAAGAGTTTAAACTTGGTGGAACGATAACGTTGAAATCCATTCAGTTAAAATGGAAGAAACAGGATAATGCAGCATATTATAAGGTTTATCGTGTGAAATATAAACACAGTAAGAATAATAAGTTCCCTAAAAAGTCAAAATACAAAAAAATAGCTACGGTTAAATCCGCGAATTTTAAAAATAAAAAATCAGTACGATATTCTGATAAAAAGGTAAAATTAGGTGTTGAGTATGCTTACTACATTAACAGTTATTCAAAGGACAAAAAGTTGCTGGGAACAAGCTTTAGAAAAGATTGTGCTATTGTAGGATACAGTGGAGTTGGAACTCCAAACCTTGCTTCGTATCTAGGTGATGACCTGAACTCTTACGTAAACAGTCCAAAGAAGTTGAGGATAAATATTGAACGGGGTATGGGGGTTGCTCCAAGCGGATATATTATTTACAGAAAAACTGAAGGAGATAAGAAATATAAGAAGGTAACAACACTCAAAGCAGAAAACGAATACTACTATGAATCTTTTTTGGACAAAACTGTTAAGGGTGGAAAGACTTATTACTACAAAGCAAAGGCATTTTATAAAGCTGATAAAAAGACATATTATTCAAAAATGAGCAAGAAATTAAAATTGATGGCTGTTAATTTTGTTGGAAGTTATGCAGCAAATTATTTGGGAACTAAGAATAATGAAATAACATTTTCATGGACAAGCAAAAAATACAATGCAAACACCGTAGTTAAAAAAACTCTCGGAACAATTTATTTTGATGGAACAGAGAAAGACGGTTTAGGTTTCAATCTGACACAGTACAGCTTTGATAATAAGACTTGGAAGAGCATTCCTGATAAGGGCGTAACCATCAAAGCAGGAAAGACGGTTTATTTTAAAGGGACTTCAGAAATTCCTAAAGGTTATACAGCAGAAAAGGCAACAATCGAATTTGGTGACAAAGATATTTTCTATAACAGTGGAAAAACAGTCGACTATACGTTTACACTTGATTTTTCAAAGAAGCAGGCAACGGCTATGCCAGATTGGGATTAAGAGCATAAATTTGATATATCGTAATACAAAAAGAAATCCTCGGAACCGAGGATTTCTTTTTTTAAATCTAAAATGTGGTTAATTCCCTCGCCCGGAAACTAAAAAACAGCAGGTACTCGTAATCGAGTATCTGCTGTTTGATATTTAAAAATACTTCTTAGTGGTGGAATAATCGAAGTCCTGTGAAGCTCATTACCATACCGTGCTTGTTACAAGCGTCGATAACGTCCTGATCTCTGATAGATCCACCTGGCTGTGCAACATATTTCACACCGCTCTTGGCAGCTCTTTCGATGTTGTCGCTGAATGGGAAGAATGCGTCAGAACCAAGAGTGATTCCTTCGGCCTGAGCAAGCCAAGCCTGTTTTTCTACCTTAGTGAATACAGCAGGCTTTTCTGTGAAAACTCTTTCCCATTCGCCGTCAGCTAAAACGTCCATATAGTCTTCGCCGATGTAAAGGTCGATAGCATTGTCTCTTTCAGCTCTCTTGATGTCATCTCTGAATGGAAGGTTTAATACCTGTGGAGACTGACGAAGTAACCAGTTATCAGCTTTCTGTCCTGCAAGACGAACACAGTGGATGCGGGACTGCTGTCCGGCACCTACACCGATTGCCTGTCCGTTCTTAACGAAACATACAGAGTTAGACTGTGTATATTTTAATGTAATCATAGAGATTGCCATATCAATTTTAGCTGCTTCAGAAAGTTCTTTGTTTTCTGTAACAACATTTGCAAAGAAGTCATCATCAATGTTTAATGCGTTACGTCCCTGTTCGAAAGAAATACCGAAAACTTCTTTTGTTTCTATTTCTTCCGGTTCGTAATCAGGGTCAATCTGGATGATTGCGTAAGTACCTTTCTTTTTGCCCTTTAATAATTCAAGAGCTTCCGGTTCATAGCCCGGTGCAATAATTCCGTCAGAGAATTCTCTCTTAATAACTTCTGCAGTAGAAACATCACATACGTCAGAAAGTGCAATGAAGTCACCATAAGAAGACATTCTGTCGGCACCTCTTGCTCTGGAATATGCACAAGCAAGTGGAGATAATTCTCCAAGGTCGTCAACCCAGTAAATTTTTGCTTCTGTTTCGCTTAACGGAAGACCAACAGCAGCACCGGCTGGGGATACGTGCTTAAAAGATGTTGCAGCAGGAAGACCTGTAGCTTTCTTTAATTCACGAACTAACTGCCAACCATTGAATGCATCCAAGAAGTTGATGTATCCAGGTTTTCCGTTTAATACTTCGATTGGGAGTTCGCCATTCTTCATATAAATACGGGATGGCTTCTGATTCGGGTTACAACCATATTTTAATTCTAATTCTTTCATTGAAAATCTCCTTTTATTAATTACTGATTTTTGTTAACAATCTTTGTTTCATATTTTCCTGTTTCAATATCAATGTAACGAACGAAGAGAGAAACTTTGTTGTCTTCGTTTAAGCTGTTCCAAACTAAATCTGTGAATTCGTTAATGTCATCAACAACAGAAACAAGCTTTGGTTCCCCTTCGAAACTTGGAAGTGGATTTCCGTCATGCATATATGTGTGGATGAAGTGTGCTTCACCGTTTACCGGTTTGTCATATGAGAATGTGTATCTGTTGCAGCAAGATGGATCACCATTGTTGCTCTTTAAGATAGACATGCTGTAGTTGTATTCGCCACCTTCAACATTCATAATTCCTGAAATTCTAGGTGTGTAGTTTGGACCGTCCGGTTCAAATTCACGAGTACGGAGAGACTGCTCAAAAGTCTGTCCTTCTTTCATTAAGTCATAAATAGTGTCTGTCTGATCGCCGTTTGTTACGATTGTGTCGTTTCCAAGAACACGAACAGGTGCATAAATAATCAAACTTGGATCTACTAATTTGGAAGGATCAAAAGCTTCAGTACGAATTCCTTCTCCTTCTGTTACAAAAACACGGTTTCTACTGTTTTCGCTTCTTCCCATAATGAAGTAAGCAGTAACAGCGTACTTTCCGTTTGGTGATTTCCCGATGACAATACCACGTCCCGGATATGAATTTTCCTTCAATTCATTTTCAAGTGACAACATCTTCATAATAGAACCTCCTAAAAATAAATAAAATAAGCCGCCTGAGAAGCCCCCATTTGGCTGCCCAGGCGGTCGACGTTCTTACCTTCGTGCTCCCCGTGGTTACTCCACTAATCCGCCAGTCACACGAATCATATCACTAGGATAAACGATTTTCTTTTTCATTTCAATGTCTTTTTTGTCAAAAATAATGGAATTTTTTGAGGGAATACTAGGCATATTATCTGAAAAATATGGAATATAAATGGAAAAGGTGCAAAAATTAAAAATTAGTGCTATAATGCTTTTTGTTGTAGTGGGACTTTTGAAACATAAAAGATGTTTCATATATGATGTGTATCAAAAACGAAAGGGAAATGATGGAAAAGATTTATAAAATACTTCCAAAGTACGCATTTTTGCCGATTATTATGTCATTGTCTCTAAATATGTTTGCTTATTTTGGAACGAGACCGATTACCGAAAAATTATATCATTACGATTTGAGCATACCAATTGATCATCAATTGCCGATGATTCCGTTTTTTATGATTCCATATCTATTGGCGTTTGCTACTTGGATTGTGGGATTTATAGTGATTGCCCGAGAAGATAGAAAATTGTGTTATCAGATTATGACGGCAGAACAGGTTGCGAAGTTAATCTGTGTAACATTCTTTCTTTTAATGCCGACAGAAATGAGTCGACCGGAAATCACAGGAAACAGTTTTCCGGAATTGTTGACGGTTTTGGTGTACAAACTTGATGCACCGAATAATTTATTCCCGTCCATTCATTGCCTGTTAAGCTGGTTGATTTTCAGAGGGGCACTGAAATGTAGGAAAGTTGGGAATTTTTATAAAGGATTTATGTTTGTTTCAGCAATTACGATTTTCGTTTCGGTATTATTGACAAAGCAGCATTTGTTCGTAGACATTTTTGGCGGAATTGCTGCGGTTGAATTTGGCTTGTGGGTTTCTGAAAAAATGAAAGCCTATCAGTTATATTATTCCTTTGCAAGAGGATTAGAGAGGAACTGGGCGAAAATTCGGGTTTACGGAAGTGGTTCCGCAAGCGAAAATATAGATAACTAATCAAGGAAAAAGGAGTTTTCTTCTGACGACAGAAGTGAGCAGGTTATGAAGAGTTTAAAAGGAAAGATTATTTGGACTGCAGTTTTTGTATGCCTTGTGGCATTGACGATTTTTGCAGTTACAAATCAGAGCAGTTCTTTTACAGTTGACGGCTTTGTAGGTTTTGTAAAAAAAATAAAATGGTATTGGCTGGTGTTATCATTTTTAGCAATGTTTGGATTTGCATTCTTCGAGGGAATGGCCATCCGGACATTGTGTCGAATGTTTGGTTATAAAAAGAGCGTGAAAAGGAATGTTGTATATGCATCTGCGGATGTGTATTTTTCAGCAATCACTCCATCGGCTTCCGGTGGACAGCCTGCATCTGCACTGTTTATGATTGGAGATGGTATTCCGACTACCGTAACGACGATTGTTTTACTGATTAATTTAACATTGTACGCGCTGTCAATTATTGTGGTTGCTTTCATTTGTTTCATTTTTGGACATGGGCAGATGGCTCAATTTGATGGATGGTCTTTGACCTTGATTATTTTTGGGTGTGTTATCCAGGTAGTACTGGTTGGCGTATTTTTAATGCTGGTATATAAAGAAAAAATCGTAATGAAAATTGCGGATTTTGTGGTACGAATACTGAGTAAACTTCATTTGATGAAGCGTGGGGAAAAATGGAAGACCAGATTGGAAAAGGCAGAAGAACGATATAAAGAGTGTGCACAGGCAATTTTACAAAATAAAAGATATGTATTTCAGGCCTTTATCTATAATTTCCTGCAAAGAGCATCGATGATGCTGGTTACGGTTTTTGTGTTTGCAGGCCATTATGGAAGATACTCAGAACTGGGAAAAGTATTTATCACGCAAGGATATATTGTGATTGGATCCAATACCGTGCCAATTCCCGGCGCGGTAGGAGTTGCAGATTATCTGTTTATTGATGGATTTAGTTCTGCAGTTGCAGAACCGACAAATTTTGAACTGTTAAGCAGAGGGATTTCTTTCTACGGAAGTGTCGTTGTTTGCGGATTAATTACCTTGGGTGCATATGTGGTAAAAGGCTATAGAGAAATGAGGCGAAAGAAAAATGAAAAATAAGTGGATTGGATTTTGGGATTATACAGTCGTATTGACATATTGCTCGCTGATTACTGCGGTTGTTGGAATTATTGTAGCGTTGAACGGAGATGGACATCCGTATGTAGGCGCAATGTTATTGTTGCTTTGCGGATTGTTTGATACTTTTGACGGAAAAGTAGCCCGTTCTAAAAAGAATCGTACAGAACAGGAAAAAGCTTTTGGCGTTCAAATCGACTCTTTGGCGGATTTAGTTGCCTTTGGTGTACTTCCGGTATGTATCGGCTTTGCGCTGTATTATAGAGATTTGTTAGATATACAGGAAATTGGATTGAGAAGCCGCCTGGCAGGGGTGCCATTGTGGATTCTGATTACGTTAAGTGCGTTGTTTGTTCTTTGCGCCTTGGTTCGATTGGCATATTTTAATGTAACCGTGGAAGAAACTCAGGGAGCAGGTGCGGAAGAAAAAATTTACTGGGGACTTCCGGTCACCATCACTTCATTGATTTTTCCGTCTTATCTGTTGGTAAGACATATATTTTACATCCATTACATTAATATTTCATGGGTATACTTTGTATTGTTGATTATTGTGGCAGTTTTATTTATTCGAAAGTTTAAATTAAAGAAGCCAACCAATTCAATGATTTCCATTGCAATTGCGATCGGTGCCGTGGAATTCATGGCTGTCGTAGCTGCATGGGTAATTGGGAGAGGAAAATAATGGAAAAAAATTATACAGAAAATTTGATTAAAATAGAACCGGATTCGAAAAGTCTCCGGTTCTTATATCATACGGCTCCGGGAAGAATCCTGTTGAAACTTTTGATTCGTCCGGGATTGTCAAAGCTGGTTGGAAAGTATATGGATACCGGACTTTCCAAAATTCATATCAAAGGTTTTATTAAAAATGCGGGAATTGATATGAGTGAATACGAAGATGAGAAATACACTTGCTTTAATGACTGTTTTACCAGAAAGGTTAAGCCGGAAAAGCGACCGGTCTTTGGAGAAGAAGGAGCGTTGATTTCTCCTTGTGATGCAAAGTTATCTGCGTATCATATTACGGAGGATTCCCAATTTGCTATCAAACATAGCACTTATCGAGTACAGGATTTAATTGAAGGAAGTGAAAAAGCTCCGGATTATCGTGGAGGAACCTGTTTGATTTTCAGATTGTGCGTAGATAATTATCATCGTTATGGACATGTTGATGATGGAGAAATATTGGAGAACAAACCGTTGTCGGGAAAACTGCATACAGTTCGTCCCATTGCAATCGGACAATATCCGATTTTTATTCAAAATGCCCGAGAGTATACGGTAATGCAGACAAAGCACTTTGGTATTGTGACTCAGATTGAAGTGGGAGCAATGATGATTGGAAAAATTAAGAATCATCAGACTACCGGTGCTGTAAAAAAGGGCGAGGAAAAAGGAATGTTTCTTTATGGTGGTTCTACCATTGTATTATTGCTGGAAAAAGGCGTTGGAAATATTCCGGAGGAATGCTTTAAGGCTACGGAAGAAGATTATGAGATTCCGGTGAAATACGGACAGAAGTTATAATAAGAGGAGGGGGATTCCGGTGTCACTCCTTTTTTGTTGCCAGTGGCAATTGTGCAAGAACAATTGCAAAAAACATTAGGACACAACCATATAATTCTCGACGACTTAATGCATCGCCTAAAATCAGCCAACCGGCGATCACGGCGAAAACAGATTCCAGGCTCATAATGAGGGAAGCAATGGTAGGATGCACGCCTTCCTGTCCGATAATCTGCAGCGTGTAAGCAACACCGCAGGACATAACGCCGGCATAAAGGAGCGTAGTCCAGGCATTTTGACTGCCGAATAACTGAAGCCATGGGCCAATGCCGATTTCAGGAATCTCGTAAAAAATCATTGGCATGGAAGAAAGAAGACCGCAAATGAAAAACTGGATACAGGACATTCGAACACCGCTGACTAATGGAGAAAAATAATCAATAATTAAGATATGAATCGAAAAAATCAATGCGCATCCAAGAAGAAGCAAATCTGCCAGATGGAACGAAAGGGAATCATCCTTACAGCAAAGAAGGTATAGCCCAATCAAGGCAATCAAAACGCTTACCCAGATATTCAAGTGACATTTCCGATGAAAGAATAATCCCAATAATGGAACAATAATAATATAACAGGCAGTTAAAAATCCTGCCTTTCCGGGAGTGGCGCCTAAAAAGAGGCCCAGCTGCTGGAGATTGCTTGCTACTGCCAGGGCAAGACCGCAGAATACTCCGCCAATCCAAAGGGTTTTTGTATCGCCGGATTTTTCTTTGGAAGAACGGATTCCGTTCATAAAACATAATGGTAACAAGGCAAGAGTACCGATGAAGGAGCGGATGGCGTTGAAGGTATAGGGACCCAATGCGTTCCCACCTTCGCTTTGAGCAACAAAGGCAGAACCCCAGATCAAAGCGGTGATTAGTAATAGCAACATATTTCGGATTGTTTTCGAATTCATAGAAAGTCCTTTCAGTTTTTAGTACAAATTTAATTGAATAGGTGTATCATAATACGATTTGTATAAATAATCAAATTGTGTTAGAATTTTGTTTATATGTGAGAAATGAGAAAGTGAGGATGTAGCTATGCCAATTAAGATTCGACAAAACATACAGGCGAGAAATATTCTGGAGAATGAAAATATCTTTGTGATGACGGAAAAACGTGCAATGACTCAGGATATTCGACCATTGAAATTGCTCATTCTCAATCTGATGCCGACTAAAGTTGTAACGGAGGCGCAGATTCTTCGAAAATTGTCAAATACGCCATTACATCTTGAAGTAGAGTTTTTACAAACAGCAACTTATCAATCACAGCATGTGGATAAAAGTTATTTAGATGAGTATTATAAAACATTTTATGAAATTAATGATCATTATTATGATGGATTGATTATAACCGGAGCACCGCTAGATTTTATTGATTATACGGAAGTTGAATATTGGGATGAGGTATGTGAGATCATGGAATGGTCAAAAAAACATGTACATTGTACCTTCTACTTATGTTGGGGAGCTTTTGCGGGATTATATTATCATTATGGAATCCGAAAGAGAGACCGCTTGCCAAAACTTTCCGGAATTTATCCGCACAAAATCTTAAGCCCGAAGTCTCCATTGTTCCGAGGCTTTGATGATATGTTCTGGGCACCGCATTCCAGAGCAACGGAAATTACAAGAGAACAGATTCTTGCCGTGCCGGAACTGGAATTGATGGCGGAATCTGAGGAAGCCGGTGTGGCAATTGTTAAGACGCAGGATAGCAGACAGTTTTACGTGTTCTGTCATTCGGAATATGATGCAGATACTCTGAAACTGGAATATGAACGAGATGTGGCAAAGGGAATGAATCCAAAGCCACCAAAGAATTATTTTCCGGATGATGATCCAACGAAGGATCCGATTGTATTTTGGCGCGCGGCAGGCCAGCTGTTGTGGACGAATTGGATTAATTACTATGTATATCAGACGACACCGTATGATATCAATGAAGTACAGAATGAAAAATAAAGAGGGTTGAAAAATGGTAAAGATTATTGCAGATAGCACCTGTGATTTATCAAAGGAATTAATTGAGAAATATGATATTGACATTCTTCCATTGTATATTCATTTGGGAGAACAGGAATATAAAGATGGCGAAGAAGTGACGCCGACGGAAATTTTTCAGTGGTGTGAGGAACAGAAAAAACCACCGAAGACATCCGCTCCTTCAGCAGAAGATGTTAAAAAAATTCTGGAACCCTATAAAAAGGAAGAAAGAGAAGTAATTATTTTCACCATTTCTTCTGAATTTTCCTCTACATACCAGGTAGTCAACCTTATGGTAGAAGAAATGGAATATGAGGAACAAGCTTTTGTGGTTGATTCGAAAAATCTTTCTACCGGAATTGGACTGTTAGTATTACATGCTGCTCAGATGGCTCAGGAAGGAAAAGGAGCCAGGGAAATTGTCAGCGTGGTTGAAGCGTTAAAGCCATATGTCAGAGCAAGTTTTGTGGTAGATACATTGAAATATCTGCATCGTGGAGGTAGATGTTCGGCAACTGCGGCTCTCGCAGGAGGAATCTTTAAAGTTAAACCAAAAATCTATGTGGAACATGGAAAGATGGATGCAGGAAAGAAGTACCGTGGTACCACGGAACATGTCACGATGCAATATGTGGAAGACATGGAAAAGGAATTAAAGAAGGCGAGAGATGAATACGTATTTCTTACCCATTCCGGATGCAGTCAGGAAGTGGTGGAACAGGTTCGTTCTTATCTTGAGGGACTTCAGCATTTCAAAAATATTTATATTGCAGAGGCGGGAGGTGTAATCTCCAGCCATTGTGGACCGGGAACATTGGGGGTTATGTTTGTTGAGAAAGAAAGAAATTACGGACCATATGACGGCGATTTTGATTTGAATCAAAATGGTATTATGGAAGAAGATGAAAAAGCGTCGGAAGCAGCATATATCCGTCACTTGGCAGAGAAAGAAAGTGAATCAGAGGATTACGAAGAGGATTCTCAGGAGGATTTTTAGATGGCAAAGAAAACAGCAAGGGAAAAGCATAATCAAATGGTAAAAATACTGGCAGGAATATTGATTCTTATGTGTGTGGTTTTTATAGGGTTGTTGGTTCATGCAGCGGAACAACGTAGCTTTCTGGTTGTGTTTGTGTTGCCTTGTATCATAGCGATTGCAATTATTGTTTTTGTGGCGCGAGATAATATGAAATAGCTGCGTGCGGAAATATGCCGATGAAGTTGAGAATACGGGAGAAAAAATTGTATATTATGACTATGACATTTTTTTAACAATTGCGATATAATTAGAGTGTAAATATGAGAAAAAATAGTTGAAAGTGTTGCAGGAGGAAATTATGTTTAAGGTCGGAGACTATATTGTTCATGGAAGAAATGGTGTTTGTCAGGTAAAGGATATTACACACATTGATCTTTCAGGAGCAGATAAAGACCAGTTGTACTACACTTTGATTCCGGTGCATTCTGAAAACAGAAAAATCTTTTATCCGGTTGATAGCGATAAAGTTGTAATGCGCTCTGTTATTTCCCGTGAAGAAGCTGAATCCATTGTAAAGGATATGGATCAGATTAAACCTATGTGGATTGAAAATGAAAAATCCAGAGAACTTCGCTATAAGGAAGCGATTGGTTCTGCAGATTGCCAAAAACTGATTGGTGTCATTAAAGCACTTTATGAACGCAATCATGAAAGAATGGCTCAGGGAAAGAGAATCACATTTGTAGATGATCGATATTTAAAGGAAGCAAAGAAAAATCTTTTCGACGAATTTGCAATTGCATTGGATATTCGGGAAGATGAAGTGGAAGATTATATTAAGTCACACAAGTAAAAGGATGCATTTGCATCCTTTTTGTTTTTGGAACGAAGAAAATGCAGAAAGCTTGCTTTCGGTGCTTGCTTTTGGGAAATACTTGCCAAAAATGTGTGGTCTGAATTATAATGTAACGGATTGAAATAAAAACGGAGAATTGTTCGTTTCTATGTTATAAACAGGAAAGGATAGTCCGTAGAGACGGAAGAAGGAGGAACAAATGGAAGACAAGAACAGATTCGGCCAGGATTTTAATCCGGATGAAACAAAAGTTATTCCGGATATAGATGATAGCAATTTTCAGGATGGAACTGAAACTGTACCGGAAATTGATTTGGATTTTGAAGCAACAAAAATTTTGCCGGATTTTGATGGGGAAATTGATCCAATTGATCAGACCGGTGAAATCGTAATGCCGGTTCAGATTGATGATTCCGATTTTGAAGATGAATTCCCAAATGAAGAAGAGTTGGATTTTGATTTTCCGGAAGAGGAAGAAGAATATTTTGAAGATGAGATTATTGAAGATGACGAAGATGATCTTGAAAAAATGGAACTGACAAATAAAAATAAGAAATTGAATATTATTGCCATCGTTGTTGCCGTGGTAGTCATTATGGGAATTGTTGTGACAGCTGCGATTATGTCAAAGAATTTTAATAAGGAAGAAGAAACGACTGTTGTGGAAACAACAACGGAAAAAGATTCAACCACAGAAGAAAAAACTACAAAAGAAAAGGTGGAAACAACAGAAGCAAAAGAAGAGAAGTGGACGGAAGCTATTGCAGATGATGAAGAATGGACAGACGAGAGTGACGATGGTGATGACGAATGGGTAGATGACAGTGATGATGAGGATGATGAGGAAGAAGTGTGGACAGATGAACCAACTCAGAAACCGACACAAAAACCAACCCAAAAACCAACAGAAGCACCAACGGAACCTCAGACAGAAGCGCCGACTGTTGATGATAATCCGGCGCAGGAAGAAGAACAGTAAAGATTTTTTAGTTGCCGAAAACAAGGAGGAAAAATGGAAATAAATCAATATACAAGTGATTACTTGATTGCTTTGTTAAAGGCGACAATTCATCAGGAACAACCACCGGAAAAACCGGAAACGGTTGAGTGGAAAGATCTTTTGAATCTGGCAGTGTATCATCAGATAGAGGAAATGGTCTATGATGCTGTTTCCAAACTGCAGAATCAGCCGGAAGGAGAGATTGCCCGGGTATGGAATCAGCAGCATGAAAAAAATCAGTTGATTCATATGATTCAGCAGGCAGAAGCCAAGGCCATTATCGGTGAAGCTTCAAAGCAGGGACTAGATATTCTTCCGTTAAAAGGTGCGCTGATGAAGCCGCTGTATCTAAAAGCAGGATTTCGCCAGATGGGAGATTTGGATTATCTGGTGGACAAGGAACAGATTGATCGGTTTGTTCCGTTAATGGAATCCCTAGGATATGTTCCGGAAGATGTGGGATTGGACGACAGTCATGATGTTTATCAGAAACGACCATATATGGAAGTGGAAATTCATCGTCGCCTGTTGCCACCGACAGAAGAAAATCATTGGCATACTGATGATATCTGGGAACGACTGGAACGGGATGAGGAAAATCCACATTTGAGAAAGATGACAATTGCGGATTATTATCTGTTTCATTTGCTTCATTTTGAGAAGCATTATTCTATGGGCGGAAGTGGAATTCGCTCTATTGTGGATCAGTATTATTTAATGAAGAATTATCCTGAAGAAATAGCTACGGAAAAAGTTCAATTGCTGTTGGAAAAGATGAATTACGTACAGTTTGAAAAAATGTGCAGAAACCTGGCAGAAGCTTGGTTTGATAATGGGATTCTTCAGGAGGAATTTAAAGAATCCGCAGAATATATTATTAATAGCGGTGTATTCGGCACTTTCGAACAATATCAAAAGTGGTCCTTTGAACGATATCAGAAGGAACAAGGAATTAAATCACAGAAGGGATATTTTTTTAGGAGAATGTTTATGGAGAGGGAGCGAATGGAATTTATCTATCCGTCTCTGAAAAAGCATGGATGGCTCCTTCCATTTTTTTGGATTCACCGTTTGTTTAGATCAGTGTTCTGCAATTGGGGCAGAGTGAAAATGGAACTAAAGCATTTTATGAAAAAGAATAAGTGATTCAGGGAAAATAAATGAAGTTTGATTTTAAAAAGGTCGTTCAGGATTTTCAATGGGTGAAAATACCTGCGTTGGCCATGATCCTATATGGACTTATCGGTGAGTTGATTTTTCACAAGATATGCCTGTTCAGAATTTTATGGGGCATTCCTTGTCCGGGATGTGGGATTACAAGGGCCTTATTTTTGGCAATACAGGGAAACTTCCTGGAAGCTACGAAAATGCATCCTTTGTGGATCGTTCTTGTAATCGGAGTGCCGGTAGTATTATTGGAACGATATCTTGTTTTGTCGGAGCAGACGACGAAGCGAATTAAACGAATAAATCGGATTGTCCTATATATTTTGATGGCGGTTTTTTTGGTGTTCTATATTTATCGGATGGTTGTATATTATCCGAATTCGGCACCGATGGTTTATGATTCTGATAATATACGGGAATTTATTCTTCGAATTTTTCAAAAGAAGTTTTAAAGAAGTTGGAAACGCAGATGTTCAGTCTGCGTTTTTGTTTGTATAAGGCAAGGCCTTGTTTATTATTGCGAAGTTTTTTGTGTAGAAAAAACGGAGCTTTAATAAACAAATAAACCACCGGCTAAGCCGGTTGGTAGGGAATGCTTTAGCTTACAGTAAAAAACCTCCTGTGATACAAT
>JAILRZ010000128.1 GCA_024697845.1 Eubacterium sp. | reverse complement strand
CAGTAAAGAAAATTAAAGATCAGGGAACTAAGGTAAATATGGTTAATCCAAACAAGTATATGTGGCAGTATACAGACAGATATCTCCAGTCACCGATTGGAACATCACAGTATGTATACGAAACAGATACAGTACCGTTCCTTCAGATGGTATTACATGGAACAATGGAAATTTACGCACCATATGCAAACTTCTCATTCTATTCAACAAATGATATGTTGAGAATGATTGATTACAATGCGAACCCATCCTTTGTTTTAACAAAAGAACCATCTTATCTGTTAGCAGATACAGCTTCTTCTGACTATTACTCTACAGAGTTTACACAGTACGAAGAACTGATTAATACAATTTATAATACAGTAAATGCACCATTATCTCAGGTGGTAGATTACACATGGGATTCAAGAACTGTTTATACATGGAACGGTTCACAGTTGGTGAAAAATAATGATGAGGGTGAAAATGGCACAACAGGTGGTGTCATTGCGAACCAGTATTCAAAAGACGGAAACGTTAAAACAGTAATCATTAACTACACAGAAGATGAAATCGTAGTGAATGGTACAACAATCGCAGCAACAAGTGCTGGAGTAATCGAAGGAGGTGTTGAATAGTGGATGAAAATCAATTAACACCGAATCAGCCGACACAATTAGATGATGCGGTTGAAAATGTTGTTGAAAATGCTACACCTGAAGTTGCAGAAGAAGTAACAGAAAATGTAGCAACTGAATTCGTGGCAGCAGAAGAAAATACTGCAGAAGTAGCTGCAGAAGAAGTTAAAGAATCCATGGAAGAAGCAACAGAAACAATCGAAAATACTGAAGAAGCAGTAGTAGAAGAAGTTGTGGAAGAAGTTGTGGAAGAACCAGTGGAAGAAAAAGTTGAGCCGGTTGAAAAATCGGAAGAACCTGTTGTCAAACAGGAAACAGCGGGAAACAAAAAAGAAAAGAAGAAAAAGATGCGTACATATCAGCAGAGACAGGACCGAAACGGTTATATGTTTATGGCTCCTTGGATTCTCGGATTTGCAGTCTTTACTTTGTTCCCATTTGTAATGACGATTATCTTAAGTTTTAATGCCGTAAGTTCTACGGCATGGGGCTACAAGCTGGAATTTATTGGTGTTAAAAACTACATAAATGCCTTTGTTGGAAACCAGGAATTCCTTCCGGCGTTGTTAGGATATCTAAAAATGATTATTCCTTATACATTTATTGTAGTAGTGTTAGCATTTATCATTGCTTATATGCTTAACAAGATTACAGTAGGTAAAGGAATTTTAAGAACAATTTATTTCCTTCCGGTTATCATTATGTCCGGTCCTGTTATGCAGCAGTTATTAAGCGCACAGGGTAAAGGAGATGCGGCTTCTCAGGCTGCTACAGCTGCAAAGACAACGATGAATGCATATTCAGACATTTTCATTAT
The DNA here is from genome assembly GCA_024697845.1 of Eubacterium sp. Lineage (GTDB taxonomy): Bacteria > Bacillota > Clostridia > Lachnospirales > Lachnospiraceae > Eubacterium_G. Next base: position 8,368 of record JAILRZ010000128.1, on the reverse strand, counting down.
GCAGATTATTGACAGTTATTCGAGACCATTAGCAAATGGATTGGCAGGTATTTTTGATCAGCTTTCAATCATTCTTTGGTTTACAGGTATTCCAATTGTATTGTTTATCAATGGTTTACAGAAAATCAATCCAAGTATTTACGAAGCAGCAAAGATTGACTCAGCCAATGCATGGCAGATTATGTGGAAAATCACAATCCCGATGTTAAAGGGTGTTGGTTTAATTATTACCGTATTTACAGTTATTCAGTTAGGTATGTTTACATCTATCAATCCAATGTATAAGTTGATTGAAAAGAAGACTGGTGACTTAAGTACCGGATTGGGATTTGCAGCAACCTATGCATGGATTTACAGTGTGATTGCTCTTGCAATTATTGGTTTGGTATTCGTACTGTTTATGGACAGAACACCAAAGGATATCAAGGCAAGAAAGAAGCAGGAAAAGAAATTAAAGAAGTTGGAAAAATATCAGAAGAGACGTTTAAAGGCTCAGAAGAGACATCAGGCAAAGGAGGCAAAGTTATATGGCAAATAAAAATGAAGCTGCAAAGAAGATTAGCCTTTCTTCACTGAAGAATATCAACTTTGCCAGATTAAAAAGATTAAAGGGTGTCCAGTTTGCATCCAAATTTATGATTTATTTTGTATTGATTTGTATCGGATACGTATTCTTAAGCCCGATTTTTGAAATGCTTGCAAAATCAATTATGAATGAAGCAGACTTGATTGACCCATCCATTACATGGATTGCAAAAAATCCAAGTTTTGAAAACTTCACAAACGCAATTAAACAGTTGAATGTGCCAACCTCATTGATTAACTCAATCTGGTTCTCGGCTTTACTGGCAATTGGACAGACGGCTGTTTCGGCTACAACCGGATTTGCATTATCAAGATATACCTTTAAGGGACGTAACGTCTGGTACATCATGTTGATTCTGGCGTTTATCCTGCCGGTCCCATTGCTTACAATTCCACGAGTAATGATGTTTACTCAGCTGAATACATGGACAGGAATCAACTTAATGAATTCCGTTTGGCCACAGGTGTTAATGGCAATTTTAGGACAGGGTACATACTCAACAATGTTGGTTTTGATTTTCTATAACTTTTTCAATATGATTCCAAAGTCATTAGATGAAGCAGCGATGATTGATGGAGCCGGCTCCTTGAGAGTTTTCTATCACATTGCAATTAGATTATCATTCTCAACAATTTTGGTAGTATTCTTATTCTCATTTGTATTTAACTGGAACGAAACATATACAACAAGTATTTTCTTAAGAGATGCGGTTGACCTGCTTCCTGGTAACCTGGCTTCCTTCGACAATGGAGCAGCTACAGGTGGTGCCAATGCATTAAATGAAGCACAGAGAATGTCAGCGATCCTCATTTCTATTACACCATTGTTAATCCTCTACTTGTTTGTACAGAAACAGTTTATTCAGGGTATTGAAAACACAGGTATTACCGGTGAATAAAAAGTGAAACAGGGAAAGGCATCGGAACGCCTGGTGCCTTCCCATTAAGATAATAATTTTTCAAGGAGGAGTGAAAAATGTTTAAGAAATTTACTTCAGTAGCACTGGTGGCTGCAATGACAATGACAATGTTTGCTGCAACACCAGTAAAAAAAGTTCAAGCTGCAGTAACAATTTTAACAGGAAAATCCATCACCTTAGATGTTGGAGATTCTGATTTGATTGCAGTAAAACAAAAAGGTGCAAAGTTTAAGACAAGTAACAAGAAGATTGCGACAGTTTCCAAAAAAGGTGAAGTGAAGGGAAAGAAAGCAGGTTCTTGTAAAATCACAGTATCTGTTGGAAAGAGCAAAAAGAAAGTGACTGTAAAGGTTCTTCCTGCAACAGCAAAGATGTCTGCTGTTTCAGTGGTTGGTTCAAACAGCGCTGAAAGCGCAGCAAAGCTGGCAACAATTAAAGCAACCTGGAAAAAAGTAAAAGGTGCTTCAGGATACTATGTTTATTATTCAAAGAGCAAAAATGGTAAGTATAGTAAAGTAACTGTAAAAGGTGGTAAGAAGACAAGTACTACCATCGGAAAGTTAACATTTGGAAATACCTATTACGTAAAGGTTAAAGCTTATGCAAAGGCTGGAAAGAAGAAATTAGCCAGCAGTGAATATTCCAAGATTAAGTCTGTAAAGACTTACATGATGAAGTGGAATGATGAATTTAACGGAACAAAACTTGATAATAAGAAATGGAATACCGAAGGTGCGGTAGGAAAGTACGGCTATGGTAATGAAGAATTACAGGATTATGAACCGGAATACAGTGAAGTGAAGAATGGTTCTTTAATCATTAAACCACAGTTTGACTGGAATCCAAATACTAAGACCTTTTTAGATGAAAAATATACAGAGGACGGAGTTCCACATTCAAAGAATATATTCTCTACAAAGGTTTGGACAAAGGGACAGTATTCCGTACAGTACGGAAAAGTTGAGTTCCGTGCAAAATTACCAAAAGGTATGGGAACATGGGCAGCTTGCTGGATGTTAGGTGATAAGAACGGTTGGCCACTTTGTGGTGAAATTGATGTCTTGGAAACAACAAAACAGTTAGAAAAGACAAGTATTCCACAGACAATTCATTGTAATAAATTTAATGGAATGCCAACAAGTTCAGGACCAAAGTATAAGGCAACATCTGTAGCAACAGCTACTTCTGCATATCATAATTACGGAATTGAATGGAATGCAAAAACAATTTCATTCTTTATTGATGGAAAGAAGACATGGACCTATGATCCAAGTAAATATGTATTAAGCGGTGATGGAACAGATAACCCGAATATCTGGCCATACAATCAGAAATTCTACTTAATTATTAACTGTGCAATCGGTGGAACTTTGGGTGGAAATCCAGATCCAAGATATTGGACAAAGATTGGAACTAAAGAAGGTGGAATTGAAACATATCAGGATAAGATGTACGTTGATTACGTAAGAGTATATCAGTAAGAACATTTTTTAGATGCTTAAGGCAGAGAAAAATTCTCTGCCTTAACAATAGGAGAATCAAATGAAAAAAAATAAAAAAGTGATTTCTATTGTAACAGCATTTGTGATGCTGATAGTGCTTTTTCAGGCATTGCCAACAACCACTATAGAAGCGAAGGTAAAGGTACTTTCAGGGAAAAAGGTTACATTGGAAGCGGGAGAATTTTATTCCATTGTTATTCTTCAAAAAGGATGTACTTTTAAAAGCAGCAACAAGAAAGTTGCTTCTGTAAATCGCAAAGGTGATATCAAAGCAAAGAAAACAGGCAATTGTGTCATTACTGTAAAAAACGGAACGAGCAAAGCGAAGGTTAAGGTGAAGGTTGTTCCTGAAAATGTGAAAATAAAAGATGTGCAGGCTGTAGGTTCAGATAGTTCCTTGGATCCAATGAGGAGGGCAAGTATTCAGGTCACCTGGAAAAAAGCCAAGGGCGCATGTGGATATTTTATTTATTATTCCACGAAGAAAAAGTCCGGATATAAGAAAGTTACGGTGAAGGGCGGGAAAAAGCAATCCGCTAAAGTGAAAGGACTTACTTACGGAAAAACCTATTATTTCAAGGTGAAAGCATATGGCACAAAAAAGAAACTTGTAAGTGAAGAATATTCCAAAGTTCTTTCATTAAAAACATGGGCATTGGATTGGTCTGATGAGTTTAATGGAACTTCCTTGGATAAGAAGAACTGGGAATATAACTTTGTGACTGGAACAAATCAGGAGATGGAAACTCTGACAGCAGGAAAAAATCTCAAGTTCCAGGACGGTAAACTGGTGATTATTCCTAGAATGGAAGTATTTAAAGATCCTAAGAAAGATACAATTTATACTTCCGGAAAAATTGACACGAAGGGCAAAAAAGAATTTACTTACGGAAAAATGGAAATTCGTGCAAAAGCAGCAAAAGGTACCGGTACCTGGTCAGCAGGATGGACTTTGGGTCTGGAAGGTGTACAAAAAGGATGGCCGGACACGGGAGAAATCGATATTTTAGAATCGATGAAGGGAGAAGTTCCTCAGACGATACATTGTCGGTTTTTCAATAACCAAAAGGAATCTCATGGAAATAGAACTTTCAAGACACAATTAACGCAGAAACAGAGTGCAGAAAGCTATCATACATATACAGCTGTTTGGACTGATACCTATATCCAGTTCTACTGTGACGGAAAGAAAACAGGAAAATATAATTCCAAGATCTTTACGGAAAAGAATTTTGCGGCTGCATGGGGTGATGCGTTTATGCATCCACATTACTTCATTCTCAATTGTGCAATAGGTGGAAATGCTGCTGGAAATGTCACAACAGAAGGATGGACGAAAGTTTCTGATACACCGGAAAAAACGGTATACGAAGATTATTACAGCATTGATTATGTAAGACTGTATAAGTAAAAAAAGGAAATGTATTGTGCTTTAGGCAGGGCACAGTCCCTGCCTTCAACATAAGGAGGAAAATATGGTTACAATTAAGGACGTTGCTCGCGAAGCTGACGTAGCCATTTCTACAGTATCCAATGTATTTAATAATGCGGATATTGTTAGTGAGGAGACAAAGCAGAGAGTATTGGCAGCGGTAGAGAAATTACATTATATACCGAATATGAATGCCAAACTTCTGAAGTCAAACAGAAAGAATACCATCGGGGTATTCCTGACTAGTTTGCAGGGAGATTTTTATCGCGTTTTAACACAGGCGATTCACCTGCAGTGTAAATTAAATAACTATTTGTTAAACATCTACGTGAGTAATGATAATTCACCGGATGAAATTTATCGAATGATTATTGCATCAGGAGTCGCAGGTGCGATTATTTACCATGAAGATTTGACCGGAGATTATGTAAAAAGAATTGCAACTGTAAACATTCCTATGGTCTTTATTGACCGAGACAGCAAAGGAAAAAATGTTTCCGGCGTATTGTCAGATGATAAATTAGGTGCTTCTATGGCAGTAGATCATCTGATTAAGCTGGGACATAAGAGAATCGGATATATGCACGGAAATGAGTCCGGAGACGATTCTCATCGTTATCAGGGATATGTGGAAATGATGCAGAAAAATGGACTGTCCATTGATGAAGACATTATTCTGCGTGGTTACTATGAAGAATCCCTGGCATATAGTGAAATGCGATCCATGCTTTCCAGTGGCGTAGAATTGCCGGATGCAATGTTCTGTGCCAATGACGAAATGGCATGGGGGGTAATTCAGGCATTACAGGATGTTGGAATTAAAGTTCCGGAAGATGTTAGTGTGATCGGATATGATGACAGTCTTCTCAGTAAATATTACAGCATTCCGTTGACTACGGTTCACAGCCCGATTACGGAAATGGGGAATGCCAGTGCAACAGAACTTTTCAGATTATTAAATGATGAAGGTGATAAGTCAGGAACAGTAACCAAGTTATCACCAAAAATGGTTTATAGAAGTTCTTGCGGAAAACATAAAGAAAAATAAGAATGCTAATTGCATTTAAAAATTTAATACAAATAACATTCACAAGGAGATTATTATGGAGAATTACAGACTTGAAGGAAAAACATTTGTCATTGATGATTATGACAGAAAACCGGCTTTTTCCAGCTTTTTACCAGGTCTTGCAGGAGTTAAGGGAATTCCAATGTGGACATTTTATACCAACAGAGGACAGGGAATGAACAGCTTTGGTATTGACAACAAAGGCAATGCCATTATGGAGTTTAACTCAGCAAATACCGCATTTGAGAACACACAGGTGAAAGGTTTCAGAACCTTTTTAAAGATTGATGGTGAATACTATGAGCCATTTTTCAAATATGAAGCTGAAGCAAAACGTCAGATTCGTATGAACAAAAACAGTTTCAAGATTATTGAAACAAATGAAAAGTATGGAATTGAAGTAACAGTAAATTATTTCATTTTACCAAACGAAAGCATTGGTGCATTAGTAAGACAGGTATCTGTAAAGAATATCAGTGGTGCAGCAAAAAATGTTGAAATTATTGATGGTCTTCCAAAGATTATTACATACGGAATTTCTAACGGAGAATTTAAGGAAATGTCAAACTTATTCAAGAGTTGGGCATATATCAAGAACATTGATAATAAGGTTCCTTATTACACACTTCGTGCGTCTACAAAGGACTCAGCAGAAGTATCCGATGTAGAAGGCGGATATTACTATCTGACAATTAAAGACGGAAAACTTCAGGACGTGATTTATGATGTTGATACCGTTTATGGTTATGACTTGTCATTAATGACTCCGGTGAACTTCATTGAAGGTTCCGTTGATGGTGTGCTTGCAAAGAAACAGTGTTTTGCAAATAAAGTTCCTTGTGGATTTACACCATTTAAGACAACCATTGGAGCAGGGGAAACATTCTCCTTTGATTCTATGATGGGATTTGCAGGTTCTGTAGAACAGATTAATGCTAAATTAGATACATTCTGTGGAAAAGATTATCTTGCAAACAAGTTCGTGGAAGCTGAAGAGTTAGCAGACAGCTTTACTTCTGACGTGAAGACACATACATCAGCAGGAAAATTTGATCAGTATATTGAACAGTGTTACTTAGATAACTTCCTTCGTGGTGGTTATCCATATGTATTAAATAAAGACGGAAACAAATCTATTATCCACTTGTTCAGTCGTAAGCATGGTGATCCGGAAAGAGATTATAACTTCTTCTCAATTGCCGCTGAATATTATTCACAGGGTAACGGAAACTTCCGTGACGTTTCTCAGAACAGAAGAAACGACGTATTCTTCAATAAAGATGTTGGGGAATTCAATGTTAAGACATTCTTTAGTTTAGTTCAGGCAGACGGATACAATCCATTGGAAGTTCGTCCAAGTCTGTTCAACGTAAAAGAAGGAATGCAGGATGAAGTAAACGCATACGTTAAGGAAAGTATCGATGGCGATGCTTCTGCAATCATTAAGCTTGTAGAAGGTAAGTTTACACCAGGACAGATTTCCAATACCATTGCAAAACTTCAATTAAAATTAAAATTAGATGACGGTGATTTTATTGCCGCAATCTTAGAAAAGTGTGACCAGAATATCGAGGCCGGATTTGGCGAAGGATATTGGAGTGATCACTGGGATTACAATATGGACTTAGTAGATAACTACTTGTCTATTTTCCCTGATAAAGTAGAAGACTTATTATTCAATGACAAGTCATACAAGTTCTATGACAGTGTTGCAACTGTTGTTCCACGTAGTGAAAAATACGTAATCAACAAGAAGGGTGCTGTACGTCAGTACGGTATGGAAGTTGAGTCAGGAGAAAAACTTGCAAGACCTGGATTTAATAAGTGGGCTACAAACTGGTTAAAGACACCGGACGAAAAGATTTACGAAACAACATTGGCTGTAAAGATGATTACCTTAGCATTAAGCAAGTTTGCACAGCTTGACGTTGACGGAATCGGTGTTGAAATGGAAGGTGGAAAGCCAGGATGGAATGATGCCATGAACGGACTTCCTGGATTATTCGGTTCAGGAACACCGGAAACATTTGAATTAAAGAGATTAGTAAACTTTATCGTAGAAAACTTTGACGGAGAAGGCGAAGTAGTAATGCCTTCAGAAATCGCTCAGTATTTAGCGGACGTGAAGGCAGCATTAGATGAATATAATGCAGGAAGCCTGAATGACTTCGCTTACTGGGATAAGGTTGCTACAATTAGAGAAGAATACAGAGCATCTGTAGTAACATACTTCAGTGGAAAGGAAACTGCAGTATCAAGAGCACAGCTCGTGGAAGTATTCAAAGCCTTTGAAGAAAAGATTTCAAAGGGTATTGCAAAGGCAATTGAACTTGGAAACGGAATTGTTCCTACATACTTAACACATGAAGTTACAGATTTCGAACCGGTTGTTGATGCAGAAGGAAATGCAGTAATCAGTCATTACGGACTTCCAAAGGCAAAGGTAAAAGCATTCAAGACAGTTCCATTGCCATACTTCTTAGAAGGACCTGCAAGAATGATGGGTTACGAAGATGTTGAAACAGCAAGAACACTTTACAACAAAGTGAAAGAAACGGACCTTTATGATCAGAAACTTGCAATGTACAAGACATCAGCTTCCATTGAAGACTGCTCTATGGAAAACGGACGTTGCCGTGCATTTACCCCGGGATGGCAGGAAAGAGAAAACGTATTCCTTCATATGGAATATAAATATATTCTTGCAATGATTAAAGCAGGACTTTATGATGAATATTATGAAACAATTACAAGAGCACTCATTCCATTCTTAGATCCAAATATGTATGGAAGAAGTACTTTGGAAAATTCATCATTCCTTGCATCCAGTGTAAATCCAAACGAAGATATTCACGGTAGA